>LFRS01000026.1:0-57147 GCA_001512435.1 Halothermothrix sp. DTU029 | reverse complement strand
CACCGTATACCTGTCTGGTATTGCCAGGATTGTGGAGAGGTTATTGTCAGCAAGGAAGAAGAAGTAAAAAGCTGTCCGGTTTGTGGCAGTACTAATCTGCGCCAGGATGAAGATGTCCTGGATACCTGGTTTAGTTCTGGCCTCTGGCCCTTTTCTACACTGGGCTGGCCAGAAGAGACAGAGGATCTAAAGTATTTCTATCCCACCAGTGTACTGGTAACCGGCAGGGACATTATTTTCTTCTGGGTAGCCAGGATGATCTTTATGGCCCTGGAATTTATGGATGAAGTACCCTTTAGAGATGTTTATATCCATGGCTTGATCAGGGATGCCCAAGGAAGGAAAATGAGTAAATCCCTGGGGAATGGTATAGACCCACTGGAATTAATTGATAAATACGGTGCTGATGCCTTACGCTTTACTTTAATTACTGGTAATAGTCCCGGTAATGATATGAGATTTAGAGAAGAGAGAATGGAGGCCAGTAGAAATTTTGCCAACAAGATCTGGAATGCTTCCCGCTTTATTCTGATGAATATAGAGGACCTGGATTTCGGTGAAATTAAAGAGGAAGAACTGGATTTTACCCTGGCAGATTACTGGATAATTAGCCGTTTAAATAAAATTAGTGCTACTGTTGATGAAGCACTGGAAAAATATAATTTTGGGGAAGTAAGTAAAAGCCTTTATGACTTTATCTGGAGTGAATACTGTGACTGGTATATAGAATTGATTAAAGCCCGTTTATACCAGGATGAGGATCCAGTAGCAAAGAAAACAGCCCAATTTGTGGGAACTGTGGTTCTGGAAAAAATACTCCGCCTCCTCCACCCTGTTATGCCCTTTATCACAGAAGAAATCTGGCAGCAGCTACCGGGAACAGGAGAGAGTATTATGACAGCTCCCTGGCCAGTCAGTGCAAAGGATAAAATTAATGATCTAATCGAAGAAAAGATGAATCTGATAATGGGTGTTATCAAATCTATCAGGAATATCAGAAATGAGATGAAGGTTAATCCAGGCAAGAGGATTAAGGCTATCCTCAATAGCCCGGAAGAGAAAAAGTCTATCCTCAATGAAGGATATGAATATATCAGGAATCTGGCTGGTCTCAGTGAATTAATTATTGAAGTTGATCTACAGGAAAAACCGGCTAAAGTTTCTACTGCTGTATCTGGTGGAGTGGAGATTATTCTCCCTCTGGAGGGTATGATTGATATTGATAAAGAAATTGAGCGGCTGGAAAAAGAACTGGCTGAGGTGGAAAGTGAGATAAAAAGAGCAGAAGGGAAACTGGCCAATGAAGGCTTTGTCAAAAAAGCCCCTGCTGAACTTGTAGAAAAAGAAAGAGAAAAATTGCTGGCCTATCAAGAGAAGAAAAAGATACTCCAGCAGCACCTGGAAGAATTAAAATAAGCAGAGAGTAGAGACAGGAGTTATGAGCTCCTGTCTTTTTTTGTCCAGGATTTTAACTGTAGATTTTTATTTTTCTAACTATTACTTTTATTTATATTTTAGCTGTAAAAATAAAGGGATTTTTATAAGAGATGTTGAATTAAATATTGACAGAAAGAATCTTTATATATTTATAGAATTTAATAATATATTAAGGAGGAATTAATAGATGATCAGGGTGGCTGTTTTGTTTATCAGTGATGAAGTATCATCTGATAAGGAATCAGCTGGTAATAATTCAGTAGATAAGATTATCAGTGAGATCCTGGCGAAATTTAATGCCCGTAAGGTATACTCTTCTGTTGTCCGGGAAGACTTTCGGGCCATTCAAGAAGAACTGTTTAATGTTACAGAAAAGGGTGCTGCTGACCTGGTATTAACAATAGGTGGTACTGGTTTTGCCCGGAAAAACTGTGTTCCGGAGGCTACTCTGGCTGTTGTAGAAAAAGAAGTTCCTGGGATTACAGAATTTATGAGAGTGGAAACAGCCAGGAAATACCCAGCAGTGATTTTAAGTCGTGGTAGAGCTGGTATAAGAAAAACAACATTAATAGTAAATCTACCTGACCATGAAGAGGAAGTCATGGAAGCCATAAATTGTCTGGCCCCAATAATCCCTGCAGGGATAAGTGTCTTAAGAAAGGACCATGATTTTTATGGTTATAAGGAATTAAGATTATGGAATTGAAAGAGGGAATTATATAAACCTGCTGATAATTAGGGTAATTACCATGGAAATACCAAAGATAGCGTTTAGACTGGCCATTTTCTGAACAATGCCAACCAGGTCTGCGCTTTCTCTGGCAGAGTAAACTGTTTTTATTCTATTTATAGCTAAGGGTAAGGTTAAAAAGGCCAAAGCGGTCCAGTAGGGTAAGAGTTTAGAGATTATTAAAATAGCAAGGGAAAGATAGGCTGCTCCAATGAGAAAGTAATAATAATATCTGGCTGCTTCAAAGCCCATTATTACCGGGGCGGTCAAGAGACCATTTTTCCTGTCATTTTCATAATCCCTTAATTCATTGGAATGTTGCATCCCTGTTATAAGAAAACTAACCGGTATGCCGACCCAGACTGGGTACCAGCTCTGAAGACCAGTTTGAATATAATATATGCCCCAGACCATCACTATTCCCATCCAGAGGAATATAGATGGCCCGCCCAGGCCATAATATTTGTAATTAATGGGTTTGGCTGTATAGAAAAAACCAGCCAGGGCACCGATACTACCAAGGACAAAGATAATCCAACCCCGGTAAAGAGAAAGGATTATTCCAAAGGGAATACTGGCAATAAAAGATAAAATACCAGCCCAATAAATTTCTTTGATACTGATAATGTCTTTTACTTTATAAAAGGTACTGGAACTCTTAGCATCTATACCCTGAATATAATCATAATAATCATTAATCAGATTAGTGCCAGTATGGATCAGTATTAGAGGTATCATACTTAAAAGATGTAGCAAAAAATTGAAACTTCCATGATAGTAAGCCAGGGCTCCTCCTAGACTGGTGGAGACAAGGGTTGTAACAAAGCCATAAGGTCTTATGGCAATAAACCAGGCCTTGCTTTTACTTATTATATCATTCATTGGGGAAAGCTCCTTTTTACTGTGGGGTGTGTCAATTAGAATAGCCTTAAATAGAGCCAATTATTCATTTTTTTAATTTTTATAGGACTTAAGCTGTGCAATCCTGGAAGGTGCAGAGCTTAAACTACATATCCAGGGCCTGTAAGTTAACAGGCCTCTTTATCATTTAGCAATAAATTCAATAACCTATATAGTAATGAAGGAAGGATGAAAAATGGAAAAAACAAAGCAGAATAAAATCTATTTTTTATTGGCAATAGGAGTAACAGTAATCTCCACTTCAGGGATCTTAATCAAAGTGGCAAAAGCAGGCCCACTGGTAATTGCCTTTTACAGGATGTTATTCACTATCTTGCTTATGACACCTTTACTAAAAAAGAAGAGCTTCAGAGACCAGTTAGTATATTTTAAAGAAGCCAGGCTAATTCTGGTAGGCTTTTTTCTGGCCAGCCACTTTTTTTTGTGGACTAGTGCTTTTGAATATACCAGTGTATCCAATGCTGTTATTTTTATGGCCTTACAGCCCCTATTTACCTATTTGTTGGAGTATTTTTTTGCCAGGGAGGATTTGCGGCCTGGAATTATTTCCGGAATTATTTTCGCTATGATCGGGAGTATAATAATTAGTATTGGCAGTCTAAGTACACTTTTTACTAAAGTATGGGGGGATATATTGGCTATAATTGCCGCCTTCTTTGCTGCAGCCTATTTGTTTACTGGGAGGAGTTTACGGGAAAGGTTGGATTACTTCCCTTACTTATTTATTATTTATACTTATGCCACTCTCTTTCTGGGTATACTGGCTCTTTTTACCGGCCAGGAATTTAGCGGTTATGACTGGCAGGATTATCTTGTTTTTCTGGGCCTGGCCCTGGGGCCTACCCTTATTGGCCATTCTATTTTAAACTACTCTGTCCGGATCTTACCAGCTACCCTTGTTTCTTTGACTATATTACTTGAACCTATTTTAACTACTATTTTAGCCTGGGTAATCCTGGGGGAAGGGATTAATAGAGTGACCTTAATGGGAGGTATCCTGATTCTTTTTGGTATCTATAGGGCAATTATAAAAAACCGTCAGGGGGTATATAATACCAGGACCGGGGCGCTTAAGGAAATAGAATAAATTAACTTAACTCTTTACCTTATATGTAAATTTTGCTATAATAAATGCTATAAAAATATGTCTTGTATCCCGTAAGGGAACGAGAACAGGAGGGAGTAAAAATGAAATACTTAGCGCAAAAGAAGAGGAAGGGATTGAGGAATACCAGGAGTTTAACTATCCTTGCTGTTATGTTGGCCATTACCATTATACTGGATGTCACCCCTTTAGGGGCTATACCACTGGGTAGTATTAGTGCAACGGTCCTTCATATCCCTACTATTATTACAGGATTGATTGCAGGTCCTGTGGCAGGTTTAATTATGGGGACCCTCTTGGGTCTGGTATCCCTGCTACATGCCTTAACTAGACCTGTTACCCCGCTGGATCCGCTTTTTATTAATCCACTGGTTTCTGTTTTACCAAGGATCTTCATAGGGTTAGTAGCCTATTATGTCTATGTTGGTGTTAAAAAACTCTTCAGGAAGGAAAGGGCTGGCGAAACTGTCAGTACCCTACTGGCAGGTGCAGCAGGCAGTCTAACCAATACAGCTTTAGTGTTTCTGATGTTATACCTAATTTATGCCCGGCGGGTAGTGGAGATAGTGGGAGCTGCTTTCAATGTAATATTAATCTCGGTTTTTACTACAAATGCTATTGCTGAAGCAGTTATTTCTGCTATTGTTACAACTGCTATTGTAGTGGCCTATAAAAATTATAGCCGGAATAAATAATAGATTATTTCCAGGAAATCTATATCCTGGTTTAGAATCAGGTCAAGGAAAGGGGCTGCTCAATTATGAGATAGCCCCTTTAATCTGTATAGGAATGGGGTGTTGGTGATTTTTAAATCTCTTGAATTTAAGGAAGGAAAGCTGTTTTTAATTGATCAACGCAAACTGCCAGGGGAAAAGGAATATTTTCTATGTCATACATATCAAGATGTGGAATATGCTATTGCCAGGATGGTTGTCAGAGGTGCTCCGGCTATAGGGGCTACTGCAGCTTATGGCCTATATCTGGCAGCAAAGGAATTTCAAAAACATGCCAAAAGGGATTTTTTCCTGAAAATGAGAGAAGCCAGTTATATATTGCTTAAGAGCCGGCCTACAGCAGTTAATCTTGCCTGGGCCCTCAAACGTATGGAGAGGATAATGGAAGAGGAGCAGGATAAGGATCTCCCTGAAATTGTTAAAAGACTAAAGGAAGAGGCAGATAAAATAGCCAGGGAAGATATAGAGATTAATCGTTCTATCGGCAGATATGGGAGAGAACTGGTAGCAGAGGGTGCTGTGATTTTAACCCACTGTAATACAGGAGGATTAGCTACTGTAGGCTATGGGACAGCCCTGGGGGTAATCAGGGCCGCTTATGAAAGGGATAAAAAGATCCATGTTTATGCCAATGAAACCCGGCCCTGGCTCCAGGGGGCCCGTTTGACAGCCTTCGAACTGAGGGAAGAGGGGATTCCTGTTACAGTAATTATAGATAGTGTTGCTGCAACCCTGATCAGGGATGGAAAAATCGATTTGATTATAGTTGGTGCAGACCGGATTGCTTCTAATGGTGACACAGCCAATAAGATAGGGACCTTTATGCTGTCAGAATTAGCAAAAAATTATCATGTACCCTTCTATGTAGCTGCCCCTGTATCGACAATAGATTTTGAACTTGATAATGGGTCAGAGATAGAAATAGAGGAACGGGCTCCGGAAGAGGTGACCCATATCCAGGGCATACAGATAGTACCTGATGGTGTGGATGTCTATAACCCGGCTTTTGATTTAACACCTCACGAGAATATAGATGGAATAATTACGGAAAAAGGAATCATCAGGGCTCCCTATAAAGAAGGCCTGGCCAGCTTAAAACAAATATAAGGGAATACCCTCTTAATAATGAGGATAAAATATAGTAGTAATAAAATATAAGTAATATTGTTCTGGAGAAATTGTTCAAGTAATAGGCAGTGCTTTTAAGTATACAGGACCAGAGGAGAAAAATTAAGTCCTACTGGACAAATATGTTTAAACATTATACAATGAATAATGGTAGTTTAATTTCTTGTTTTTGAAAAACCAGTAAAACTTATCAATAATTATTGTTAGGAGGTATAAAGATGTTAAGGAATATTGCTAATGTGGTGAGGGGCTTATCAGCAGATGCTGTAGAAAAAGCCAATTCTGGCCATCCTGGCCTGCCAATTGGTTGTGCTGATATTGGCGCCTTACTCTATGGAGAGGTTCTGAAATATGATCCAGAAAAACCCGACTGGCCAAACCGGGACCGTTTTGTTTTATCTGCAGGCCATGGTTCAATGTTATTATATTCTCTCCTGCACCTGGCAGGCTTTAATGTCAGCCTTGATGACCTGAAGAATTTCCGCCAATTACATTCAAAAACACCTGGTCATCCTGAATATGGCTATACTGAGGGGGTAGAAACTACTACTGGTCCACTGGGTCAAGGTTTTGCCAATGCAGTAGGTATGGCCATAGCAGAAGAAATGCTGGCTGCTAGATTCAATACTGCAGAAGATAAAATTGTAGATCATTATACATATACCTTAATGGGTGACGGTTGTATGATGGAAGGAGTAGTTGCTGAGGCAGCTTCCCTGGCCGGTCACCTGGGATTAGGTAAATTGATAGCCATTTATGATGATAATGAAATATCTATTGAGGGTGGTACTGATCTGGCCTTTACTGAAAATGTTGGAGCCAGATTTAAGGCCTATAACTGGCATGTTGTGGAAGATGTAGATGGCCATGATTTCAATGCCCTGCGTAAGGCCATTGAAGAGGCAAAAAGTGTTACTGATAAGCCATCCTTGATTATAGCCAGAACAAGGATTGCTTATGGTGCCCCAACTAAAGAAGGAACAGCAGACTCTCATGGTGCTCCTCTAGGTAAAGAAGAGATCAGGGGCCTGAAAGAAAATATCGGCTTACCTCTTGATGAGGAATTCTATGTTTCAGAGGAAGTTAAAGAGTTTTTTGTCAGACGAAGAGAAGAATTAAAGAAAGTTAGAGAAGAATGGGAAGAAAAATTTGAGAAATGGGCGAAGAAGAATCCGGAATTAAAAGAAGAATGGGACAATGCTTTTGCACTAAAGTTACCAGCTGATTTCCGGGAGAAAGTAATGAGTATGGATATTGCCAGCCCCATTGCCTCCAGAGCTTCCAGTGGGAAAGTATTAAATGGCATTGCTGACCTGGTAGAATATCTGGTTGGTGGTTCTGCTGACCTGGCTCCTTCTACCAAAACCTATCTGGACAAATATGGAGATATACAGAAGGATAATTTTGCTGGCCGGAATTTCCGTTTTGGTATCCGGGAACATGCAATGGGTTCTATTGTAAATGGTATAATGGCTCATAAAGGCTTCCGACCCTTCTGTGCTACCTTCCTGGTTTTCTCTGATTATATGAGGCCATCCATTAGAATGGCAGCACTAATGAAATTACCTGTAATTTATGTCTTTACCCATGATTCCTTCTATGTAGGAGAAGATGGACCAACTCATCAGCCAATCGAGCATGTTGAAGCTCTAAGACTTATACCTGGACTAAAGGTTTTAAGGCCTGCTGATGCAGAGGAAACCAAAGCTGCCTGGGTTAAAGCCATGGAGAATACAGAAGGTCCCACTGCATTAATTCTCACCAGACAGAATTTACCCTTAATAGGGGAAGGAAATGTCCTGGAGGGTGTAAATAAGGGTGCTTATGTAGTAAAAGCCAATGCTAATCCAGATGTAGTAATGATGGCCAGTGGTAGTGAGGTTTCTCTGGCTCTGGATGCAGCTGCAATATTGGAAGGCAAAGGTAAAGGATGCCGGGTGATCTCTGTACCTGAAAGAAATGATTTTATTGCCCAGGGTGCTGCTTATGTGAAAGAGCTTACTGGTGATTACGAGCAATTTAAAGTTGTAGTTGAAGCAGGTACAGCTTCTGGCTGGTATAGATTACTTGGCAAAAACTATCATGTGGTCAGTGTTGAGACCTATGGAGAAAGTGGCCCTGCTGATGAGGTAGCAGACTATCTTGGCTTTACTGCAGAAAAGGTGGCTGCTGAAATCCTGGCCAAATTAAATTAGTTATATTAAGTTAATTGAAATTCAATACAATGCAATATAATACAATACAGTACAGTACGATAAAATAAAATAAAATAAAATAAAGATAAACTATTCTCTTCAGAACTTCTGGGGAATAGCAGGAAAAAGGCCTCCGAAAAAGGAGGCCTTTTTGCTACTTTAAGTCAGAGCTTTTCAATTAATTCCTTGAATTTTAGAGAAAAATGTAATATTATATAACAATAATTATATATTCCCGGAAGGGTCAAAATAAAAGGCAGGAGATTTAAGATTATAGTCGAATAATGTATTTAAAGCAATTTATCTTGGGGGTTTATGAAATGAAATCGCAGGGGGATTTAATTTTTACATTAGATATAGGTACAAGAACAGTTGTGGGCTTAGTTATAAGGTATAATAATGGTATTTATGAGATCCTGGCTTCTCATGTAGTCGAGCATGAGGAGAGGGCCATGCTGGATGGCCAGATTCATAATGTCAATCTAGTGGTCAAACAGGTAGAAAAAGTAAAGAATAAGCTGGAAGAAACCCTTGCTATCAAACTGGAAAAGGTAGCTATCGCAGCTGCAGGAAGGGCTTTAAAAACTGTTAATGTAGAGGACACTCTTGAATTTAAGGAAAAGAGGCTTATTACTGAAGAAGAAATCAGGCGACTGGAATTCAGTGCTATTCAAAAGGCCCGGAGCCAGTTGATTGAAGCCGGTACTGAAAGCGGTATTCCCCAGGATTTTCATTTTGTAGGTTATAGTGTCAGAGAATATGAATTAGATGGTATGTATATTCAGAACCTGGAAGGCCATCAGGCCAGACATTTAAAGGTTAAAATTGTGGCCACCTTCTTGCCCAGGGTAGTGGTGGATTCCTTATTGTCTGTAGTGAATAAGGCCGGTTTGCAGGTGGATTATTTGACCCTGGAGCCAATTGCTGCAGCAAACCTGGTTATTCCCAGGGACATGTATAATTTTAATCTGGCCCTGGTTGATATTGGTGCTGGCACATCAGATATTGCCCTGACCAAAGCTGGTTCCATGTTTGCTTATTCCATGGTGCCTATAGCCGGTGATGAGATAACAGAAGCCATAGCTGAACACTATCTGCTGGATTATAATACAGGGGAAAGGGTAAAACGCAGTCTCCTGGCTGGAGAAGAAATCAAGGTCTATAATATTTTGAGCCAGGAAACCCTGATTAAACCTGAGGAGGCTTTTCGGCTTATTGAACCTGTAGTCCATAGTCTGGCTGCTCAAATCAGTGAAGCTATTCTTAACTTGAATAATAAAGAACCCCAGGCGGTTCTCTGTATAGGTGGAGGGAGTTTAACCCCTAATCTCTTAGAGGGAATAGCAGAATACCTGGGCTTGCCCCGGGAGAGGGTTGGGATAAAACAATATAATGATCTCAAACAAGTTCAGGGAGAAATCCCTGATATTAATCCTGCTCAGGCCAGTACCCCTATTGGTATAGCTGTTTCTGCTCATGAAAATAAGGGCAAAGCTTATTTCCTGAATCTGACTGTTAATGGTAATAAATATCAGTTATTTACAGTGAATAGGGGGCTTGTTGCTGATGCCCTCCTGGCTGCCGGTATTGATTTAAGGGAAATCAGTGGCCTGCCAGGCCGGGGGATAACCTGCACAGTTAATGGTGAGTTAAAGGTTATAAGGGGAGAACTGGGAGAACCAGGCCAGGTTATACTTAATGGCCAGCCAGCTAATCTGGAAACAGAAATTAAGAATAATGATGTTATTGAAGTATTTCCCGGTACTAGAGGGATAGATGCCAGTGGTATAATAGGTGATCTTGTGCCAGAGTTGATTACTTATAATATAAAAATTAATGGAGAGTCTTTTTTGCTTAAACCGGAGATATATCAGAATAATCTTCGGGTAGATAGGGAAACACCTATTATAGATGGGGCAGAGATACGCTATGATAATTTTGATACAATCAGGGCTGTAATGGCTAAATTATATGATATAAATCCGGCAGAATTGAATAATGCTTATATTACGTATAAAATTAATAATGAAGAAAAATATATTCCCCAGGATGAGATCCTGGTACTTGTTGATAATAAGCCCATTGATCTGGATTTGCCTGTTGATGAAAATGTTGATTATATAGTCCTTACAGGAACCAGAAAATCATTTACTATTAAAGATATCATGGAGGCAAAGCTAAATAATAGTATTGAGATTTTTTTTAATGGTAGTATCTTGAATATCCCCACCAGGGGTAAGTTGTATTGTAATGGAGAAGAGATAACTGATGATAAACAGATAAAACATGGTGATGAGTTTGAATATGAGGAGCAGCTTATAACAGTTCGTTCTGTTTTTGATTATATAAAATATAAGGTAACTCCTATCTTGAATTCTTTTACCTTAACAATTAATGGAGAGGAAGCTGGCCTGGATGATTATTTAAAAAATGGTGATAAACTAGAGTTGACCTATAAAGGGGCCAACAAATATATGGATAAGGAGAATCTATGAAAATTTTATTAATTGCTGACAAGGTACATAAGGCTTTATATGATTACTTTGAACCGGAAAGATGGAAGGATATTGACCTAATTCTATCGGCAGGTGATTTAAAACCTGCTTATTTGCGCTTTCTGGTTACCATGATAAATAAACCCTTATATTATGTAAGGGGAAATCATGATGATAAGTATACCCAAGATCCCCCCCTTGGTTGTGTAGATATACATGGAAAGATTGTAGAATTTGAGGGAATAAGGATCCTGGGTCTGGAAGGTTCCACCTGGTATAATGGTAAAGGGGTACAGTACAAGGAAAGAGAGATGTGGTGGCAAGTAGCCAAACTATGGCCGAGATTAAAATTTGGTGATAAGATAGATATTGTTTTGACCCATAACCCGGCCCTGGGGCTTAATGACGGCAAGGGCCATGCCCACCGGGGTTTTAAATCCTTCCGTTATCTTATAGATACCTTTGAGCCCAGGTATTTTGTTCATGGCCACCAACATTTGTCTTATGCCATGCGTAAACGTATAATTCAATATAAAGATACACAGATTATTAATGCCTACGAATACTATGTATTGGAAATATAAAGATTGTGAATCTTGATATTCTTATAAAAAAGCGGGTTGCAGAAGTGGCCCGCTATTTTACTGCTGATGTAGCCTGGCTTAAAAGTAGAAATGATTAAGGAGGGCAAAGAGGATCCCTAAAAAGGTTCCTACCAGGACTTCTACTGGTGTATGTCCGATTAGTTCCTTCAAATCCTTGATTATTATTTCTTTATCAGTACTTTTATAAAAATGTTTTGGGTCAAGGTTTCTAATGATTTTATTTAAAACATTGGCCTGTTCCCCTACAGCCCTTCTTACTCCCCCGGCATCATAGATTATAATCAGGGAAAAAACAGCAACTACTGCAAAAAGATCAGATTTAAAGCCATATCTTAAGCCAATAGAAGTGCTTAAGGTGGAAACAAAGGCAGCATGGGAGCTGGGCATTCCTCCGGAACCGATAACTCTACTGAAATTAAAAGGATAGACTGTAAATATTTTAATTACCTGGGTTATAAATAAGGATAACAAGGATATTTCCAATATATTCATAGCTAGGTCCTCCTGTAAACTGTTTTCTGAGATCAACTTTATTTATATTTTATGAAAGCAGCCTGAAGCTATACTAGCAAGTATGGGCCAGATTATCTGGCTTCAGGGGGCAGGGTAAATTATTCCCTTTTGCAAATTGCTTTCAGTATAGAATAATGCAAAATTATTTTATATAATAATAGTGCTAGATGCAAGTGTTTGCAAATAAATATTTACTGGATTATCTAAAAAAGGAGAGTGGAGATGAGTCCATATCAGTATATCAACACTTTTGCCAGATTTGGCAGAAATAAAGGTTATAATCCTGGACTGGAAAGAATAAATGCACTTTTGGCTGCTTATGGCCATCCAGAAAATAAAATTAAGACTATCCATGTAGCAGGGACCAATGGTAAAGGGTCAACAATAACATATCTGAAAAACATATATCAAGAAGCAGGTTATAAGGTAGGGGTATATACTTCTCCTCATTTAATAGATTTTAATGAAAGAATTGAGGTAAATGGGCAAAAAATCAGCACAGAAAAATTGGAAAAATTGGTAGAAATGATTAAGCCCCCTGTTGAGGAATTAAAAGGCAAAGGCATTGAACCCAGTTTCTTTGAACTGGTTACTGCCCTGGCATTTCTATATTTTTATCAAGAAGAAGTAGATCTCCTCATCCTGGAAACCGGACTGGGGGGGAGGCTGGATGCCACCAATATTATTAAAAAACCCCTGGTCAGCGTAATAACTGGTATAAGTTTAGAACATACTGCTATACTGGGTAATACAATTGAAGAGATAGCCAGGGAGAAGGCTGGTATTATAAAGGAGAAAACCCCTGTTGTAACAGGAGTTCAGGATAGGGCTGCCCTGGCAGAGATAGAAAAAATCAGCAAGGAAAAGAATTGTTCTTTTATTAATATAAATGAAAAATATACCTATGAGCTTAAAGAAAGTACACTTGAAGGCCAGACCTTTTCATTAAAACACCGGGGAAAAGGAGTTGAAGCAAGCCAGCAGGAATTTATTCCAGAAGGTGAATACAGGACAAAAATGATTGGGGGATTTCAGGTCAGGAATGCTGTCCTGGCTTTAGAAGTAGTCAGGCTTTTACAGGAAGAATTTCCTGTAAAAGAGGAAGCTTTGCGTCAGGGTTTATTGAAAGCCTATCTGCCAGGAAGATTGGACATATTAAGAAAGAATCCGCTGCTTTTAGTAGATGGGGCCCATAATAGTGAAGGTATGGAAAACCTGGTTTCCTCCATCCTCAGTTTAAAAGAAGCTGGAGTTTTAAACAAGCAGGGGAGACTATATCTTGTCCTGGCCATGCTGGATGATAAAGACCTGAGCATGATCTTGAAGCACTTAAAGCCCCTGGGAGAATTTAATTTGATTATTTCTGAAAATAGTAATGAAAGGGTTCTTTCTGCTAATATAATAAAAAAAGAGGCTGCTTTAACAGGCTTTAAGGGTAAAATTATCAAACCACTGGCAGAGGCAGTCAAAAGGACTTTAGAAGATGCCAGGGCAGAAGATCTGATCTGTGTACTTGGTTCTTTATATAATGTGGCTGAAGTAAAGGCTGCCCTGGAATAAAAAAATAGATTCAGCAAGGTATAAAATCATATCTTCCAACATATCTAGTATTAAGAAGGGAGTGACTGAAAATGGATCAGAGTAATAGCATGTCATTAAAGGTACTGGTAATAGTACTAGCTTTGTTTGCATTATTGGTGGGATATCTTATGGGGAACTGGGTTATTCAGCTAGTGACTGGAGATAGCCCCAATAAAAACCACATAGCTAAAACTGACAATAAGGTAATAGAAGAAGAGATTATCCTGAAAGATGAAAAAAGCCAGAGCAGCATATCAGGTAACTATTTATTAAATACATCTTCTGCTCAGGAAAACTATATTTCTAATCTTAGTCAGGACAATCAAATGAAGAGCAGGGAGGTCTTTGTAATACAGGTTGGTGCTTTTAATAATCGAAGAAATGCTGAAATACTGAGCCAGGAATTGGCAAGTAAAGGTTTTCAGACCTTTATAGCAGATGAAAGCCTTCCTTATAAAGTACAGATTGGTGCTTTTACAGATCGAAAAGAGGCGGAGGAGATAGAAAGAGAGGTCAAGGCCCTGGGCTATGAAGCCTTTATAACCCACTGAGCAGTGGGCTTTTTTTTTGGCTTGTTTTTGTCCCACACTTATATTATAATATGAATAGTTGTTGTTCTATGATTTTCGACAAATAAAATATATTTTGACAATTAGAGCAATATTTAAAATAATGAGGGGGGAAAGAGTTGCGAGCTTTAACATTTAAGCAGGGTATTTACCTGGATGAAAATAAAAGCCTGACCAGTGGGAAAGCCTTGCAGCAAGCCAGTAGGCCTGAATTGGTAGTAATTCCAATGGTGCAGCATATAGGTACTCCCTGCAAGCCGCTGGTAAAAAAAGGAGATCATGTTGATCTGGGACAAAAGATAGGTGATATAGATTCTTTTATCTCTGCACCCATACATGCCTCTGTCTCCGGGACTGTAAAAGAGATCAGGACAGTATTAACACCGGAAGGAAAGCTCTGTGAAGCTGTTGTTATTGAGAGTGATGGGGAAGATCATCTTGCTGAGGGAGTTAGCCCTAAAGGAGATCTGGAGGAATTAGGCCGGGAAGAGATTATAGAAATAATCCGGGAGGCAGGTATAGTAGGAATGGGTGGGGCCATGTTCCCTACACATGCTAAATTAAGTATTCCTGAAGGTAAGAAAGCCGAATACTTGATTCTTAATGGTTCTGAATGTGAACCTTTTCTCACGGGAGACTATAGATTGATGCTGGAACGGTCTGAAGATATAATATACGGACTGAAAGCACTTATGAAAGCCATTGGTGCTGAAAAAGGAATTATTGGTATTGAGGATAATAAAGCTGATGCTATAGAAACAATGCAAAAAGCCCTTACTGGAGAGAAGGATATAGAAATCAAGAAATTAGTGACCAAATATCCCCAGGGTGGAGAGAGGATGCTAATTAAGGCTATTCTCAATAGAGAGGTACCGGCTAATGGTTTGCCCATTGATGTTGGAGTGATAGTGAATAATATAGCAACTGCAGTGGCAGTGGCAGAGGCAATAAAAAAAGGCATGCCTCTAATTGAACGGTCAATAACTATAACAGGTCATGGAGTAAATGAGCCTGTTAATTTAGTTTTCCGTATTGGTACTCCTATTGAAGAATTATTAGCCCAGGCTGGAGGACTAAAGGCTGATGCAGCAAAAGTTATCATGGGCGGCCCAATGACTGGTTGTGCCCAGGCAGACCTGCAGGTAGCAGCCACCAAAGGGACAACAGGTATTGTTGTTCTGACTGAAAATGAAGTAGAAGAATTTGATCCACAGCCCTGTATTCGCTGTGCCCGCTGTGTTGACGCCTGTCCAGAGTTTCTCATGCCATTAAACCTGGCTAATTATGCTGAACATGGGATGGTGGAAAGCCTGGAAAAATACCAGGTTCTTAGCTGTATTGAATGTGGTATTTGTTCTTATGTTTGTCCAGCCAGACGGCCCTTATTGCATAATATAAGGATTGGCAAAGCAGAAGTAATGGCAAAAAATGCAAGTAGTAGTAGGGGTGAAATCAATGAAGAATAAAGGTTTAATAGTATCATCTACTCCTCATCTCAGGGATCGGACTACTAATGAAGAGATTATGTGGTCAGTTGTCCTGGCCTTAGTACCTGCTATTATCGCCGCAGTTTATTTTTTTGGTTTGCAGGCCTTCTTTGTAATAGTAGTCAGTGTCTCAGGTTCTGTAATTACAGAATTTCTTTTTCAGAAAGCAAGGGGTAAGAAGGTAACGATTAATGATGGCAGTGCTGTTGTCACCGGGATCCTGCTTGCCTTGACCCTTCCTCCCACATCTCCTCTCTGGATGGTATTAGTGGGAAGCCTTGTGGCTATAGGACTGGGAAAACAGGTCTTTGGTGGTCTGGGACATAATCCCTTTAACCCGGCACTGGTAGGACGTGCCTTTCTCCTGGCAGCCTATCCTACACCAATGACCACCTGGATACTGGATGGCAAAACCACAGCCACACCTTTAAGTACCATTAATGCTGGTTTAATGGATGGAACTGCTTCTGCAACTGTTGCCGAAATAGTAGACTTTAGTTATTGGGATTTATTTATCGGGCATGTTGGAGGCTCATTGGGGGAAACCTCAGCCCTGGCTTTATTGTTGGGAGCAGTTTATTTGCTTTATAAAGGATTTATAGACTGGCGGATTCCTACCGGAATGCTTTCAACAGTTTTTATAATAACATTTATAGCCGGTAGAGATCCTATTGCCCATCTTCTGGCCGGTGGCCTGATTCTGGGAGCCTTTTTTATGGCAACCGATATGGTTACTTCACCGGTTACGAAAAGAGGCCGCTGGATTTTTGGCATAGGTACAGGTCTTATAGTTGTTATTATTCGCCTCTGGGGTGGTTACCCGGAAGGGGTAATGTACGCTATTCTCTTAATGAATACCGCTGTGCCTTTAATTGATCGTTATACCAGGCCCCGTAGTTTAGGGGAGGTGGCTTAGTTATGAAGAAATCTATTTTAACTTTAACAATTCTTGGCCTCATTTCTGCCCTGCTCCTAAGCTTTGCTCATCAACTTTTAACCCCAATAATAGCAAGCCGGCAGGAAGAGGGTAAAAAGGATATCATCCTGGCTGTATTACCTGAGTCTAACAACTTTAAGGTATTAGAGAAAAACGGTATTATTCTATATGAAGGCAATAAAGATGGAGAAGTTGCTATAATAGCAAGAGGACCAGGTTTTGGAGGAGAGATAGAATTAATAGTTGGTGCTAATCCTTTTGAGAGGAAGGTATACGGAATTAAGGTTTTAAGTCACTCTGAAACACCTGGCCTGGGGTCCCATATAACTGGTGAGGTCTTTGAGCAGAATTTTGTTGATAAACCCTTTGGGGATTACCAGGTAGTTAAAAGACCTGTAGCTGATTTAATGGAGGTTGAGGCTATCACAGGAGCAACAGTTTCTTCACAGTTGGTTGTCGATATTGTAAAAAAAGCTATAAATGAGATGCTGCTGGCTTATGGATTTGATGCGATTGCTATAACTGAAGTACCAGTTGTCACCGGTGCCACTGATACAAGTACNNGCTACAATTACTACCGGAGCAACAGTCACAACAGGGGCTACCAGTCTTGGCGGAGGTGAGTACTAATGAAATTCCTGAAAATCCTGAAAAATGGTTTATGGGATGAGAATCCAACCTTTAGAATTGTTATCGGGATGTGTCCGACTCTTGCTGTTACCAATGCAGCTGTAAATGGCCTGGTTATGGGTCTGGCTACAGCTTTTGTCCTGTTGGCATCTGAGATAATTATTTCCCTGGTTAAAAAGCTGATACCGGAAAATGTCCGTATACCCAGTTATATACTAATTATTGCCACCTTTGTTACCCTGGTTGATTATATTCTCAAGGCTTTTCTGCCCGGTGTAGCAAGTGCTTTAAGCCTTTTTATACCTTTAATCGTAGTTAATTGTATTATCCTTGGTAGGGCTGAGGCCTTTGCCTCTAAAAATAGTGTCCTGGATTCAATTGCCGATGCTTTAGGTATGGGTTTAGGTTTTACCTGGGCCCTCTTGCTTTTGAGTATAATCCGCGAATTATTGGGTAGTGGTTCTATCTTTGGTGTGCAAATTCTGGGCGGTTGGTATCCACAGATGGCTATAATGCTGTTACCGGCAGGTGCCTTTATTTCACTGGGTATTTTGCTGGCCTTGATGAATTATATTTCAAGCAAAGGGGTGAAGTAAATGGAACAGTTTACCCATATTTTGCTCTTATTTGCAAGTACTATACTGGTAAATAATTTTATTCTGGTAAGATTCCTGGGAATTTGTCCATTTCTGGGTGTTTCCAATCAGATAGGAACAGCTTTCAGTATGGGTATGGCCACAACCTTTGTTATGACTTTAACCGGTATGGCTTCCTGGTTGATTAATACCTATATACTGGAGGTATTTAATTTACAATTTCTCCAAACTGTGATTTTTATAATTGTAATAGCTGCCCTGGTCCAGTTTGTAGAGATGTTTATTAAAAAGACCAGTCCGGCTTTATACAGGGCACTGGGAATTTTCCTGCCTCTGATTACTACTAACTGTGCTATATTGGGTCTGGCTTTATTGATACCATCAGAAGGATATAATTTTATTGAAAGTGTTATATTTGCTTTTGCTGCCGGTGTTGGTTTTACCCTGGCAATTGTTTTGATGGCCGGCCTAAGAGAGAATCTGGAGTTTGCCGATGTACCCGGAGTATTAAAGGGTGTTCCCATTACCCTTATTATAGCCGGAATCATGGCTATGGCCTTTATGGGCTTCTCTGGTTTAATTTCCATGTAAATTTATCTGGAATTATATAGAACTTATAGTAAATATCGTATCTATGGATGTGGATAGATAGAAACCAACTTTTTCTAAGTAATCCTGGAGGTGAAATGATGAATAATATATATATAGCCTCTCTGATCAGTATGGGGGGGCTGGGAGCACTCCTGGCTGTAGGACTAAGCTTTGCTGCTAAAGCTTTTAAAGTAGAGGTCGATGAACGTGTCAGCCAGGTGGAAGAAGCACTCCCGGGGGTAAATTGTGGTGCCTGTGGTTATGTAGGATGTGCTGCCCTGGCTGAAGCAATTGTCTCTGGAGAGGCACCGGTAGAAGGTTGTCCTGTTGGAGGCAGTGCAACAGCTCAGGCCATAGCGGAAATAATGGGGACTACTGCTACTGTAGGAGAGAGAGAAATAGCCCAGGTATTATGTAAAGGTGGTTTAAAGGAAACCCTTGCCAGGGCTGAATACCAGGGCATACAGACCTGTAAGGCAGCCAATATGGTTCCTGGAGGGACTAAAGCCTGTCAGTATGGCTGTCTGGGCTTAGGTGATTGTGCTGTTGTCTGTCCTTTTGATGCTATTATAATGAATGATAATGGTTTACCGGAAATAGACCCTGATAAATGTACAGGATGTGGGGAATGTGTCAGGGCCTGTCCCAGGAGTATAATAACACTGGCTCCAATCAGTATGAGAACCTATATCAGGTGTTCTTCCCATGATCATGGGAAGGTTGTGCGCCAGATCTGCTCAGTAGGCTGTATAGGTTGTGGGATCTGTGCTAAGGTCTGTCCTGATAATGCTATAAGGATGGAAAATAATCTGGCTATTATGGATTATGGGAAATGTACCAATTGTGGTTTATGTGCAGAAAAGTGCCCTACAAAAACCATAGAGTTTTATGCTGAAGTAATTGAAGCAGTTTAAAGGATGAAGGCAAAAAGACTTATTATTGAAATATCATTAGAGAGGTACTATATTTTCTGGTACCTCTATTTTTACATAAGATAATTTTAGAAAGGAAGAAAAGATGATGCAGAAAATACTGGCTTTAGCAGGTGATTTTTACCATGGGGCAGACTATTTAAGGGAAGGGCTAGAAGGTATTTTGAGAGATAAGTATTCCTTAGATATTAAAGATAATTACCGGGAGATTCCCTGGCAGGAACTGGAGGAATATGATGTTTTTATCCTGGCTTGCTCTGGGAAATTAAACCCAAATGATGAAATCTGGATCACCACTGAAGAAGAAGAGTTTATCGATAATTATGTTTCCAGTGGTGGCAAATTACTGGTATTACATTGTGGATTGGCTGATTTTTCGACAGAGGGAATTTTACGGCAAGTTGTCAAGGGCCATTTTCTTGAACACCCGGAAGAACATCCAGAAATTTTAGTCAGTCCTGTGAAGAATGATTTGTTTCCTGTAGAGGAAATAGAAGAATTTAAGATTGTTGATGAACTATATATTGTTGATGTAGATCTAGAAGATACTACAGTCTTTTTGCAAGCAGAAAGTGAGGAATACGGCAATGCTATAGCTGGCTGGGCTCATCAATATGGACAAGGAAAGGTGTATTGTTTAACTCCTGGCCATACTCTGGAAGTGTTGAAAGAGGAAATGATGGCAAAATTAATTATAAAGGGAGTGGAATGGTAAATCATTACTAAAATATAACAAGATACAAATGAATAAACATAATAAAGGAGGGCTTCTCATGAAATTTCCGGAAAACTTTGTCTGGGGTGCAGCAGCAGCTTCATACCAAATCGAAGGTGCCGCCTATGAAGATGGAAAAGGATTATCAGTCTGGGATATTTTTACCCGCCAAAAAGGAGCTATTGAAAATGGAGACAACGGGGATATTGCCTGTAACCACTATCACAGGTATAAGGAAGATGTTCAACTGATGAAGGAGCTTGGCCTTCAGGCTTATCGTCTATCTCTATCCTGGCCAAGGATTTTAGCTAATGGCACAGGCAAAGTAAATCAGAAAGGCCTGGATTTTTATGATAAATTAATAGATGAACTACTGGAAAATGGTATTGAGCCATATATTACCCTTTTTCATTGGGATTATCCCTATGAATTATACAAAAAAGGTGGTTGGCTGAATCCAGATAGTCCAGATTGGTTTGCCGAATACACAGAAGTTGTTGTCCAGAAGCTGTCAGACCGGGTTAAGAACTGGATAACTATTAATGAACCTCAGGTTTTTGTAAATCTGGGCCATAAGGATGGAGTTCATGCTCCAGGTTTAAAATTGGGTATGGAAGATTTATTACAGATAAGCCATAATGTACTCCTGGCTCATGGAAAAGGGGCCCGGGTAATTAGAGAGACCTCTGTACAGGATTGCCGTATTGGTTTGGCTCCTTCAGATTCTCCTGTTTTTCCTGCAACAAAGAGTGAAGAGAATATTCAGGTTGCCAGAAGAGCAAGTTTTTCTGTGGAAGATAAAGGGCTCTGGGCTATAAACTGGTGGATGGATCCTGTAATTCTGGGTAGATATCCAGAAGAGGGTTTAAAGATATTTGAGGAATATCTGCCAGAAATTAAAACCGATGATTTTAAAATTATTTCAGAACCAATTGATTTCTTTGGTGTAAATATCTATCAGGGTGTTTGTGTAAAGTTGGATGATAAAGGTCAGGCTGTGCCTGCAGAGAGAAAAGTAGGTTATGCAAGAAATGCTTATTACTGGCCTATTACTCCTGAAGCCCTCTACTGGGGACCAAGATTTTATTATGAAAGGTACAAAAAACCTGTCATAATAACAGAGAACGGTATGTCCAATGTAGATTGGGTGGCAGTGGATGGTAAGGTACATGATCCCCAGAGAATAGATTTTACTAACAGGTATTTAAGGGAATTGCAAAAGGCTGGAGAAGATGGTGTTGATATTCAGGGTTATTTCCACTGGTCCTTGATGGACAATTTTGAATGGGCCCAGGGCTATCTGGAGCGCTTTGGTTTAATCTATGTAGATTTTGAAACAGGGGAGAGGATTATTAAGGATTCTGCTTACTGGTACAAAAAAGTCATCGAGACAAAGGGGGAGGCCCTTTATGCCTGAGAGTAAAGCTCTCAATATTTTATAGCAAAAGAAGGAATTTTATTTCCTTCGTTGTATTTATAATTAAGTGAATATTTAATTAATTGAGAAAAAGGCTCTTTGAAAGATGATATATTTGCTTTTAATATTAAGATAATCTGGCAAAGGAGGGGAGGCTTTTGCTAAGGACAGGGCGGCTTCTAGCCTTAATTATTGTTCTCCTGCTGATATCTTCCTGCCTGGTTGGGGCAGGTCATTCTACCTATTCAGTTCCCTACCATAGTTATACCTATGACTTCTGGTCTGAACCGGTAGCAGCACCACAGGCCTATCAACCATTAAAGGTAATAGGTGGCAAGGAACTGGAAATAGATAATTTTAGAAAACCCCAGGATATTTTTGCCTGGAATAATTCCCTGGTCTATGTAGCGGATACTGGTAATAACCGCATTGTAGTTATAGATAAAGATTGGAATCTGGTTAAGGTTATCTCTTCATTTAATAACAATGGCCAGGAAGATACCTTTAATCAGCCATATGGGATTCATGTTAGTGAAGAGGGAGTCCTCTATATAGCAGATCGCAATAATAACCGTATCGTGGTATTGGATAGTTCCGGTGAACTGCTTCGTATAATTAGTTCACCGGTCCCGGGAAATGAGGATTTATTTAATCAGAATTTCAATTATTTTCCGATAAAAATATCAGTTGATAATGTGGGGAGAACTTATGTAATCGCTGATAAAGTCTATGAAGGAATTATGGAATTTGATCTGGATGGAAAATTTAGAGGTTTTATTGGGGCACCGAGGGTTAATCCCAATATTATTGATTATCTCTGGAGAAGATTTTCTTCCAGGGCCAGGCAGGAAAGGTTATCCCTGATTCTTCCTACCGAGTATAGTAATCTTCATGTTGATGAGAAAGGTTTTATCTATACTACAGTAGCTTCAGGCCAGATCCGGCAGGAAGAAGCTGTCAGGAGACTAAACCCTGCTGGTGCTGATGTCCTGAAGAGAGAAGGTTTTACCCCTCCTATTGGTGATCACGGTTCATCCCTGCGAAATGCCCAGGGAGAGTATATTTTGCCAGGTTCAAGTTTTGTGGACATCTGGTCAAGGGAAAATGGAATATATAGTGTCCTCGATAAGGAAAGAGGAAGGGTATTTACATATGACTACTATGGTGACCTCTTATATGTCTTTGGGGAAAAGGGAAATAACAGGGGTAATTTTCTTTCACCTGTGGCCTTAACCGTTTTAGATGATTATATATTGGTTCTGGATGAGCAATTGAATAGTATTACTGTTTTTACTCCAACTTATTATCAGAAGTTAATTCATACCGCCCTCGACCTTTATAACCGGGGCTTATATCGGGAATCTGCCCAGGTATGGAGTCAGTTAAAAGATATTAATGCCAATTATGACCTTGCCTACACCGGGATTGGTAAAGCCCATTTGCAGGCAGATAATTTTCTGGAGGCTATGGTAAATTTCAAACTTGGCCAGGATAGAAGTAATTACTCCAAGGCCTTTGAACTCTATCGTAAAGAGGTAATTGAAGCCAATATAAATACCTATATTTTTGTTGCAGTATTGTTAATTTTGCTCCTATCTATTAGGAAAAAAATTTATAGAAAAATAGGAGAGGGGCTAAGACCTCTGGTCCTGAAGGGTATTGCCAGTTCGGAGCTTGCGGCCATGAATTATATCAAAGCTGAGCAATGGACACTGGCCAGTTTTATAAAAGGAAAACTGGGAATATTATATTTATATCTGGTGAAGACAATTGATGGATTATCCTTTGCCAGATATGTAATTTTTCATCCCTTTGATGGCTTCTGGGATTTAAAACATGAAAAAAGGGGGAATCTCCCTGCAGCCACAGTCCTCTTAATTTTCCTTTCACTTACTTATGTATTCCAGAGACAGTATATGGGCTTTATTTTTAACACTAATGATCTGGCCAATCTGAACATATTATTTGAATTTAGCAGTGTCTTGATCCCCTTTATGCTCTGGGTCATAGTCAATTGGTCCTTAACAACCTTAATGGAGGGAAAAGGGACCTTTAGTGATATCTATATAGCTACTGCCTATGCCTTTACCCCGGTTATTATTATCAATATACCGGTAACAATCATCAGTAATTTCCTCCTTGAAGAGGAAGGGGTATTAATAGGTTCATTTATAGTAATTTCCCTACTCTGGTCATTGTTCTTACTCTTTTTTGGGACCATGACTATTCATCAGTATGATAGTAGCAAGAATATTCTGGTCACTATTCTGGTTATTTTCGGAATCGCCTTCACTATGTTTATCGGGGTCTTATTTTTCAATCTGGGAGAACATGTAATGCGGTTTGTTTCTGAAATATATAATGAAATTTTCCTGCGATTATAAACAGGAGGAAGGTGGATGGTGGTATATGAGAAGAAAAGGATTCTGGGCCATATTACTTGCTTTCTATATAATTTCTGGCCTTTTTGCAGTAGACCTAAGGGCAGCTGACTTAGATGCCTATAGTCTGGTGGCAGAAAATGAACATTTAATCCTTTATCTTAATTATGACACAACAGAAGTGGCTGTTCAGGAAAAAGATAGTGGGATTATCTGGTATTCCAATCCTCCTGGACGGGATAAGGAAGAGAAGGTGGCCAGGGGTTCAGATAAAGATGTCTTAAATGCCCAGTTTTCCCTATCATATTATCTACCTGGTAATAGACAAATGTTTATGAATAATTACTCCGATAGTATCCTTTTTAACCAATATGAGATTAATTTAATAGAAAATGGAGTCAGTATTGATTATGTAGTTGGCCAGGAGTGGAAAAAAGAAGACTTAATTCCTCTAATTATTGAACAAAAAAGTATGGAAGAGAAGGTCTTGAAGAATTTGCCTGTTGAGGAACAGGAGTTTTTGCTCTCCCAATATCACCTCTTTGGTCTGGAGCCCCTGGGCCCAGAGGGGAGGAAACTTGATATCTACAACTTTGATGAAGATGGAGTCTTAGGGAACTATGCCTTTACCACTCCTTTAGAGGAGATGAGGGAAAGGGATTTTGAAAGGTTGGTCCTGCACTTTTTGGGTATTTATGTTAACAACAGAAATGATCTGGCCAGTATAGCTGACCTCAAGGCAGAAGATTTAAATTATCTAAAAGATAAGCAGGTCTATGTACAGAAGAGGACTATCCGGGCCTGGGACCGGGATAATATTTTCCTGGCTTTCCAGAATAGTGGTTATAGTCCCGAGGAGCTGGCAAAAGATTATCAAGAACTCAATCTGGAGCCTCCAGTACCTAATCAACGTGTTTTTCATGTTACTATCGACTATTTGCTGGATGGGAAGGATTTTCTGGTCAGGGTGCCCTTAGATAAGGTTACCTATCCTGAAAAAGTCCTGGTAGCAGGTAAGAGTTCTATGGAGACTTATCCCCTTTATTCACTGGATATATTACCCTACTTTGGTGCTGCAGGAAGTGATGCCGAAGGATATATCTTTGTTCCTGATGGGTCTGGTGCCCTGATTTATTTAAATAATGGCCGCCTGGATGCAAAACCCTATGGGAAAAACCTTTATGGGCTGGATTATGCCCTGCAGCCGAGAGAGAGAATTCCTGAAATAACTGAACAATTACATATTCCGGTTTATGGCTTAAAAAATGGAGATAAAGCCTTTCTGGCCATTATAGAGGAGGGAGATGCCTTTGCTAATATTAAAGCAGATATAGCCGGGCGAACCTCTTCCTATAATACAGTCCAGGCCAGTTTTATTACCATGCAAAGAACAGAACTTGTCTTTGGCTATGAATGGGAAGAAACAAAGATGAGCCTCTTTCAATCCCGCCTACCTGAAGGAAATATCCAGATAAGATATAGTTTCTTAAATGGAGAAAAGGCCAATTATGTTGGCATGGCCCATAGATATCAGGAGTATCTGGTAGGAAAATATAAATTAAGCCCCCTGGAAGAAAGGGAAAATATCCCCTTTATGCTGGAACTGCTTACTTCTATTCATGAGACAAAGCCTGTCCTGGGTATACCCAGAAGGCTGACAAAAGCAGTGACAAATTTTCAGCAGGTTAAAGAAATCATCGAAGAATTAGATAAAGAGGGGATTAAGGATCTAAAATTACGTTTAACAGGCTGGTTGGCCGGTGGAGAACACCATTATTTACCCAGGAAACTAAGACTGGAAAAAACAGCCGGTACTGAAAAAGATTTTAAAGACCTCTTAACTTTTCTGGAGGCCAAAGGTATAGAAGTATATCCGGATTTGAGTTTTTATAATATATATAAAACTAATCTCTGGAATGATTTTTTAAATAGGAGATATGCAGCCCGTTTTTTAAATAGAAAGATAGCCAGTATCCCTGATTATAATCTGGCTACTAAACAGGAAAAATTTAAGGGAGGAAGATTGCTATTATCCAGCAAGTTTCTTTCATCTTTTGTAGATAATTTTCTTAAAGAATACAGTAAATATAATATAGGCGCCCTTTCTTTAAGACACCTGGGGCAACAATTAAACTCTGATTATAGAACTAATCCTGCTAAGAATATTGACCGGCAACAGTCCTTGAATAATGTAGTCAATGTATTGAAGAAGTTAAAAGAAGAACAGGAAGTGAAATTGCTGGTAGAAGGAGGAAATGCCTATACTTTACCCTATGTAGACCAGGTAGTAAAAACGCCTCTTTACAGTACTGGAGCCAATATTATTGATAAAGGCATACCTTTTTTACCAATTGTCTTACATGGCTATATAGATTATTCTGGCCAGCCCCTGAATATGTTATATAATCAATACTCCCTACTAAAATCTATGGAGACAGGAGCTATCCCCTATTACCGGGGTATTTATAGTGAATCATCAGCAGTTAAAAGAACAGTCTTTGAGAACGAGTATGCCCTGAATTATCGGCAATGGTTGCCAGAGGCAGCTGAACTGTACCAGGCTTTAAATGAACTTTTAAAAGAAACCTATAATCAGAGAATAATCGACCATATGGAATTAGCAGATAATGTCTTTAAAACAGTTTATGCAAATGGTAAAGCTGTTATAGTTAATTATAATCAAGAGGCAGTAATGGTAGAAGGGGTAGAGGTAAAGGGGGAAGATTTTAAAGTTATACAGGAGGATTTGCAATGAAAAAGAGGTTATCTTTTAAACAAAGAAGGATACTGGCTGGCTATTTATTTTCCCTGCCTTTTTTGCTGGGCTTTACTCTCTTTTTTTTCTATCCTTTTATTCAGGCCTTTATTTTCAGTTTTAATGAGCTGGTAATAAGCAGGGAGGGCTTTGTTTTAAACTTTAAAGGTTTCGATAATTACGGCTATATTTTAAATGTTCATCCTGATTTTTTGAGAATATTTGTGGAAACTATTTTAGATACCATAACCAATGTACCCCTGGTTTTAGCCTTTAGTTTTTTTGCAGCCCTTGTTTTAAATCAGAGGTTTAAAGGCCGGTTTCTGGCCAGAACAATCTTCTTTTTACCGGTTATCCTGAGTGCAGGGATAATTATTCAGATGGATATCGATGATATGGTTACACAGCTCCTCCATGGGGCCAGGAATGCAGAATTAATTTTTACCGGTGTTGGCTTGAGGAATTTATTGATGAATACCAAGCTGCCTGAGGGTTTTATAGAGTTTATTCTTGGGGCTGTAGACAGAATACCTGATATTATCAGGGCTTCCGGAATTCAGATTTTAATCTTTCTGGCTGGACTACAGTCTATCCCACCTTCTATTTATGAGGCGGCAGATGTGGAAGGAGCTACAGGTTGGGAATCATTCTGGTTGATAACCTTCCCGATGATGAGTCCAATTATCCTGACAAATGCAGTTTATACAATTATTGATACCTTCTTAACAACCACTAATGAAGTGGTGATGTTAGTGAGAGATGAAGCCATAATGGGAGCAGGATATGGTGTCAGTATGGCAATGGCTGTTTTGTATTTTGTGATGATTCTTATAATCCTGGGTATTACTATAAAAGTTTCTTCCAGATGGGTATTTTATCAGGAATAGGGGAGGATAATTATGGAAACAAATACTGATACAGGTGTAAAGGTCAGGTTTGTCAGAACAGCCGGGCTCCAGGCAGCAGATATCCTGGATCAGATTAACCGGGAAAAAGACCGGAACCGGGCCAGTAGATTCAATAAGAAAATTAAAGGAATTTCAATAAGCATAATCAGGGCCTTATTTTTGATCGGAGTTTCTTATATTATCCTGATGCCCTTATTGGAAAAACTGGTTACCTCCTTTATGACTGAAGCAGACATTTTTGACCAGACTGTCCGGTGGATTCCACGAAATTTTACTCTGGATAATTACAGGGTTACCTGGAAGGCCATGAATTATCCTGTAAGTTTTTTTAATACATTACTATTGACCCTGACAGTAAGTATACTGCAATTAATATCCTGTACTGCTGTAGCCTATGGAATTGGCCGCTTTAAATTTCCTGGTAATAAATTCATTTTTTCCCTGGCAGTATTTACTCTGGTAGTACCACCTACCATGATTACTGTACCTCTTTCTCTTAATTTTAAGTATTTTACCTTCTTTGGTTTGTTGCCTGAACCAGGGATCAGCTTATTAAACAGTTATTGGCCTTTTATTTTAATCTCTGCGACAGCAGTTGGTTTGAGGAATGGTTTGTTTATCTATGTGATGAGACAATTTTTTAAGGGGATGCCAAGGGATCTGGAGGAAGCGGCTTATGTTGATGGAGCAGGTGTTTTTAAAACCTTCTACAGGATTATGTTGCCTGGTGCTATTCCTGGTTTAGTAGTAATTTTTCTCTTCTCTTTTGTCTGGCAGTGGAATGACTATTTCTATAATACTATCTTTTTAAGTGGACAGGGGAATTTTCTCTTACAGGCTTTACAGGGGGCAGCCTTGAAGGCCCTTGATGGTGATCATAATAAATTGAAGAGTCAGTATGCTTCCATCATTAGGCATACTGGAATGATTCTCTATATAGCTCCCTTGCTGGTCCTCTATGCTTTTATGCAGCGGTATTTTATTGAAAGTATCCAGAGAACCGGTATTGTAGGCTAATAAATTCCTGTCATCTATACAGGAATTTAAAAAATACATTTATACAAGGGGGGATTAATGGTAGATAGATAAAGAGATTGTTAAGGGTTCATTACAAAATAAAAAAAGGGGGATTGTGTAGTGAGAAAGTTGTTTTTAATGACCTTAGCTCTTGGCTTATTGTTCTCTGCTTGCTTATTTGCCTATGAACTGCCTTTTGATGTCGGTAATATTGACTTTGGCGGAGCTACTGTAACCTATGTTGGCTTTTATGATCCCAGAGAAAGTTTTATGGAAGGTGGGGATTATCCTGGCCGGCTGGCAGAGGCTATGGAGAAGTTTAATATAGGAGAAATCCGCTACCTGGGACTTCCCTGGGATGGAATAGCTGAAAATATGATGAACCGCCTTTTAAGTGATGAGTCAGGTTATGACATCTGGATGCTGCCCAGTAATGCAGTTATGGGTATGATTGCTAAAAATGCCTTATACCCAATTAGTGAAATAGTGCCTGCCTCCTATTATGATGATCTCCTCTTTTCCCAGAGGGTTGTAACAGATACCTTTGTCAAGAGAGGAGAAAAGTATTCCCTGGGAGCAGGTAAAAGTCCGATTGGTGTTATAGAATTCCTTGTCTGGAATAAAGAAATATTTGCCCGGGATGGATTACCAGCCCTGGATGAACTTTATCTAAGTGGTGAATGGACTTATGATGCTATGGAGGAAATTGCCATCAGGGCAACCCGGGATACTGATGGTGATGGTGAACTGGATCAATGGGGTATTGGGCAGCAAGATATTGCGGTCTGGGGTTTTTCCAATGGTGCTAATCCTACTATAATAGACGAAAATGGCAGGCATGTTTTTGCCTATGATAGTGAAGCAGCTACTTATTATTTAGGAAAATTGAGACAGTGGTCCCAGCTGATGAATATTTCCAAAGGGGACTGGCAACAGAAAGAATTCCTGGCTGGCCAGGTAGCTATGGCCTCCTTCCCCTTATGGAATATCATTGATCCCAGCTTTACAGATGTTGTTGAATTTGAATATGGTATAGTACCATTACCAAAAGGACCTCATGTAGATGATTACCAATTCCCGGCCAGGCAGGCTGATTCCTTTTATCTGCCTGTTAATTCTAAATACCCCATGGGTTTAGTTGCCCTGCACAGGTTCCTTTTCAGGGCAGATGAGGAAGAAGAAGGCATAGAAGAAATGTTGATCGAAGCAGCACTGGATGAGATTTCCTATGAAGTATTGGTAAGGGCTGCAGAAGAATGGTCCGGAGAGATGTATATTATGGAAGGTATCCTTGGCCCAACCTGGGATACCAGTTATCCACTGGGTGGAGCTATTGGTAAGGCCCTTTATGAAGGACAGAGTCCTGCTTCTGCTATGGAAGCGGTGGCACCAGTAATTCAGCAGGTTCTGGACAAAGAATTTAATGACTAGGCAAGTATATTATAATCCTGTGTCCCTTGTTTAGGGACACAGGACTTCTGGCTTTATTCCTTATTTATAAGTAGATGAAATTAAAATGCTTATTCCTTTATCTTTTATATTCATAATAAAAACTATAAAAAGTTATTTTCATAATAAAGGTTTTCTTAAATTCTCTGCAGGAGTTTTAGATAGGAGGAGGGGGGTAGAAAGGATGAAGAAGAGGGATATATTTATAATTATTACTGTACTTATATTTATGATGTTAATAAGAACTCCCATAAAAGCCCGGGTCCTGGAAGTAATAGATATGGATTATATGGAATACCTGAGCAAGGCTGGAAAGGCCGACAGGCCTGATTTGGAGTTAATAATTCCAGCCTGGGATTATGTAGATACAGATATGGATAATATCCAGGTAATAGATAATCTGGCCGGCATAAAAGCCCTGGCTACCAGTGAAAGTGGCTATGTTGAATGGGAGGTGGAGATCCCTGAAAGTGGCCTTTATAATATAGAGATAAAATATTTTCCCCTGGAAGGAAGAGGGGGGGATATTGAGAGAGCTTTAGTTATTAATGGTGAAATGCCCTTTGATGGAGCCAGGTTTCTGGAATTTCCCCGGGTCTGGACAGATGAGTATGGATATTGGATAGATAATCAGGGAAACCATATTAGATCCCCCCAGAAAGAAGTGTTTATCTGGCAGACCAAACTACTGGAGGATTCCATGGGTTATAGTTCTGAACCTTATCTATTTTATTTCAATCAAGGAAGCAATAAAGTAAGATTGGTATCCAGAAGGGAGCCTATGGCTATAGCTTATCTGAAGCTTTTCCAGTATGCCAGTCCTTTAGCTTACGAAGAAGTAGTAAAAGAATATAGGGAAAAGGGTTATAAAAAAGTTGATGATTTTATCTGTATAGTCCAGGCTGAAGATGCTCTTTACCGTTCCAGTAAAACCCTTTATCCTGTCTATGATAAAGCGGATCCTACAGTAGAGCCATACCATCCTGCCCAGATACGCCTGAATACCATTGGGGGGCAAAGCTGGAACAAAGCAGGCCAGTGGATAGCCTGGAAAGTAGATGTTCCAGAAGCAGGTCTTTATAAAATTGGGATAAAAGCCAAGCAAAATGTCAGAAGTGGTTCCTTTACAGTACGGAAATTATACATTAATGGACAGGTTCCTTTTAAGGAAGCAGAGGCAATCCGTTTTAATTACTCTAATTATTACCAGATGGTTGTCCCGGGTAAATCAGCAGAAGACCCCTATCTAATTTACCTGGATAAAGGGGAAAATATAATTAAACTGGAGGTTGTTCTGGGGGATTTTGCTGATATGATAGCTAATACAAATTCAGTCCTCTATGAACTATCCACTATTTATCGGCAGATTATTATGATTACCTCCCGTAATCCTGACCCAATGCGGACTTATCAACTGGAGAATAAGATTCCTTCACTGGTAGATAGATTACAGAAACAGAGTAAGACCTTAAGAAGATTGGCCTTTGAACTGGAGGAATATACTGGAGAAAAAGGAGACCATGTCTCTCTTTTAAATAGCCTGGCTCATCAGCTGGATTTATTGGCAGAAAGGCCAGATGATAGAATACCAAGAAGCCTGGCAGAGTTAAGGGACAACCTGGCATCTCTTGGTAGCTGGATCTTAATGACAACTGAACAACCCTTACAAATGGATTATCTGGTTATTGCTGGTCCAGATGAAAAAATGCCTGTAGCCAGTCCATCAGTCTGGCAGGTGTTGGTTCATGAGCTTAAATCTTTTATTGCTTCATTTACCCATGATTATAATCAGATAGGAAATGTCTATGATGAAGGCAAAAGCATCAAGGTCTGGATTGGGGGAGGCCGGGATCAGGCCCAGACCCTGAAAACCATGATCGAAGATTCTTTTACTCCGGTGACGGGGATTCAGGTTAATCTGGAGCTAATCCAGGAAGGGGTTATATTACCAGCAACCCTGGCGGATAAAGGGCCAGATGTAGCCTTATCTGTTTCCCAGGCAGTTCCTATAAACTTTTTTATCCGTAAGGCTATTGTAGACCTGACAGAGTTTGAGGATTTTCCTGAGGTTGCAACCAGGTTTAAATATAGTTCTTTAGTGCCTTTTAAATATAGGGATAGTGTTTTTGCCTTACCTGAACAGCAAATCTTCCCTGTACTCTTTTACCGGACTGATATCTTACAGGAAATGGGCGTTGACCTGCCCCAGACCTGGGATGATGTCCTCCATGTTATTGCAGAATTACAGAAAAATAATATGGATTTTGGCCTACCCTATTCCAATATTGAACAGATTGCAGTAGGTGGTATTGGTGAAGCAACATCTGGAGCCGGGAGCATAGTAGCCCATGCCGGTGTTTCCACCATGTTAATGCTCCTCTACCAGAGTGGTGGTGAATTATATAAGGTAGATGGTATTGAAACCAATCTTGATTCAGAACTGGCCATTGATGCTTTTACTAGATGGACAGAATTATATGAACTCTACAATTTGCCCCTTTATTATGATTATGCCAATTATTTCAGGATGGGAGAGATGCCTTTGTTGATAACCGGCTATACCTTCCGAAATCACCTGGAGGTCTTTGCACCAGAGCTGAGGGGTAAATGGGGTTTTACCTTGCTTCCTGGTACTCTTCGGGAAGACGGGAGTATAGATAGAACAAGCCCGGCTCTTGGTTATGGTACAGCAAACCAGGGGCCAGGAGCCATTATTATGAAGAATGCCAGAGATAAAGAGGCAGCCTGGGAATTTTTGAAATGGTGGACCAGTACAGAAACCCAGGTAAGGTTTGGACGGGAACTGGAAAGTATTATGGGTACAGCAGCCAGATACCCCACAGCCAATATAGAAGCTCTTCAACTTTTACCCTGGAGGGTAGAGGAGCTGGAAGTATTGTTGGAACAATGGGAATGGGTTAAAGGTTTACCGGAGGTTCCAGGAGGTTATATGGTGGGGCGTCATTTAGATAACGCTTTCCGGAAAGTGATTTATTCCCACGAACCGCCAAGAGAGACTTTACTGGAGTATAATCGGAAAATAAATAAGGAGATTAGCAACAAAAGAAGAGAGTTCGGCCTGGAGACAGAACTGGAAAAACTACCGGCAGAATATCAGAAAATGTACTGGATTGAAGAAGCAGATTAAAGTCGGAGCAGGAAAAGCTTAGATTAAAGAGTGGAGGTTATTTTATGCAACCTGTTCTAGAAAGTAATAAGGGTTTGATTAGGGGGATTGGTGGAAAGATAAAAAGAATATCCACTTATGTAATCAGTGATCTAAAAGAGAATAAGGTTTCTTATCTTCTGGTGATGCCCTATTGGACTATCTTCTTTGTTTTCACAATACTGCCAGTGATTATCGCCATAGCTTTAAGTTTTACTTATTATAATATGTTGGAACCACCACAATGGGAAGGATTGCATAATTATTTACGGCTCTTTCTTGATGATGATGTCTTCTTAATTGCCATCAAGAATACCTTTGTTTTTGCACTGGTGACAGGACCAATTAGCTTTTTTGCCTGTTTAATACTGGCCTGGATGATTAATGAATTACAACCTAAAATCAGGGCTTTCCTAACCCTATTATTTTATGCTCCAGCTTTAACTGGCCAGGTATATTTTATCTGGAAGATAATGTTTGATGGAAGTGCTTATGGATATGTTAATGGTATCCTTCTTTACTGGGGTATTATTACAGAGCCAATTCAGTTTTTTCAGGATCCAGCCTATATAATGCCTGTATCAATACTATGTGTTCTCTGGTCCAGTCTGGGTACAAGTTTTCTTTCCTTTATCGGTGGTTTGCAGGGTATAGATACCAGCCTCTACGAAGCTGGGGCTGTAGATGGTATCCGCAATAGGTGGCAGGAATTATGGTATATTACTTTGCCCCAGATAGTACCACATATGATGTTTGGCGCAATTATGACCATAACTCAATCCTTTGCAGCTGCTGACCAGCTGATTGCCCTGGTTGGTTTTCCCAGTACTGATTATGCTGCAAGGACTATAGTCAGCCATTTGATGGATTATGGCAATATTCGTTTTGAAATGGGTTATGCTTCGGCTATAGCAGTTATCCTTTTTGCTTTTATGGTTATTACCCAGAGGCTTGTGCAGAAGTATTTGGCTAAATTAAGGGATTAAGGGGGATAAATGATGAAAGCAAAGTTCAGGATCAGGCGGAAGAGATTAAATCGCTCTCTTGGTGGCGATGTCTTTCTCTTTACTTTTCTGGGAATTGGTGCTGTTTTTACCGCCATACCTCTGGTTTTTCTGATCAGTCAGGCCTTTAAACCATTAAATGAATTGTGGTTATATCCTCCACAGTTTTTTGTCCGGAACCCGACCTTTAAGAATTTTGTGGATCTATTTGTTCTTATGGGCGAGTCCTGGGTGCCTATGTCCAGGTATTTTTTTAATACCTTATTATTGGTGGTAGTAGGGACAGGGGGACATATCATCCTGGCTTCAATGGCTGCCTATCCTCTGGCCAAACATGATTTTCTCTTTAAGCCCTTTTTATTTCAGACTGTAGTTTTATCTTTGATGTTTACCTATCAGGTAACAGCTATTCCTAATTATTTAATTATGGCCAAGATAGGCTGGGTTGATACTTATGCAGCTTTAATTGTTCCGGCCTGGGGAATGAGTTTAGGGCTCTTTTTAATGAGGCAGTTTATGGTAGCAATGGTTCCAGATGAGTTGATTGAGGCAGCCAGGGTTGATGGGGCCAGTGAATTAACTATTTTCTGGCGGATAGTGATGCCTATTGTGAAGCCTGCCTGGTTAACCTTGATGATTCTTTCGGTCCAACAATTATGGCGGGAGACAGGAAGCCGTTTTATATATAGTGAGGAACTCAAGACCTTGCCCTATGCCTTAACCCAAGTTATCTGGGGTGGAATTGCCAGGGCAGGGGTAGGAGCTGCTGTTGGCCTGGTCTTGATGATAGTTCCAATAGTTATTTTTGTAATTAATCAAGCAAGGGTTGTTGAGACAATGAGCACCAGTGGCCTGGATTAATACTTGCAGAAAAAATAAGTAAAATAATAAATCAGGAATGGTTTCAGTCCAATTCCTGATTTTTTGTTTTCTTCTATAAAATCTAGACTTTATTGTAAAAAAATGTTACAATAATTTAATGGATTAACTTTAATATTAAGATAGGGACCGGTGTAATTGCTATGAAAGATTTGTGGCACTATCTAACGAGAAATGACAAGATATTGATCCTCTTCTTATTAGTCTTAAGCCTGAGTGGGATTTTATTTCCCTTCAATCCTTTTCAGGGGAAAACAGGAGAGGGTACAGAAATGTTTCTTGTAATTCAGAAAGGAAATCAGGAAGAGATAAGGTTTGGCCTGGAGAGTACCTATGGAGAGCCTCTCTATATTGAGGTAGAAGGTCCAATAGGTATCAGTATAATTGAAGCTTCTAATGGTAAGGTCAGGATGAAAGAAGCCCCTCCTGATGATCTGGAAAAGACCTGTGTAAAGACAGGTTGGATTGAGAATCCTGGTCCCATGATTATCTGTATACCGAACCAGATTTCTATCTGGATTGAGGCTGAGGAGACAGGCCTGGATGGTGTTAGCTGGTAAATATCCCTGTATTTACCTGATAATTTTCCCGGTTTGATAAAGGATTATACCAGGCACTTATTGAATTTAATTAAGTAGGTTTAAAGAGTATAAACAGGAAAGGTTATTATATGCGTAATACAAGAAAAGTTGTTCTGATAGGTTTATTGGTTTCCCTGGGATTGATATTACACTTTGTTGAGGCCATGATCCCCATGCCTATCCTGGTTCCTGGGGCTAAATTGGGTCTTGCCAATATAGTAAACCTGATTGCCCTGGTCTTAATTGGTTTCAGGGGAGGATTAACCATCTTCTTTTTAAGGGTATTAATAGGTTCACTATATGCAGGAACTTTTCTAAGTATAAATTTCTATCTTAGCTTAGGAGGGGGTCTGACAGGTTATCTCTTTATGGCTTTAGTATATTATCTATTCCAGGATAAATTTAGCTTAATTGGTGTTAGTATAATTGGAGCAGTATTTCATAACCTGGGCCAGTTGTTAATTGCCTATTTTATTATCAAAAATCCAGGAATCTTTTATTACTTACCTTATTTAACCTTACTGGCTATCCCTACTGGAATAGGTGTAGGCCTGATTACTTATTTTACAAGCAGATATTTGCCAGTAGTAGAGGGGGGAGGGGCTGGAGATGGCTAAACTTGTACTGGCTTCCAACTCTCCACGCCGGCAGGACTTATTGCAGATGTTGGGCCTGGATTTTACTGTCATTCCAAGTAAAATCGAAGAAAAGGATTTTGCTGCTCTGCCACCTGAAGAGATGGTGAAGGAACTCTCAAAGGCCAAGGCAGAAGGAGTTGGCACTTTAGTAGAGAATGCCCTGGTCATAGGTTCAGATACTATTGTTATGCTGGAAGGAGAGATCCTGGGCAAGCCAAGGAACCCGGAGGAGGCAATCTTGATGTTGAAGAATCTCCGGAATAAAGACCATACTGTTCTTACTGGTCTGGCTCTTTATGAAACAAATTCAGGCAGAATATTGGTAGATTATGACAGGACAGAGGTTTCTATGGGTCCAATTTCAGATGATGATATTAGAAATTATGTCAGGACAGGGGAGCCCCTGGATAAGGCAGGTGGATATGGTATACAGGGCATAGGTGGTGCCTTTGTGGAGTCAATAAGGGGTTCTTATTATACTGTTGTAGGTTTACCTATTCATCTTTTGGTAAAGATGTTAAAGGAATTTGGTATATCAATTTTTTAAAAAGTTTTCATATAAATATGCTCTATAAAGAAAAGTGGGGAGATAGTTTATGGGCTCTGTTGATTATAGGTTTACTATCAAAGAGATGCCTGCAGATGAACGCCCCCGTGAAAAGCTTATCAAATATGGAGCAGAAAGGTTAACTGATGCAGAATTACTGGCTTTAATAATCAGAGTAGGTAATGACAGGAGAACTGCCGTAGAATTGTCACAGGACCTTATCAACAAATTTGGCGGTTTAAAGGCTCTAAATTATTTATCCATTAATGAACTAAAAGAGCTAAAAGGAATTGGAGATACAAAGGCAGCCCAGATTAAAGCAGTAGTGGAATTGGGTAAAAGATTGGCATCTCTGGAAAGGGAAGAAAGGGATTTGATTCGCACTCCAGGGGATGTTGTTCAGCTTTTAATGCCAGAGTTACGCTACCTGACCCAGGAGGTATTTAAAGTAGTCCTTCTGGACATAAAAAATCAGGTTATAGCTATACCCCTTATTAGTAAAGGGGGCCTATCCAGTTCCATTGTTCATCCCCGGGAAGTATTTAAGGAAGCGATCAAACGCAGTGCCGCAGCCATGATCCTGGTACATAATCATCCCAGTGGCATTCCTGAACCCAGTCGTGAAGATATTAATATAACCAAAAAACTATTGGAAGCAGGGGAAGTAATGGGGATAGATGTCCTGGATCATGTGATTATTGGTGATGGTATTTATGTCAGCATGAGAGAGAGAGGATTGATCTGAAAAAGGAGCTAAAAACAAAAAATTATACCGGGTTTAGTTGATGCCAGTTAAAATAATAGTTTTAGAATAAGAAAGGAGAAATATTCATGGTATCTAAATTAGTTAGTGCACCATTTTCGCGGGACCTGGGTATTGATCTGGGTACTGCAAATACATTAGTTTATGCAAAAGGCAAGGGAGTATTACTTAGAGAACCTTCTGTAGTAGCATTGAGGAAGGATACGGAAGCTGTACTGGCTGTTGGCGAAGAAGCTAAAAGGATGATTGGCCGTACTCCTGGAAATATAGTTGCTGTCAGGCCGATGAAAGATGGTGTTATTGCTGATTTTGATGTAACAGAAGCAATGATTAAATATTTTATTAGAAAAGCCCATAAAAGGACAAGACTGGTACGGCCCAGGGTAATTATTTGTGTACCTTCCGGGGTAACAGAAGTGGAGAAAAGGGCAGTACTGGATGCGGCATCAAATGCCGGTGCCCGGGAAGCCTATTTGATAGAAGAACCAATGGCAGCAGCAATAGGAGCTGGTTTGCCAGTATATGAACCAACCGGTAATATGATTGTAGATATTGGTGGGGGAACAACTGAAGTAGCAGTAATCTCACTTGGTGGTATAGTCAGTAGCCGCTCCATCCGCATAGGTGGAGATGATATGGATCAAAGTATAGTAAGTTATATAAAGAAAAAATATAAGTTAATGATTGGTGAAAGAACTGCAGAGGAGATTAAGATTGAAATAGGATCAGCTATCCCTGCTGAAAATGGAGAAGAGGAAATAAAAGAGATCAGGGGGAGGGATCTTGTCACCGGACTCCCCAAAGTCCTGGAGATTAATTCTGGTGAAATCAGGGAGGCTTTGCAGGAACCTGTAACTGCAATAATTGAGGCCGTTAAGTCTACACTGGAGCAAACCCCTCCTGAATTGGCTGCTGATATCATGGATAGGGGTATAATCCTGACAGGAGGAGGTGCCTTATTGAAGGCTCTGGATAAATGCCTGATGGAAGAAACCCAGATGCCTGTACATCTGGCAGAAGATGCCCTGGATTGTGTAGCAAAAGGAACCGGTGCTGCCCTGGAAGAGATTAAATCCTTAAAAGGACTTCTTGTAACACCAAAGAGAATCTCTTAATTTATGAAATTTGCTCAGGTGGTGATGTTTTGAGGAGGATAGATCATAAAACTATAATTATCATTATTCTGGTCCTGATTATATTAGCAGAACTTGGTTTAAGCCGTTTTACAGATCGGGAAATATCCTTTTTTACCTGGTTGAAAAAGGGTTTTTATAATCTTGTTACTCCTGTAATAGAAAGTCTTAGTAACTTTTTTAATTATGTAAAGGCTTACTGGAATGGGATCATGAATATTGATGACCTTATTGAAGCTAATGAGCAATTAAGGAAAGAAGTTTCCCAATACAGGATTCAATTATTACTGAATGATTATTATAAAAGGGAGAATCGCCGTCTCCGGGAATTATTATCCTTTAAAGAACAGGCAGCCTTTGAAAGCCTGGGGGCTCATGTAATTGGCTATAACCTCTCTAATTGGGATAATCGCTTGCTAATTAATCTCGGTTCACGGGATGGTATTGAGGAGCGTATGCCTGTAATTACTTATGATGGTGCTCTGGTTGGGAGGATAGAATATGTTGGGGCTACTACAGCCCAGGTTCTGCTCTGCAATGATCCTGAGTTTATAGTGGGAGGTATTGTAGACAGGCCGGAATCCAGAGCTATTGGCCTACTTAAGGGCCAGGTCAATAAACCGGAGGTAAACCTGATGGAGAACATTTCCTGGAATACCCATAGTGAGGAAGGGGATATCAAGGTTGGTGACCTTATTGTTACTTCAGGCCTGTCTGATAGTTATCCCCGGGGTATACCTATTGGTGAGGTAATCAGTGTAGAAACTGACAATTATGGCCTTTCTCAAAAGGCTGAAATAAAGTTATTTATGAATAGGAAAACAATTGAAGAGGTTTTGGTCATTACTGGTTTTTGAGAGAATCAGGCTTTTTGGTCAAGGAGGGAAAGATTATGAAAAAGTTTATAGTAAACCTGGTTTTACTTCTTCTGGCTCTAATACTTCAGATCCTGCTCCCTCCTGCTAAGCAGGTTTTTGCAGGAGTAAAGCCTGATTTTTTGCTGATTACTGCTGTAATTATTGGCCTCTATTGGGGTGTATATGAGGGAATGACCTATGCCTTTTTGGCAGGATTATTTCAGGGGGTTTTCCTGGGTAGTAGTTCCCTGATATATATTGTAGTAAAGACCCTATCAGGTGGTATAGCTGGTTATCTGGAGAGGCTCTATTTTAAAGAAAGATATTTTTTCCCACCTGTAATTATTTTTCTCCTGACCTTTTTGCATGATAGTCTGGTTATTCTCTTGTCGGAAACCATGTTATTTAGCCTGAATTATTTCCAGGCCCTGAAGCTAATAATCTTACCTACAGCTATCTTAAATGCCCTGATTAGTTTACTCCTCTATTATCTCTACCACAGATACTGGCAGGTCAGGGGAGATATTTATGAATGAGCGCTTAAAGGTCTTTAAAATCCTTATTACTCTGGCCCTTCTAATCCTGGCAGCAAGGGCAGGACAACTACAATTAATCATGGGTGATTATTTTTATGAATTGTCTGAAGGAAACCGCCTTTCAGAGCGTCCTATCAGTGCTCCCAGGGGGAAGATCCTGGATCGGAATGAAAATATTTTGGTATCCAATAAGGAGGCCTATGACCTTTATTTATTACCAAATGAAGTATCACCAGAAATTAGTGTAGGGGATTTATTATTAAGCCTGGCCAATATTACCGGGCTGGACCTGGAACTATTAGAAAACAATTATGAAAACAAAGGCCACAGTTCTTCTGCTGTTCTTCTGCGGAGAAATATTTCCAGGGAAATGATGGTGGCTATACGGGAAAACAAAGATGAACTACCTGGTGTTTATGTTGAAAGTTCATCTTTAAGAGATTATGTTTATGGAAATCTGGCCCCCCATACCCTTGGTTATGTAGGGGAAATCAGTTTAAGTGAATTAAGGGCTTATAGTGAACAGGGCTATAATTATCGTGGTGGTGATATTGTAGGCAAAGTAGGCCTGGAAAGGGAATATGAGCAGTATTTGCGGGGCCATGATGGAATAGAACAGATAGAAGTTAATAGTCGTGGACAGATGGTAAAAACCTTAAGCATTAAACCACCCATTGCCGGTAATAATTTAATCCTTAATATTGATCTTGAACTACAGCAATATTTTGAGGAGATACTGGAAGAAGAGTTTTATAGATTACGGGAGATTGCTGCCGATGAACCGGAATTATTTCCTCCCACTGGGGCTGCGGGTATAGTTATGAACCCCAATAATGGCAAGATCCTGGCTATGGTCAGTGTTCCCAAGTTTGACCCCAATAAGTTTGTCAGTGGAATTACTTATGAAGAGTATGCTGCCTTAAATAATGATCCATTGAATCCAATGTTTAATCGCCCAATTATGAGTCAGGTGAATCCTGGTTCTGTCTTTAAGTTGGTGACAGGTACTGCTGCCATAGAAAATCTTGGCGTGAAAGCTGATACCAAATTTTATGATAAAAATGGCAAATATACCATTGGTGAATGGGAGTACCGTAACTGGTTAAGCTGGGGAGAGGGAGAGATAGATTTTATCAGGGCCTTTGCCCGTTCCAATAATGTGGTTTTCTATCAACTGGGCCATGAATTATATAAATTAGACAGGGGAGAGAAAATGGCCTGGACAGCCAGGCAATATGGTTTTGGCAGTTTAACAGGGATTGATTTGCCAGGAGAAAAAGCAGGCCTGGTTCCAGATAATGAATGGAAATTGAAAACCCAGGGTGAGATCTGGTATCCCGGTGATGCTGTACATTTAGCCATAGGCCAGAAAATCACTGTTACACCAATCCAGTTGATAAATTTTGTTTCTGTTATTGCTAATGGGGGTACCTTGTATAGGCCCCATCTGGTAGATAAAATAATTGATGCCAATGGAGAAGTAGTTATAGATTTTAAACCTGAAGTTATTAATAAGGTTCCTTTCAAAAAAAACACTTATGAAATACTCAGGGAGGGAATGGTAGCAGCTACTAATGCTTCCTATGGGACAGCCTCCCGCCATTTTGTGGATTTACCAGTTAAGGTGGCTGGCAAAACTGGTACAGCCCAGACGGGAGCCGGGGCAAATCATGGTTGGTTTGCTGGTTTTGCTCCTGTAGATAAACCAGAAATTGCCATAGTGGTTTTCCTGGAAGAAGGTAATTCCAGCTCTTATACCTTGCCGATTGCTGCCAGAGTAATAGAAAAGTATTTTTCCCTACAAGGGGATGGGGGAAGTGAATAAAGAAGGATTTTATGTATTTCTAGCGAATAGTATACTTGTATTCTCTTGATTTAATTGGTCTGAAGCAAGCTAAGGGGAAGGTATTTGTGGGAGAAATGTCTTCGGGATAAAGGAGAAGTTATATGGAGGCTATTTCGTTTCGAGTTACAAGTAAAGGTGTTTATCTTAATCTTAATCCAGAAATTGATTATGATAATATCAAAAAGGCCCTTATTAAACATACAGCTGAAGCTAATAATTTTTTTACTGGTGTTGATCTGTATATAAACCCTAATGGTCGTATTCTTTCTGCTGATGAAATCAAGGAGCTTATTGAGATTTTATCTCGCTATAAAAATATTGGCCAACTATATTTCCTCAGCCAGGAAAGAAAAAGCAGGCCCAGAACCATGGATACGATTTTAATAAACAGGACTATCAGGTCTGGCCAGAGAATAAAATATCCTGCTAATATAGTAATTATTGGAGATGTTAATCCGGGAGCTGAGGTTATAGCAGGAGGAGATATATTGGTGGTTGGGAAGCTTAGAGGTGTGGTTCATGCCGGTGCATCAGGTTCCAATGAGTCCCAGGTTATTGCCCTAAGTTTACAGGCAACCCAGTTAAGAATCGGCAATTATATCTCCCGTTCACCGGATGAGAAAAATACTGAAGGAGCATCAATTCCTGAAAGGGCTTATGTAAAAGACGGAATGATTATAGTAGAAGCCTTGAAATTATGGTGATTTAGTAATACATTTTTTTATACATAAAAGGGGGAACTTATATGGCAGGTAAGGTTATTGTTGTCACTTCTGGTAAAGGTGGTGTAGGAAAAACTACAACAACAGCAAATATAGGTACAGCCCTGGCCATGATGGATAAAAGAGTATGTTTGATAGATGCTGATATAGGACTACGGAATTTAGATGTGGTTATGGGGCTGGAAAATAGAATAGTATATGATTTAGTTGATGTTGTAGAAGGAAATTGTCGTCTGGAGCAGGCTCTAATCAGGGATAAAAGACAACATAATCTCTTTTTACTTCCTGCAGCACAGACCAGAGACAAAAATGCAGTTACACCTTATCAAATGAAGGAATTAACTGACCGTTTAAAAGAAGAGATGGATTATGTACTGGTAGATTCACCTGCCGGTATAGAACAGGGTTTTAAAAATGCCATTGCAGGTGCTGATTTAGCAATTATTGTTACAACCCCGGAGGTATCTGCTGTCCGTGATGCGGACCGGGTTATCGGTTTGTTGGAGACAGAAGGCTTGAAAAATCCAGAGGTGGTTATAAACAGGCTGCGTCCGGATATGGTTGAAAAAGGCGATATGATGGATATCAGTGATATGATTGAAATTCTGGCAATTAATTTACTGGGTGTGGTACCAGAAGATGAGAATATCGTTATTTCCACTAATAGGGGTGAACCTGTTGTCCTTAGAAATGGGAATAGTCGTGCTGGAACAGCATTTTTAAATATTGCCAGAAGGATTAATGGAGAAGAATTACCTTTAATGAACCTGGAAAAAGAAACCCTGTTAAAGAAGTTTAAAAGAATAGTAGGATTATCCTGAAGGAGGGGATTAAGATCGACTTCCTGAAATCATTTATGAGAAGTGATTCCGGATCTAGCAAGGATATTGCCAAGGAACGTTTACAGTTTATCCTGATCCATGACCGGATCAAGCTATCCCCGGAAGAGATGGATTCATTAAAACAAGAGATGCTGGAAGTGTTATCAAAGTATGTAAAGGTTGATGACCGTAAAATTAAGATGGCAGTAAATAGAAGTGAAGGTATTACTGCATTGGTTGCTAATTTTCCCATAAAACGTTCTGAATAGGATTTTGATTATGTTCTTAAACAGGAAACTAATTAAAAATGTAAACTGGTATATACCTATAGTGACCTTATTGCTGATTGCAATAGGCATTCTATCTATTTGTAGTGCCGGTGAATTGAATAAGGAGAGTGCCACAGGCATTAGATTAGTAAAAAAACAGCTGATATCGGTTGTTTTGGGTATAATTCTAATTGCTATTATCCAGTTTTTTGATTATCGGATCTTTCAATATTATTCAACGATTATCTATATTGCAACTGTCGCTGTCCTGGGCATGATACTGATTATAGGTACTACAGCTAAAGGAAGAACGGGCTGGATAAGTCTGGGTGGCTTTAATTTCCAACCTTCTGAACTGGCCAAGGTAACCATGATTCTGGTCCTGGCAGAGGTTATTGACAGCAAAAGGGAGGAATTGAAATACTTGACAGGTTTTATAAAACCCTTTTTATATGTCCTGGTTCCGACCCTTTTGATTATACTGCAGAATGACCTGGGAACCTCCCTGGTAATGATCACTATCTTTATTGGCATGTTATTTGTTGGTGGGGCCAATGTCCGCTTTATGACCCTTATTTTTGGTGGTGGGTTTTCCTTAGTTGTATTACTAATTGCCTCCCACCTCCTATTTGATACACCCTTGATATTTTTTAAGAAATATCAATTGAACCGGCTGATTGTTTTTATTAATCCAGGGATAGACCCTACCGGGATTGGCTATAATATTATTCAGTCCAAAATTGCTCTTGGGTCTGGCAGGCTATTTGGGAAAGGACTCTTTGCCGGTACACAGAATCAGTTAAGGTTTTTGCCAGAAAAACATACGGATTTTATTTTTTCAGTTATAGGCGAGGAGTTTGGCTTTATTGGTGTTTTAATTGTTATAATCCTATATTTTATTTTACTCTGGCAGATAATCAATGTTGCCAGGGAGGCCAAGGATAATTATGGCCGTCTCCTTGCTACCGGTATAGCTGCCATGTTTTTCTTTCATATCCTGGAGAATATCGGTATGACCATGGGCCTGATGCCTATTACCGGCCTACCCTTACCCTTTATTAGCTATGGTGGCAGTTCCATGATAACCTCTTTAATTGCCATAGGTTTAGTGCTTAATGTTAATATCCGACGAAAGAAAATAGTTTTCTAAAGTATAAAAGCCTCTCTCCTGGGAATATATTTTAATAAGGGGGAGGGGTTAAATGAAATTCTGGGGATTGACAATCAAGGTTAACCCCCTTTTTTTATTAGTTTTTTTCCTCTTCTTTTTACTGGATATGATGGCTGAAGCCCTGGTTGCCTTTGGGCTGGTAATAATTCATGAATTTGCCCATCTAATTATGGCCTATTCTGCAGGTTATAAGGTGGGCAGGATTGAAATCTTTCCCTTTGGTGGTATGGCAGAATATAGTGGTTTACTGGAAATGGAGCCCTGGCAGGAGATAAGGGTTGCCCTGGCTGGGCCAGTTTTCAATCTCTTTTTTGCCCTTTTGCTTTATCTTTTTCTTTATTCTGGTTTACTGAAAACAAATCATTATTTATTGCTGCTATTGCAATATAATCTGCTAATTGGTACTGGGAATTTAATCCCGGCTTTACCACTGGATGGGGGAAGGGTTCTCCGGGCTTTTCTGGTAAGAAGTAGAGGTATAAAAAGGGGTAATGAACTGGCTATAAAAATATCAAAATATTTTGCCATTAGCGGTATTTTAGTGGGAATTATAGTTTTGTCTTTAGGCAAGGCTAATCTCTGGTTTTTGTTTTTTTTCTTCTTTATCTATGGTATGATAAATAAAGAAGAAAAACAATTACTTTATTATATCCTACAGTACCTATCCAGGAGGGAAGACTTTAATAGGGGGCTGAAAATCAGAGAATTATCCGGCCAGGTTGTTGATGGTTCTCTCCCGGTAAAAGAAGCTATTTATTATCTTAATCCGGTCAAATATAGTCTCTTTTATATTCTGGATTTAAATTCAAATATAATAGGAATTATAAGTGAATCACGTTTGTTAAGCTCCTATTTTGGCCAGAAGGATAAGGAGTTGTTGATGAAGGATATAATATAGGTAGAAATATATGAGGTGAAAAGATGAAAGTAACTGATAAGTTAGATAAGCTTTTATATAAGGTGAAAAACCCGGTTAGATATATAGGTAATGAGTGGAATATGGTGAAAAAGGAATGGGCTGAAGATAAGATTAAGGTGGCCCTGGCCTTCCCTGATCTATATGAGATTGGGATGTCTCACCTGGGCTTAAAATTACTGTACCATCTCTTGAATGAAGAAGAGGATATCATCTGTGAAAGAACCTATGCTCCCTGGCTGGATATGGAAGCCTTGCTGCGGGAGGAAGGTATTCCTTTATTTTCTCTGGAAAACAAAAAAGCTATCACTGAGTTTGATGTTTTTGGTTTTACTCTCCAGTATGAAATGAGCTATACCAATATTATAAATATGTTGGATCTGGCTGGCTTACCCCTCTATAGTAAGGACAGGGATGAAACTTATCCCCTGGTTATAGGTGGGGGGTCTATTGTTTTTAACCCGGAACCAATTGCACCTTTTTTTGATCTTTTTTATATAGGTGAAGCAGAAAACGGTATAGTAGACCTGGTAAAAAAATATCAGGAATTAAAGGATAGGAAATTTAAAAAGGATGAGATTTTACTGGAATTAAACCAGACTCCCGGAGTATATGTACCAGGACTATATGAGCCTGTCTATGATGAAGAGGGCCGGATAAAATCAATAAATCCAAAATATCCTGGTGTAAAAAAGAAGATAAGCCGGCAAGTGGTATCAAACCTGGACCAGGCTTATTACCCAACAAAGATGATAATGCCCTATATGGACACAGTTCATGACCGGGCGGTAATAGAGATTGCCCGGGGTTGTACCAGGGGTTGTCGTTTCTGTGCTGCCGGTATATCTTACCGGCCGGTCAGGGAGCGTAGTAAAGAGACTATCATTAGACTGGCTGATGAGATTTTGGAGAATACCGGTTATGATGAAGTGTCTCTTACCTCCTTAAGCACTATGGATTATAGTGCTGTGGCTGACCTGGTCAAAACCATGGCCAGGCGTTATGAAGAGGATAGAATCAGTATTTCTTTACCTTCCTTACGGGTGGATCGCTTTTCGGTAAACCTGGCCAGAGAGGTCCAGAGGGTCAGAAAAACAGGCCTGACCTTTGCTCCTGAAGCCGGTAGCCAGAGATTAAGGGATGTAATTAATAAGGGTGTACAGGATGAAGACCTCTATGATGCTGTAAGGGCCGCCTTTGAAGAAGGTTGGTCTACAATAAAACTCTATTTCATGATCGGTTTACCTACAGAAAACCAGGAGGATATAGCCGGTATTGTTGAACTGGCTAAAAAGGTCCTGGAGATAGGTGAAGAAGTACGGAAAAAATCCGCCAGGTCCAGGAAAAAAATTCAGGTAAATATAAGTGTTTCTACCTTTAAGCCAAAGCCTTTTACCCCCTTTCAGTGGGTAGAAATGTGCAGTAAAGAAGAAATAGAGGAAAAACAGGAATATTTGAAAGATAAGCTAAGAGGCAAGGGCCTGTCCTTTAGCTGGAATGACCCGGATTTGAGTTTGTTGGAAGGAGTTTTTGCCCGTGGTGACCGTCGTCTGGCCCGGGTACTGGAAAGTGCCTGGCGGAAGGGGGCCAGGTTTGATGGCTGGGGTGAGTCCTTTGCTATAGATATCTGGGAAGCTGCTTTCAGGGAGAATCAGCTGGAGATGGCTGCTTATCATCGGGCCAGGGATTTAGAGGAAATTCTGCCCTGGGACCATATCAATATGGGTGTCAGCAAAAAGTTTTTAAAAGAGGAATATAAGGCAGCCCTGGCTGGGAGGTTGACAGAGGATTGCCGCCAGGCAGGCTGTACTGGTTGTGCAATCTGCTTTGAACTGGAAACAAAACTGGAATTATACCGTGGTGATAGCAATGTTAATTAGGGCAGAGTTTGAGAAATTAGAAGAAATTAAATATATCTCACATCTGGAATTGATGACTACCTTTCGCCGGGCTTTCAGGAGGGCTAAATTACCCCTGGCTTATTCAAAAGGATTTAATCCTCATATCCAATTGGCCTTAGCCCAGCCTCTGAAGGTAGGTATGGTTGGCTGGAAGGAATATTTTGATCTGCAATTAAATCAGGAAATGGAGATAAAGGACTTTATTAGCCTGGTTAATCAAGAACTACCTCCTGGCCTCAAGATTAATAAAGCCGTTTCTATAGCTGAAGATAGTAAAGCCTTAATGGCTACCATCAATACAGCCAGATACATCTTTTCCATGGTTTTTAAGCAAGAAAATATAGCTGAGGAAGACCTGTTAAATAGATTTCTGGCTGAAGAAGAGATAAGGGTTAGGCGGGAAAGGGTGAAAAAGGGAGATATAGAGATTAATATCAGGCCTATGATACAGAGGGCCCAAATAATTGGACCAGGAAAATGGCTTTTTCAGGTAGAGAGTGGAAGTGAAAGAAATCTCAGGCCTGAAGAAATCAGCAGGGCTCTGGCAGATTTTTCTCCAGATGTGGCCTATGTTCCAATTGTCAATATCGTGCGTGAAGGCCTGTATGTGAAGGTAAAAGAAGAGCTTTATAGCCCCCTTGATGAAAAGATAGTAGGGAGATGAAGGGATGAGTATACAGATTATTATTAATTCCGGTATAAGGGAAAAAAGGGCTGCTATCCTGCGAGATGGTCATTTAGAGGATCTCTTACTGGAACAGGATATTCATGAACAGATAGCCGGTAATGTTTACCGGGGCAAGGTAAAGGATGTTTTACCGGGAATGCAGGCAGCCTTTGTTGATATTGGTCTTGAACGGAATGCCTTTTTGCATATTAATGATCTATATCCACTCCTGGATAAGGAGCAAGAAAAACTCTGGCAGGAAAACAGGCTCAGTGTACAGGAAATTATCAGGCCTGGCCAGGAAATCATGGTCCAGATAATTAAAGAATCCATTGGTTCCAAAGGGCCAAAGGCCAGTTGCAAAATTTCTATACCCGGCCGGTATTTTGTCTTACTACCTTATGATAACAAAATCAATATTTCCCGCAAAATCCTGGCAACAGAAGAACGCGACCGCCTGAAAAAGATCAGCCGGGACCTTCTTGGAGACAAATATGGTGTAATTATCAGAACCAATGCTATGGACAGGGGTAGTGGAGAGCTGAAAAAAGACCTGGACTATTTAATTCATATCTGGGATACTATCCAGGAGGATTATCAGGCCAGTAAAGCACCAGCCTTAATATATACACATGCTGATTTAATCATGCAACTGGTCAGGGATTATGTGTCCCTTGATCTGGAAAAACTGGTTGTTGATAGTGAAAAAGATTATGAATATATTATAAATCTCCTGGAGAGGGTGGCACCTGACTTAAAAAGCCGTATTTTCCTCTATGAAAGAGAGATCCCCATTTTTGTCAATTATAATATCGAGAAGGAGTTAGCCCGGGCCTTAAACCGAAAAGTCTGGCTAAACTCCGGTGGTTATATTATTATTGATAAAACAGAAGCCCTGGTCAGTATTGATGTAAATACCGGCAAATATACCGGGAAAAAGAATTTACAGGAGACAGTTTTCAGGACTAATCTGGAAGCTGCTAAAGAGATTGCCCGCCAACTCCGGATCAGGGATATAGGCGGTATTATAATTATCGATTTTATTGATATGGCCTTGAAAGAACACCAGGAAAAGGTCCTGGAGGTCTTGCAGGAAGAGTTAAAAAAAGATAAGACCAAAACAGCCCTTTTGGGCTTAACAAAGCTAGGCCTGGTGGAGATGACCAGGAAAAAGGTCAGGGAAGGTTTTGGGGAATTAATCCAGAGAGAATGCCCTTATTGCCAGGGAAGTGGTATGGTTATATCAGAAAGCGGTATGGCCTTAAAGATCATCCGGGAAATATCAGACCTGGCTGTCAAAGAGAACTTCTCTGCCATCCTCCTTGAAGTCCACCCCAAAGTGGCTGCAGTATTGATCGGTACAGGGGGAGAGAAGTTGAAAGAATTGGAAGAGAGAACGGGCCTGGACATATATATTTCAGGAAATGATGAATTACATCTGGAAACATATAATATTATCAATAAGGGTAGTAAAAAGGAACTGGCCAGATTAGCCCTGCCTGTCCAGGAGGGGGAAGAATACATAGTTTTAATAGAGGAAAAACAGATCAATAATACCAGTGCAGGAATAGCCAGAATCAGTGGTTATATAATTATTGTAGAAGAGGCTGGCAGCCTGGTTGAGCAGGAAGTCAAGATAATAATCAGGGATGTTTATCGGACCTTTGCCAGGGCAGAACTGGTCTAAAGGTGTTGTTTGTAATGAAGGTCCTTAAAAATATAAAGATAATATTTCCGGATAAAATTGAAAAGGGCTCAATAATCTTTTCGGATAGGATCGAAAAAATAATAATAAAGGAAAAGGATGTTTGCCAGGAAAAAGGCTCTTCTCTGGACATTATCGATGGGGGCGGATATTATCTGTCTCCAGGATTTATCGATATTCATTTTCACGGTGTGGCTGGCTTTGATACTATGGATGCCAGTCAGGAAGCCCTGCTACACATCAGAGAAAGCCTGCCAGAATCTGGAGTAACATCCTTTTTACCAACAACTATCTCCATGCCTATTGAAGATCTTATCAGGTCCTTAGAGGCTATTAGAATTGCTATGAGGAAAGAGAGGACTGGTTCTACTGGTGCCAGAATTTTGGGCTGCCACCTGGAAGGGCCTTTTATTAACAAAAAATATAAAGGTGCTCATGCAGAGGAAAATATTATCTTACCGGATCTGGAATTGATAAAAAATTTTATTGATATTATTAAAATAGTTACTTTAGCCCCGGAGATTGAAGGTGCAGAGGAATTGATCAGCTTTCTTAGAGCAAAAGGGATTATTTGCTCTGCAGGCCATAGTGGGGCCACTTATGAAGAGATGCTTAAAGCCCTAAGGTCAGGTATTAGTCATATAACACATCTATTTAATGCCATGCCAGGCCTCCATCATCGCGACCCAGGCATTATTGGTACTGCCTTAACTACAGATATCAGTATAGAGCTAATAGCTGATCTTATTCATATTCATCCAGCAGTTTTGCAGCTGGTTTTGCAGGCAAAAGACCTGAATCAGATTATTCTGGTTACTGACCAGATGCGGGCTGGCACTCTGGAAGATGGGGAATATGAGTTTGGTGGCCAGCCGGTAATAGTAAAAGAGGGGATAGCCCGCCTGGCCGATGGCAGTCTGGCAGGAAGCAGGTTAACACTGGACCAGGCAGTGCGTAATATCAGCAGGATTAGTAGTCTTCCCTTATATAAAATTATAAATATGGTAACTTATAATCCAGCCCGCCTTCTGGGTCTAGATGATGAGCTGGGGTGGATTAGAGCAGGCAATAGGGCTGATTTTGTGTTACTGGATAAGGGGCTTAAGGTGAAAAGTGTTTTTAAGGATGGTTTGAGAATTTATTAGTTAATGTGCTTTAATTACATATTTATTTAAGGATATTTACCTATTTATATATTATAATGGCCAGTATAGAATATAAGCAGTAAAGAAAAAATGATTTGCAGTATCTGGAAAAAAGGATTATAATTTTTTTAGGGTTTACTATATATTAAAAAAAGATGGTGAAGCTTATGCGTATAATTGTTGAGGAAGATTATCAATCAATGAGTAAAAAGGCAGCCTTACTGGTAGCCGGTCAGGTTTTACTTAAAGCTGATACTGTACTGGGACTGGCAACAGGTAGTACCCCATTGGGTATGTATAAGGAATTAGTAAGGATGTATCAAGAGGGTGAGGTAGATTTTTCGGCAGTAAAAACCTTTAATCTGGATGAATACTATCTCTTGCCCCCTGATGATTTGCAGAGTTATCACTATTTCATGCAGGAAAATTTCTTTAAGCATATCAATATTAGAGCTGAAAATATCCATCTACCTGATGGCATGGCTGCTGACATTGAAGAGGAATGTATGCAATATGAAAAGGCTATAGAAGCCAGTGGGGGCATTGATCTTCAGGTACTGGGAATTGGAGAAAACGGACATATCGGTTTTAATGAACCAGCTGAAAGCTTAAATGTCTATACCGGCCTTGTCAATTTAACAGAAGAAACCATTAAAGTAAATAGTAGATTTTTTTCCTCAATGGAAGAGGTGCCACAGAAGGCTTTAACAGTAGGCATGGGGACGATCTTGAAAGCCAGGCGAATTATATTATTGGCCAGTGGTGAGAAAAAAGCAAAGGCTATCAGGGATACCGTCTGTGGCCAGGTTACTACACAGGTACCATCTTCATTTTTACAGCTACACCCTGATGTTACCTTGATTCTGGATCAGGCAGCTGCTTCTTTAATTGTAGATTAGATCCTATTTTAAAAAGTGAAAACTGGTTAAAGATGCAGGAAGATAAAATTATGTGAGTTAAAACTTGACTGCTTAGCTGCAATATGCTAAAATAATTACGTTGTATTGCCAAAACCGCACGGGACAGGCTGAAGATAAAATGTCTCTAACTCAATTAGAGAGAGGCTGCCTGCTTTCGGCGAGTCTTGAGGTAAGGGAGGTGCAGCTGTATGTATGCAATTATTAAAACCGGTGGAAAACAATACAGAGTGGAAGAAGAAATGATTATCAAGGTAGAGAAACTTCCTGTAGAAGCTGGTGAAACTGTAGAGTTTGATCAGGTTTTATCCGTAGTGGATGATAATGGAGCCAGATTTGGCAATCCTGTATTGGAAGGAGCCAAAGTAATTGGTAAAGTCCTGGAACAGGGCAAAAACAAAAAGGTTATTGTTTTCAAATACCGCAGGAAAAAACGTTATCGCAAAAAGACTGGTCATCGCCAGCCTTATACAAAGGTTTTAATTGAAAAGATAGAGGCCTAAAGAAAATTACATGTATTTATTATAAAAATAATTACAGGGGGGTGGATTGATTATGGCCAGGAAAAAAGGTGGCGGTAGTTCAAGAAATGGCCGCGATAGTCACTCTAAACGACTTGGTGTGAAAAGATTTGATGGACAATTTGTTACAGCCGGAAGTATTCTGGTAAGACAAAGAGGCACTAAATTTCATCCAGGCTTAAATGTTGGCAGAGGTTCTGATGACACCCTCTTCTCAAAGATAGACGGTTATGTTGCATTTGAAAGAAAGGGTAAGTCTTCTCGCCAGATAAGTGTATATAGCGAAGAGCAATATGAAAGTTTAGCTAATTAGAAATAATCTACCCTCAGTCCTTAAACTGGGGGTTTTTATTTACTATCAGTTTATATTTCCTTATCCTTTGCTGATAAAGGTATTTCTGAAAAATATAAAAACCTTGAACCTAGCTTTTTAATTATCTTTAGTTGATAAATGAATTTGAGACTGTTTATAATATATTCAGGGGAATCCATAGGGAAAGAAGGTGATCTGGTGTTTCTGGATGAAGTTGTATTTACGGTAAAAGGTGGCGATGGTGGAGATGGTGTCGTAAGCTTTCGCCGGGAAAAGTATATAGATAAGGGAGGCCCTGATGGTGGTGATGGTGGTGATGGAGGAAGTGTAATCCTGCAGGTAGATGAAGGATTAAGTACTCTGACAGACTATCGTTACCAGAAATTGCGTGTTGCAGAAAAAGGCAGAAATGGGGCCGGTAGCAATATGCATGGACGCAATGGTAATGATTTAATATTAAGGGTGCCACCAGGAACCATTGTTTATGATGCTGATAGTGGAGACTTATTGGCTGATCTGGTGGAAGAGGGCCAGGAGTTTGTTGTAGCCCAGGGAGGAAAAGGAGGCAGGGGGAATGCCCGTTTCAAAAAATCTACCAGACAGGTTCCCCGTTATGCCGAAAAGGGTTTACCAGGGGAAAGTCGTACTATCAGACTGGAGTTAAAATTACTGGCAGATGTGGGTCTGATAGGTTTCCCTAATGTAGGTAAGTCCACCTTGATCTCTGTTGTTTCAGAAGCAAGACCGAAAATAGCCTCCTACCATTTTACAACCCTTACCCCTGTTCTGGGTGTTGTAAATATAGGTGATTATAAATCCTTTGTTATGGCTGATATACCAGGCCTGATTGAAGGTGCTCACCAGGGTGTAGGGCTTGGTTTTGAGTTTTTAAAACACGTAGAGAGGACCCGTTTACTGGTACATGTTCTTGATGTCTCGGGCATAGAGGGACGAGACCCTCTGGAAGACTTTAGATTGATCAATAATGAGCTGGAACAATACAATAAAGAACTGGCTGAAAGGCCACAGATAGTGGCTTTAAATAAAATCGACTTATTGGCAGATCAGGAACAAATAGTAAGGGTTACTGAAGAATTAAATAATATGGGTTATGAAGTTTTCCCTATTTCAGCAGTAAGCAAAAAAGGAATTAAGGAGTTAATATACAGGATTGCAGACTTACTGGATGAACTACCTATACCGGAGAGTCCTGTGGAAGAAAAGCTTGTATTTAGACCAGATTTTAAAGGAGAAAAAGAGATAGAGGTAAAAAGACTTGACGGTGATCTCTATGAGGTAACCGGAAGACTGGTAGAAGAAAATATCCAGAAAACTGATTTTACTAATGAAGCCGCAGTGAAGAGGCTGCTCCGGGTTTTACAACATCATGGCTTATATGATATTCTAAGGAAAAGCAATTTAAAAGAAGGAGATACAGTACAGATCGGCCCAATGGCCTTTGAATACCTGGAATAGTAGATAAAAGGTGGTGAGTTTAATGTTAAGGGGAAAACAAAGGAGTTATCTAAAGGGACAGGCCAATAAATTAAATCCTATTATCCATGTAGGGAAGGGTGGCCTGGACCAGGCTCTTATAGATCAAATGGATGAGGCTTTAGCGGCCCATGAATTGGTAAAGGGAAAAGTGTTGAAGAATTCACTGGAAGAAGTAAGGGATGTAGCAGAAAAATTAGCCACAAGCTGTGAGGCAGAAGTTGTTCAGGTCATCGGTAATGTTTTCATCCTCTATCGCAGGAATAAAGAAAAGCCTATTTATATATTACCTCAGTAGGAGTTGTTTGGGATGTCGGTAATTAGCCTGAATAGGATCAGAAAAAACTATGGAATTACAGAAGTTTTGCAGGATTTTTCCCTTTTTGTAAATGAGGGAGAAAGGGTTGGCTTAATTGGCCCAAATGGTTGTGGCAAAACAACAGTTTTTAAGATTATTGCCGGAATGGAGCCTTTTGAGGAAGGCTCTCTTTATATAAAAAAAGGGATAAAGTTAGGCTATTTGAGCCAGATGCCTGATTTTAACCAGGGTTTTACCCTTTTTGAGGAATTAAAAACAATTTATGAGAATCTGACCACTATTGAAAAGCGTCTGCGCCAATTGGAGATAAGTATTAGTGAGGCCAGTAACAAGGGTGGTTCAGGTCTGGATAGATTAATGGAGGAATATAGTGATTTACAGCACCGCTTTGAACTTAGCGGTGGTTACCAGTATGAAGCCAGGATCAGGCAGATTGCCTATGGTATGGGGTTCAGGGAAGAAGAATTGCAGAATAAGATTGTAGATAATTTAAGTGGTGGTGAGAAAACCCGGCTGGGCCTGGTAAAGTTACTTCTGACTGAACCTGATTTGCTTTTACTGGATGAGCCGACCAACCACCTGGATTTGCCTTCTATACAATGGTTGGAAGACTATTTGAAGAATTATGCTGGGACTATAATCATTATCTCCCATGACCGTTATTTTCTTGATCATGTAATTAACCGGATTGTGGAAATAAAAAATGGCAGTGATGAAATCTATCATGGTAATTATTCCTATTATTTAGAAGAAAGATTAAAACGTTATGAACAATTAAAGAATGCTTATGAAAATCAACAGAAGAAAATTAAGCAGATGGAAGAAGCAATAAAACGACTTTATCAATGGGGACACCAGTCCAATAATGAAAAACTTTTTAAGAGAGCAAAAAGCATGCAAAAATCCCTGGAGAGGATAGAACGCCTTGAGAGGCCTGAATTAGATGGCAAGCAGATGCAATTGGATTTGACAGTGAATGAAAGAAGTGGGAGAGAAGTCCTCCATATAGAGAATCTCCATAAAAAATTTGGAGACCTAGAGCTACTGCAAAACCTGGCCATGGATATATACTGGCAGGATAAAGTAGCCCTGATTGGCAGAAATGGTACCGGCAAAACTACTCTCCTGAAAATTATTCTTGACCAGTTAAAGGCCGACCAGGGGACATTAAGGCTTGGGGCTAATGTAAAAATTGCTTATTATAGTCAGGAATTTGAGGGTTTTAATCCTGATGATGATCTGGTTACAGCCTTAAGAAGGGAAGCCAATATGAGCGTAGATGAAGCCAGAAATGCCCTGGCAGCCTTTTTGTTTACTGATGATGAGGTTTTTAAAAAAGTAGGCTCCCTAAGTGGTGGTGAAAAGAGCCGCCTGCGGCTGCTCCAGTTGATGAATGGTGATTATAATTTCCTGATCCTGGATGAGCCCACCAACCACCTTGATTTACCTTCCAGGGAGATCCTGGAGGAGGTATTAAAGGTATATCCAGGTACAGTTTTGCTGGTTTCCCATGATAGGTATTTCTTAAATAAAGTAGTTGACTATATCTATGAACTGGAAGAGGGCAAATTAATAAAATACTATGGAAATTATGATTACTACAGGTCAAAGAAAGAAGAATTCCTCCAGGATAAAGAATTAGAGGCAAAGGATAGCAAAGAAAAGGAATACCAGTCAGATTACCACAGGTTAAAGGAAGAAGCCCGTCAGGAGAGGAAAAGACAGAATAGGATTGCAGCCCTTGAGGAGAGTATTGAGGAAAAAGAAAGAAAAATAAAGGACCTGGAAATGGCCATGATTGATCCAGAAAACCTGGATAATATTGAATTATTAAATGAAATGAAGAATGACTATGAAAAACTCCAGGAAGAATTGAATGACTTATATCTCCAATGGGAAGAGTTAATGTTATAGGAAGAAGAGCAAAAAGAAAGGGATAGGTATTTTTTTACCTATCCCTTTTTCCTATTGGAATATTTTCATTCTGAAGATTACTTATAATATGATTTACTTATATCTTCATCCTGAATTCCTGAGGCGTATTGAGCACCGTATTGATTTACAGCATTCTGTTGGGCAGAATAGTTCTGTCCATACTGGGAGGCCATATTGGTCTGGAAATTTTGCTGACTATATTGGTTTTGCTGATTATACTGACCAGGAGACTGGTTGCTAAATTGATTACTGCTGACATTATTGAGTGTATTCAGGGTAGCAGAACCAGAGTATTGNNTATTTTGCATTGTTCCAGCATACTGGCCAGTACCGGAATATTGGTTAGCTCCAGTATACTGGCTGGCACCTGTATACTGGTTGGCCCCACTATACTGATTACCCCTGTACTGGCTCTGTATAGCTGAATTACCCTGGGTCTGATAGTAGGACTGGCCTATCTCCTGGTCTCTTTGGCCAGAACTGTAATAGGCGGCAGCCTGGTTTAAACCAGCAGCCTGTTGAGGAGAATTATTCTGTACAGCTTGATTCTGCC
>LFRS01000055.1 GCA_001512435.1 Halothermothrix sp. DTU029 | reverse complement strand
ACTGTAGTCGGTATCCATCGTGCTGTCCACCTGGCCAGGGAACTTGGGGAAGACGGGCGGATCCTTTTCTGCACCTTTAGCCGCAAACTGGCCAGTTACATAGATGAAAAAGTAAATGAATTAAAAGAACAAAAGAATGCCCCAGATATCATAGAGGTCGATGGTGTAGACAGGTTGATCAATAGATTGCTCAATACCTATAACTTAACTGACAAAACGGTTAATCCGAATAGGCTTAAAGAGCTGATGGAAGAAACATATGTGGAATTACATCTCGATGAGGAATTTGAATTTTATGAAACAGAATACAATGAGGTAATCCAGAGATATAAGATAAGGAGCCTTGATGAATACCTGAATGTCTCCCGGAGTGGCCGGAAGAAGAGATTCAGTACTGAAAACAGGACTAGAGCCTGGGAGTTTTTTGCCAGGTTACTGGAGAAAAAGGAAGAGGATAATATTATTGATTTTGAGGATAGGGCCCATATTCTTTACCAGGCTATAGAAGATGCGATAGTAGAACCCCTCTATGATTCAATCATTGTTGATGAGGCACAGGATCTGACCCCCTGTAAACTTAAGATTCTGGCTGGCCTGGTAAAAAGGGAGAGGAATGGACTGTTCCTCTTATCAGATAAAAACCAGCGCATCTTCAGAATGGAGAGTTGGAGAAAAGATACAGGAATAAATATCGTGGGCAGGACTCATTATCTCACTGTAAATTATCGGACTACGAAACAGATCCGGGAGTTTGCTGATAAGCAGTTTATGAGCAGCAAGCCAGATGATAGTTATTTCCGGGAGTACAAGAGTATTTATCAGGGGCCTGAACCAGTAGTTCAAGCCTTTAGCAGCAAGCAAGAGCAAAACCGCTATATCGTAAATTTAATAAAAAACTATCTGGAAAATGGAATTAAGGCTCATGAGATAGCTGTTATTAGCCCGACAGAACGGAAGAAGATAAGTGGTGTTCTGGAGTATGAGGGTATAAAAAACACCCTTCTGGAAGGTGATGTTTATCCAGAACCCGGAACAGGTGTCTGTATATCGTCATTACAAGGCTGTAAGGGGCTGGAATTCAAGGTTGTTATATTAGCTAATTTCCAGGACATTGAGGGTTACTTAATGAAAGATGTTGATGACGAGTGGTATAACCAGCAGAAGATAAGGCAGATTGAATGCCTGAAATATGT
>LFRS01000009.1 GCA_001512435.1 Halothermothrix sp. DTU029 | reverse complement strand
ATCCGCCCGTCTTCCCCAAGTTCCCTGGCCAGGTGGACAGCACGATGGATACCGACTACAGTCTTTCCGGTACCTGGGCCTCCCTCAACCAAAGCCGGGCCGTTAAAATCCCTGTTGACCAGGGCACTCTGCCTGGGATGGAGAAACAACTTCCAGCGGTCTGAATTTTCATTAAGAATATATTCTAGCTCTACCTCGTCTTCCACCAGATAAAATCTCCGTTTTGAGTCTTTCTGATTCAATAGTTCATCAAAGGTACTATCCGGCCTTATAGTATCATCAGATAGTTCATTATATAATTCAGTGATAGTTTTGATACCATTGGCCAGATCTATCAAACCTTCTGCCAGTTCCCCTGGCAGGTTTTCAATAAAATCCAGAAAGGTATCTTCGTCCTTTATCTCCAGCAGAACTTCTGCTATATCACTTTCAATACCCAGTTTTTCCAGATCCTTTTGACTAATCTCCCTCTGTTCAAGCAATCCGAGCTGTTCTACAGACCAGTCCAACTCTTTATGGCGCAGCACTTCTTCTTTCGCTTCAATTATCCTGACATTATCTTTAATATACAGAGCGCCAAAAGAGTTCCTATCAAAGTATTTTCCGGCTGCCCAGTTATA
>LFRS01000180.1 GCA_001512435.1 Halothermothrix sp. DTU029 | reverse complement strand
TTTCATTTTTTCTATAAGTTCTTCCTTATCCTTAACCTGGATAGCTGCCTTGTTCTCCAGTAAAATACGTGTACTATCCTTAAAGTCCTCCATATGTGGGCCAAAGAAAACTAATTTGCCATGGGCAGCTGGCTCCAGTATATTATGTCCACCATATTCTACTAGACTTCCCCCTACAAAAACCAGGTCAGCCAGGGAATAGATTTTACCTAATTCCCCAATGGTATCTACTAATATTACTGATTCTCCCTCTCTTTCTTCTATTGCTGTTCTTCTGACAGTGTTTATTCCAGCATTATGATAAATTTCTTCAATTTCAGGAATCCTTTCAATATGCCGTGGAACCAGTATCAGCAAAAGGTTACTTTCTTCCTTTTTCAGTTCCTGATAGACCTCAATAAATTGTTCTTCTTCATTATCATGGGTACTTCCAACAACCAGTACCCTCTCCTTATCCTGAATTTTAAATTCCTGGAGATATTTTTCCTTGACTTCAGGACCTATCTCTGCATAATCCTGGTCTAATTTGGTATTACCAGTATTAAAGACCTTCTTCTCATCTGCCCCTAGCCCAATTATATAGGAGGCATCCTGCTCAGACTGCATGCAAAAAAGATCAATTCTTTTTAACATGTCTTTTAAATAGGGACCAAGATACCTGTAAGTTCTGGCACTACGGTCACTGATCCGGCCATTGGCATAAACGATCTTTATCCCCTTTTTATTGGCCTGCCTGATCAAATTTGGCCAGAGCTCCGTTTCCATGATAATTATTAGTTCTGGATTAAGAATATTTAGTACTTTTCTGACAACAATAGTAAAGTCCAGGGGAAAATAAATAAAAAAATCCGCCTCTTTAATTATCTTCCTAGCCATCTCCTGGCCTGTATCTGTCACTGTAGAGAAAAGAATAGTGTAATCAGGGTATTCCTTTTTTATTTCTCTTACTAATGGACTGGCAGCAACGGTCTCGCCAACAGAAACAGCATGGACCCAGATTAGCTTTTTCCCCTTCAGGTTTTTTATAAGTTCTGCCGGCAAAAATCCAAATCTCTGAACCAGGCCGTCCCGATATTTGCCCTTAAAGAGTTTTGCTATCAACAAGGGTAAAAGGATTATAAGTACTATAAATAAAACCAGGTCATATAAAAAAAACAAGAAATCAACCCCCTAGATGCGATAGATCCCACCTTCTATGCAACCATAACCATTGTTCCGGATATTGACGGATAACTTCCTCCATATTTTCCGTCAACTGCACTAAATAATCCTTCTGTTCATCCCTGGTGGCCTCCCGTGGTATATCATAATAAGGGTATATTTTTAATAAAAACTTACCAGGTTCTTTCCTGATTAAATATGCCGGCACAACCACTGCCCCAGTCCGCTGTGCTAACTGGACTGCACCAGGATAAGTGGAGGCAGGCTTTCCAAAGAAATCTATTAGCCAGCCGTCTTTCCGGCCATTCTGGTCACCGAGAATAAGCAAAAGTTCCCCCCTTTTCAGGGCTGTAATAGCCTGGCGGACTGACATTCCACGGGGTATGATCTTGACACCCTTGGATGTTCTAATCTCATTTATCTTTTTATCAAAATAGGGATTATTTTGAGTACGGGCAATAGCATTAAGGGGATAACCCTGGAGAGATAATATTGAGGCCAACCATTCCCAATTACCAAAATGGGCACTATAAACAATAACCCCTCTTCCTGTCTCATAGGCTTCCTTTAAGTATTCTGCTCCCTCTACTTCAATTACTTTAGCAAGGTCTTCTTTCTTTAACTTCTTTAATTTCATAAACTCAATCAGGGTTATGCCCAACTGACAATATACCTCTTTACAGAGACCAGTAAGCTCTTCTGCAGATAATTCCTCACCATAGACCATTTTCAAATTATCAATGGTTACTTCCCTTCTATCTTTCAGCAACCCATAGATCAGCTTACCTAATCCCCTGCCTAAAAGATAACCCCTGGGAAAGATATTTATTAAAAAATAGATGACCAAAAAAAAGCTATATAAAACTAAATCCAGCATAAAAATCCACCTAATTAATATATTTTAGCCCTGATCAGGTCCTGTAAATTCAACATGGCTACAGGTTTTTGGTCCTCAACAACAGGCAAATCATTTATCTCCTTATCTTCCATTATCTTAAGGGCTTCTGTGGCCAGTTTATCAGGAGAGATAGTTACAGGGTCCTTTGTCATTACCTTGTAAACAGGTTTGTCTAAAAAATCAACGGACTTTTCCAATAATCTTCTGATATCACCATCTGTAATGATGCCCACAAGATAACCATCTTCATCTACCACAGAGGTTGAACCCATCCGGGATTTTGTCATGGTAAAGAGGGCCTGTTTGACACTGGTTTCTGCATCAACAACCGGATTTATATCCCTTTCTGCAATTATATCTTT
>LFRS01000075.1 GCA_001512435.1 Halothermothrix sp. DTU029 | reverse complement strand
GGCGGCAGGGATGAGATGACCGGCAGCCAGGTAGGCCCGGCCTTTGCACCGTATCAGGGAGAAGTGTTGGAATATGATGAGGTCATGAAGAGGTTTGACCAGTTCCTGGACTGGTTGACAGAGAAATATGTAGATGCCCTGAATATAATCCATTACATGCATGATAAATATGCCTATGAGGCAATCCAGATGGCCCTCCACGATACACATGTAAGGAGGATAATGGGCTTTGGTGTTGCTGGCCTGTCCATTATTGCTGATTCCTTAAGTGCCATTAAATTTGCCCAGGTAAAACCAATCAGAAATGAAGAAGGCCTGATTGTAGACTTTGATATTGAAGGAGACTTCCCCAAATTTGGTAATGATGATGACCGGGTAGATGAACTGGCGGTAGAGGTTGTTAAGTTATTTATGAACAAATTGAAGCGGCATAAGCTTTATAGGGGAGCCATCCATTCCATGTCTATTCTGACCATTACTTCCAATGTGGTCTATGGAAAGAAAACCGGTAATACCCCAGATGGGCGTAAGGCTGGAATTGCCTTTGCTCCAGGTGCAAACCCCATGCATGGCCGGGATACTTCTGGTGCCATAGCATCCTTGAATTCTGTAGCCAAATTACCCTATGAATATTGTCAGGATGGTATTTCCAATACCTTCTCCATTGTCCCGGATGCCCTTGGCAGGAATGAAGAGGAACAGGTTGATAATCTGGTCTCAATCCTGGATGCTTACTTTAGCCAGGGAGCCCATCATCTGAATGTTAATGTTCTCCACAGGGAAACCCTGCTGGATGCAGTGGAACATCCGGAGAAATANNAAAGAAGTAATTGCCCGTACCTTCCACGAACAGATGTAATTAAGGTCAGGGAAACTTTAAAGCAAGTGGACTTTAAGGGGCCAGGCCCAAACCAGTAATTGCAGTTTAGTCTTCTCCAGGATTTAAAGCTGGCCTGGCTTAAAATATAGAAAGAGGGGTGTTATTATGACGGAAGGTTATATTCATTCCATTGAAACCCTCGGTACACGGGATGGCCCTGGCATCAGGTTTGTTGTTTTTATGCAAGGTTGTCCCTTAAGATGTAAGTATTGTCATAACCCTGATACCTGGAGATTACAGGAAGGTAAAAAGCTAAGTATAGATGAGTTAATGGAGAAGATCGAAAAATGCAAACCCTATATTCAGCGTTCCAGGGGAGGAGTAACCATATCAGGTGGTGAACCCACCTTACAATTTGATTTTACACTGGACTTATTGAAACGCTGCCAGGAGGCAGGTTTGCATACTGCTGTAGATACTTCAGGCTATGTAGACAGGAATAAATTTAAAGAGATGCTGGCCTATGTAGATCTGGTCTTACTGGATATAAAACAGATTGATGGAGTAAAACATCAGGAACTGACTGGGGTCAGTAATGAGAGGACCCTGGCTATAGTTGATTTGATGGAAGAGGAGGGCCAGCCTTACTGGGTCCGCCATGTGGTAGTTCCCGGTTATACAGATGGAGAAGAAGATTTGACTGGCCTGGCCCGCTTTCTTCAGGAGAAAAAGTATCTGGAAAGGGTGGAACTCCTTCCTTACCATAATCTTGGTGCTTATAAATGGCAGGAGTTGGGGCTGAAGTATGAATTAGGAGATGTTAAACCACCTGACCAGAAAAAGATGAAGGAGATCAGGGATCTTTTCCGGGCATATGGCCTTAAAGTATAATAGATTTCAAGGGAGGCTGTTTCAGTCTCCCTCTTTTATGAAAGGAATCAGGATTTTGTAAATGGCGGTAAATATGTTATAATTAGCAGGAAACAGGTGCTGATTATTTATCAAATTTAGCCCAGAAGAAGAAGCAAAAGAAGGTGTATTTATGAAATTGTACAAATATGAAATCCATGCCCATACAGCTGAAACCAGCAAATGTTCCAGGATATCTGCTGTAGACCTGGTCAGGTTTTACAAAAGCAGGGGTTATGCCGGGCTCTGTATTACTGACCATTTTTTGAATGGGAATACGGTGGTACCGGAGGATTTGCCCTGGGAGGAAAGGATAGAACTATTTTATCAGGGTTTTGAAAAGGCCTACCTGGAAGGCCAGAGAATAGGCATAGATGTGTTTTTTGCCTGGGAATCTACTCATAAAGGTACTGATTTCTTAACCTATGGACTGGATAAGGAATGGCTTTTGAGTCATCCCGATTTACTTGAGCTTACCATTAATGAATATTTTGACCTTGTCCATAGAGATGGAGGCTATATAGTCCATGCCCATCCTTTTCGGGAAGCAGCCTATATAGATACAATCAGATTAGTACCCTGGAAAACCGATGCTGTAGAGGTTATCAACGCCAGCCGTCCTGATTTTGAAAATAAGTGTGCAGACCAGTATGCTGATAACTATAACTTAATTAAGGTAGCCGGTTCTGATAATCATGATGGCTATATGGATAGGCTGGCTGGTATAATGACCCGGGAACCTCTAAAGAGTATTGAGGAGATGGTTGAGGCTATCAGGACAGGGCAGTTTGAGATTTTTGTGGATTATTTAAGTGAATAATCATCATCAGGGCTTTCCTTCTGGAAAGCCCTTTTTTATTTTTAGGCTTATTAATATATTCTGGTTCCTATATTCTTGAGGAGGAGCTGGGAACAGTGAGAATAAAAATCCTGGAGGGGAGCAGACTATAAAGAAAAAATAGGGATGTGTTTTCTATGGCACAGAGAGAGGCTTTTCGCAATTTCCAGGAAAAGAGGATGGAGATCTTCAGGGAACTGGTCAGGTATATCTGGGAGAATAAATTGACCAGGGAGAACCTGGATAAAATAGCAGATAAGATTGTTCAAAAATATTCCTTTGAGACAGAGGATATCCCCTTTGTAAAGGACCATATCAGGGTAGCTATGGGCCTGGACCCCAGGCAGAGTGCAGTTTTCAGCAATGAGCTGGCAGAACTCCAGAGTAAGGATAGGTGGAAAGCCCAATACTGGCCAGGATAGAAGGGGCCTGTCAGGACTGTGGGGAGAAGTTTGAGGATTGTACCTGTTATGAGGCCTGTAAATATGAAGCCCAGATGTACAAAAGGGGGGCAGGGCCCCTAATTATTGATGATAAATGCTTAAGTTGCGGCCGGTGTACTGTAGCCTGTTCTTATGGCGCTCTGGCCGATAAGATTGAGTTTCTGCCTCTGGTGAAGCTATTGAAGGATGAGGAGGGGCTGGTCTTTGCTGCTGCAGCACCCTCTATTGCTGGCCAGTTTGGCGATGAGGTAACTGTGGCCCAATTGCGTACGGCCTTTAAACTGATGGGTTTTGAGGATATGGTAGAGGTAGCCCTTTTTGCTGATATTTTGACTATCAAGGAGGCCTATGAGTTTGATCATCTGGTCAAGACCAGGGATGATTTCTTTTTGACCAGTTGTTGTTGCCCGGTCTGGATTAATATGGTGGAACGGAGTTTCCCGGAACTCTTTGCTCCGGGGCAAAGGTGGTTTTTATCAGTCCCTGTACTGCCAAAAAGGCGGAGGCCAAGGATCCCCGCCTGGCTGATGCCATAGATTTTGTGATTACCTATCAGGAACTGAAAGAAGTCTTTACAGTTCTNNGAACTGGACCCTGCCCAATTGCCCGAAGATGATAAAGATCATGCCTCCTTTGCCGGCAGGCTTTATGCCCGGACAGGGGTAGTCAGCTTATCCGTTAAAACCGTTGTCAACCGGATTGCCCCTGACCGTTTGATAAATCTGAGAGCTAAAAGAGTGGATGGTGTAAAGGCCTGTAAAGAGATCCTGGATAAGTTAAAAAATGGAGAAGCTCTGGATGCCAATTTCATTGAAGGGATGGGTTGTGAAGGTGGTTGTGTGGGAGGCCCGAAGACCAATATTGATAAAGTTAAGGCCAGGGAGATTGTTAATGAATATAGTGAGGAATCCTTAATCATGACTCCCATGGATAACATGAATATAATAAGGATTTTAGGGGAATTGGGTTTAAAAGATTTCAGTGATATATATAAGAATGAAGCAATAGTATATTTGCTCTCCAGAAATATATCGACAGTTAGGAAGGAGAAATAAATATAAAGTCGAATATTATAATAAGTAGAAAGATATAAAATTATATAATAAAATCTATGTAATTCCATAAAAAATGTCGAAATATCTTTAATGTTATTAATGTTTAAAACCCTTTAATATATATTTTTTTAAGACATAAAGGAAAAAAATTCCTTTATGCATAATCCTAAAAAGGGGGGTTTCTTATGTTAGCTTTATTGCGAAGGAGAAAAACGAGTTTATTCAGGAAGATATTTACAATATCTATTTTATGCTTACTGGTTCCGATGTTGGTCAGTCTTTTTTATTCCAGTAATCTTATAAAAAATAGTTTAGAGGATGAGGTTAGTGCTTCATTACTGAGTATAGTTTTTGAAAAGCAAAACCAAATTGAGCTGGCTTTGGATAATTTTTTTGAACAGGCCATAGCTATTTCAACTCAACCATATATATTGGAGACTTTTCAGGAGGCAGCAAATAATAATGATCAATTGGATCCGGACAGACTACATAAAATCTCTGCTCACTTAAAAGGTATTTTTGATAGGGGTAATGGACTTTTTGAAAATATCTTTTTAATCTATAGGGATACTACAGTAGCAGATGGGATAGGTGGTAATTCACTTGGCTGGAAGCCTGATGAACAAACTTTATCCCAGCTGGGAGCAAGAAAGGATCCATTACTTAGGCCACCCAGACTATCGCCGACAACAGGTAATCCAGTTATAACTATTATGGCCCCTATACGGGGTGAAAGGGGAGAATTCCAGGGGATAATAGGTCTGGCGATAGAACTGGCTGTTTTATCTGAAAAAATTGTTGAAAGAGGCAAGGTATCTAACATCAATACATTGATTTTAGATTCTGCAGGTCTTATTCTTTCTTCTGCTGATCCAGCCCATGTTATGCAGATTAGTTTTCAAGAAGAAGATGATGCCTTGAAGGATTTTTATAAAATCATGTTGACTAAAGGAGCAGGTACTGGCTTTTTAAGCTTTGAAGGTGCAGAAAATATAGCAGCTTTTACGATAAGTGAATACTACAACCTGTATATTTTAAGTTATATGCCTGTTTCTGAATATATGGGGACAATCAGTAATTTAAGGTCAGGATTATTCCTGGTAATATTGAGCAGTGTTCTGCTTGCAGCATTGGTTGTTTTCATATTTTCTAGAAGGATTACCAGGCCTATACTATCAATTTCTGAATATGCCAACTCTCTGGCTGAAGGAGATTTGTCACAGGCAATTAACGAAAGATACCTAAAACGAAGGGATGAATTGGGAAGATTAGCCCAGGCTTTTAATAAAATGAATACTAATTTGAAGAAAATGATAGGGGATATAATACTTACTTCAGAACAGGTAGCTGCTGCCAGTGAGGAATTATTGGCAAGTGGAGAACAGGTTGGCGAAACGGCAGAACAGGTTGGAACAACAATCGAGTCAGTAGCCGCGGGTGCAGAAGAACAATCAGCCCAGGTTGATGGAACAATCAAAAACCTTAATAACCTGATACAACAAATAGAAGAGGTAGAAAGTGGTACAGATAATGTTAAAATGTCAGCTGATAATTTGAATACTTCAGTCCATAAGGGCAGTGAATCGGTTAACGATTCAATTACAAAAATTATTAAGTTAAAAAATGATACAGAAGAAGTATCCAGGGTTGTTTCTAATCTGGGAGAGGTCTCAGAAAAAATTGGTGAAATTGTGGGTTTAATCAATAATATAGCTGGACAGACTAATATGCTGGCCTTGAATGCTGCAATTGAAGCTGCCAGAGCAGGAGAAGCCGGCCGTGGTTTTAGCGTAGTTGCTGATGAGATAAGAACACTGGCTGAAGAGTCAGAAAAGGCTACAGCAAAAATTACTGAATTAATTAAAGCAATAAGGACAGGAGTCGGTACAGCAATCAGTAAGATGAGTGACAGTATCCAGTCTGTTAATTTGAGTGTAGAAGCTATCAAGTCCAATGGTGAGATATTTGAAGAGATTAATGATGAGGCCAGGAAACTGGAAGAAATAGTTGCCAATGTAAGTGAAAATGTACAGACTATGATTAAAAGCAGCCAAAATTTTGTGATGGTTATGCAGGAAATAGCCAGGGTCAGTGATGAATTTGCCAGTAGTTCAGAAGAGGTTGCTGCTTCCAGTGAGGAACAGGTAGCATCAACCGAAGAGATTGTCGCCTTATCTAAAAAATTAGCTAAATTTGCTACTGAATTAACCATTACAGTCAATGAATTTAAATTATAAGAAAATTTTTCTTGACAATAAATCTGTCCAGGATGTATAATTGAAAATCATATGTATGGATTGGTAAAAAATATTTCAGGAAGGGAGGTCGTGTTAAGATGATGATTGTTATCTTGAATAATGTAAAACCTGGTTTTTCTTTTAACCCCTATTCCCAGAGGGAAGTTATAAAATTGCAAAAAATAACACGACCTGTGCCTGAAGTGTTTTCTGTGTTGCCTTCAGACTGCTGAGGGCTTCATTGAGCAGCTTTTTTGACAGAAAAGACTTATTTTAACGAACTGAGATCAGGATATTACCACAGGTCGTGCGGCCTGTGGTTTTTGTGTCTGGACTATTTTTCGGTAATCCCTTTGCTTGCCCGGGAAATAGCCTGCTAAAAACAGGGGATAATTCTATTAAAACCACAGGCAGAAAATGCTTGTGGTTTTTCTTTTGAGGAAAGTGGGGCAAAGAGAAAAGAAAAAAGAGGCAGATAAAAAAGAGAAAAATAAAAATGAGTTAAGGAGTAGAAGGAGATGAAAAACACGAGGTTTATCTGGAGGCACATGAAAGGAAAGAGATTATTATATGGGGGGGCAATCACCTGTGTTGCCCTGGGGACATTTATTGCCATAATTAATCCCTTAATCTTACAGGTAACAATAGATTCAATAATCGGGAATCTTCCCTTAGAGGCACCTACCTGGCTGGAGGACAGAGTTGGCTGGATTGTCAATAATGACAGGTTATTGGAAGGCCTCGTGCTGGCAGGTCTAACACTGATTATCCTGACAGCTTTAAATGGTATTTTCCAGTATTTCCGCGGTAAATGGTCTGCTGCTGCTTCAGAGGGAATTGCCAAAAACCTGCGTGATGAGTTATATAATCACCTGCAGCACCTGCCTTATAATTATCATGTCAAGGCCAAGACGGGGGATCTTATCCAACGTTGTACCTCTGATGTAGAACAGGTCAGGCTTTTCCTGGGCGTACAACTGGTTGAGGTAGCCAGGGCTGTATTTATTATTTCAATATCTTTTATCATAATGCTCAAAATCTATGTGAACTTAACCCTGGTGGCCATTGCTGCCATCCCCCTCATCATCGGCCATTCCTATTATTTTTATATACTGGTGAAAAAGACCTTTAAGGATGCAGATGAGGCGGAAGCCAGGATGTCCACTGTTTTACAGGAGAATCTTACAGGGGTACGGGTAGTGAAGGCCTTTGCCAGGGAGAACTATGAGATTGGGAAATTTGAAGAAATGAATAGAGATTACCGGGATAAAGTGCACCGGGTAATCAGAAATATGGCCTGGTACTGGTCTATCTCTGACCTTTTTTGCCTCATACAAATTGCTGCTGTGTTGGTGGCGGGAGTGTACTGGACTGTCCAGGGAGAGATCAGCCTGGGTAACCTGGTGGTTTTTGTCAGTTATGAGAGCATGTTGATCTGGCCTGTCCGCCAGCTTGGAAGAATACTGACTGACCTGGGCAAGATGCAGGTGGCCATTGACCGGATCCAGGAGATACTGGAAGAGGAAACAGAGTTTCCTGCTGAAGAGGGTTTAAAACCGGAGATTAAAGGGGAAATCAGCTTTAATAAGGTCAGTTTTGCCTACGGAGACGGGCAACCTGTACTAAGGAATGTCTCCTTCCGGGTTAAGAGGGGCCAGACCGTTGCTGTCCTGGGGCCTACCGGATCGGGTAAAAGCACCCTGGTCCATTTACTGACCAGGCTTTATGACTGTCAGGGTGGAAGCATTGAGATAGATGGATATGATATTAAAGAGATTGATAAAAAATGGTTGAGGAAACATGTGGGCCTGGTTTTACAGGAGCCTTTCCTCTTTGCAAGGACAATAAAGGAGAATATCGCCTTTGCCAACCCGGCAGCAGGGGAGAATGATATTTATGAAGTTGCCAGGATTGCTGCAGTCCATGAATTTATAGAGGAGATGGAAGAGGGTTATGATACCCCTGTCGGGGAGAGGGGGGTTTCCCTGTCCGGGGGTCAGAAACAGAGGATAGCTATTGCCAGGACCCTGATCAGGAATTGCCCTATTTTGATTTTCGATGATTCCTTAAGTGCTGTCGATACAGAGACAGATTTACAAATTAGAAAGGCTTTACAGGAGAGGAGTAAGGAGACTACAACCTTTATAATTTCCCATAGAATTAATACCCTTTCCATGGCTGATTTAATCCTGGTCCTTGAGGATGGAGAGATAGCCCAGATGGGTAGCCATGAAGAATTAATCCGGCAGGAAGGCATGTACCGCCGTATATGGGAAATACAGAATTCCATTGCAGAGGTATATTAAGTAACGAGCTATATTAAGTATCCGGGAGGTTTGACCTGTGGAAGATTTTAATGAAGAGATAGTCAGTAATAAGTTTCAATGGGGGCTCTGGAAGAGGATAATTAAATATTTACTGGGACATAAAAAGATACTTATTATCCTGCTTACAGTAAATATAGCCAGTGGAGCAATAGATGCTCTTTTTCCAGCCCTGCAGAAATATGCAGTTGATAATTTTATAGTCACTGGCCAGTTGGATGGTTTATTTTACTTTTTGCTTGTCTACCTGGCCCTGATACTGGTACTATGTATTTTTATCTTCCTGTTTATTGACCTGGCAGGGAAGCTGGAGGCCTGGCTTAGTTATGATATACGGCAGGATGTCTTTAAGAGACTACAGGAATTGTCCCTTTCCTATTATGACAGGAAGGCAGTAGGTTGGCTGATGGCCCGGGTGCTTTCTGATACCGGCAGGATTGGCGGGACAATTTCCTGGGGTATTGTTGATATCTTCTGGGGGCTGGTCATGATGTTCTTCATGCTGGTTCTCATGTTCTATTATAGCTTTAAACTGACCTTAATTGTTTTAGCTATAATACCGTTACTGGTAGCAATCAGTGTATATTTCCAGAAGAAGATGCTGGTTTCTTCCCGTAAGGTCAGGGCAATAAATTCCCGCATTACTGCTGCCTTCAATGAAGGGATTACCGGTGTTCTGACCAGCAAAACCCTGGTACGGGAGGAGAAGAATCTGGAGGAATTCTCTGTGCTGACGGAGGATATGAGGACTTCTTCCATCAGGGCAGCAGTCTTTTCCTCATTGTATCTGCCCATTATCCTCTTGCTGGCCAATATAAGTACTGCTTTGGTTTTATATTACGGCGGAAAGGGCGTCTTTTTACAGGAGATAGAGTACGGGACCCTGGT
>LFRS01000074.1 GCA_001512435.1 Halothermothrix sp. DTU029 | reverse complement strand
TTTTCCATGTCTCTGGCAAATTCCAGCATCACCGGTATTGTCCTTAAAGCCCGGAAAATACCTCCAATACCAATGGTATCACCTATTGTTTGTCTTAAACCATATTTTTTGGGTACTTCAAAATCTATAACCGTAGAAGGCTCATACCCGCCAATCTGTACAGCATTGATTACATAATCTGCATCCCGTAAAGCTGCCTCACGATCAGTATAGGATATAATCTCTGCCCTATTCTGATTGCAGTTTTTATTTAGGTTTTTAAGCATCATTTCCGACTCTTTTAAGCGTTGCTCATCAATATCATAGAGGGCAATTTCCGAGGTATTTAAAGCCGGGGTCAATAGACAATCACCCAGGACATTTTTGGCAAAAACTGTACTGCCAGCTCCCAGAAAGGTTATTTTAGGCATTACTCTCTCTCCTTTTTTTATTACTATTGCTATAGATTACTTTTTCTTCCTGTGACCTTAAGCCTGGCCATCCTGCCTGGTCAATTTCATTAAAACTGCTCCATGGGCAGGTAGCTTATTTACAACTCTTGTACTCGTAATAGCAATATCTTCCTGTGCCCACAAATCACGGACTAAATAGTTGCCAGCTATCCCTAACTCTGACAGATCTGTGGCCAGGTCAGCTGCCTCCTCACCTAAATTGAAATGGGCCAGATAAAGAGAATTATCCTCTCCCACTGCAGTCCAGGCAACTAAATCACCCTTACGGTACAATTGACGATTAGAGTGGCTGGATTTGCTAATCTTTAGTACTTCCTCATTGCTAATTAATCCAGTAGTCCACTCATCGTTATAGCGGAGGTCACCACCAAACATCAAGGGGGAACGCAT
>LFRS01000024.1 GCA_001512435.1 Halothermothrix sp. DTU029 | reverse complement strand
TCTGCATCGATCATTTTGTGCCCGATATACTCGATGATCCGCTCTACATCAACCGCATGTTCTTCCTCATCCCTCTCATCACTCAGGTTTATGAAGGACAGGGCAATGTCCCCATTGGCCATGGGCTTGGCCAGGATGTCTACACGGTTGTTATTGACTACATAGGCGGTATCAGGATTGTCAGGTTCTATGGAGCAATATATCCTCTTGGCCTGTATACCCAGGGCATCCTGGTTCAGGGCGATCAGTTCCCTGTTGGCAATAATCTGCCAGATCTCATCCCCCTTCTGTACCCTCCTTAAATCCAGGCCCAGCATCAGGGGAGCATTCATCATACACCACATGGCCATATGGGTTTTATTCATGGTTTCGGTTAATCCCTTCATGCCAATTACCATCATATCCGGGTCATTCCAGCCCTTATCCAGGCCGGCAAACTCATCCATGATAACTGCCTTGTTGTACTGGGATGTTATACTGGCAGTATAATCATCACTCCAGACAGCTTCCCCATCAGACCCAACCTTGAAGGTGATATCATTTAGAATCCGCCAGGAATCCCCCACCTTATAGGCCCAGTTTTGCGGCTGGGTTTTACCCCATTCACAGATGGAGAGGACAATATCATGGTCAGGATCAGCCTTATTAAAGCCGTCCAGTAAGGCTGC
>LFRS01000079.1 GCA_001512435.1 Halothermothrix sp. DTU029 | reverse complement strand
GGCGGTATCAGGATTGTCAGGTTCTATGGAGCAATATATCCTCTTGGCCTGTATACCCAGGGTATCCTGATTCAGGGCGATTAACTCCCTGTTGGCAATAATCTGCCAGATCTCATCACCCTTTTGCACCCTCCTTAAATCCAGGCCCAGCATGAGGGGAGCATTCATCATACACCACATGGCCATATGGGTTTTATTCATGGTTTCGGTTAATCCCTTCATACCGATTACCATCATATCCGGGTCATTCCAGCCCTTATCCAGGCCGGCAAACTCATCCATGATGACTGCCTTGTTGTACTGGGATGTTATACTGGCAGTATAATCATCACTCCAGGCAGCTATACCCGGATCCCCGTCAGAACCAACCTTGAAGGTAATATCATTGAGAATTCGCCAGGAATCACCCACCTTATAGGCCCAGTTTTGTGGCTGTGTTTTACCCCATTCACAGATGGAGAGGACAATATCATGGTCAGGATTAGCCTTATTAAAGCCATCCAGTAAGGCTGCATAGGAATACAGGGTATTCTCCTGCCGCCTGTGATTCATAAGCCGGATTATATTCTCTCCCTCATTTAAGTAGACAATTATCTCTTCTGAATCCTGAAAACTGGTGGTGGTCTCAGTCAGGGGAAGCAAACCATCAAAATACCTTTTTTCCTCCTCTACACTCCCCACTGC
>LFRS01000062.1 GCA_001512435.1 Halothermothrix sp. DTU029 | reverse complement strand
TTAATATCAATTTTTTTTAGTTCTTCTTTTAAAACCATGATTGCATCTTCATCAGGAACCAGTTGGCCCTTATCGAGATATAGCTTAATTTTTTCTCCTAACGGTGTTGCTTCCTCAACCAAAAGCCTGAATATATCTCCTGTTGCAATATGGGGTAGATTATATTCCTGGCTGATTTTTTTTGCCTGTGTTCCTTTTCCAGCACCAGGTAAACCTAATAGAATTAGGTTCACATCTATCCCCCCCTCCCCCGTTTTTTACTTCATAAATCCTTCGTAATGTCTCAATAATAAATGTGATTCGATCTGCTTCATTGTCTCAAGGGCCACACCGGTCATGATCAGGATGGAAGTACCGCCAAAACTGATAGCAACCTTTGTAAGTGCTGTAAATAGATAAGGTAAGAGGGCAATTACTGTCAAAAATAGTGCACCGGCTAATGTTATCCTGACCAGGATTTTCTCCAGATATTTTTCTGTTGCTTTACCAGGCCGAATACCTGGGATAAAGCCACCGTATTTCTGCATATTCTCTGCCAGTTCTTCTGGATTAAAGGTAAAAGCAGTCCAGAAATAGGTAAAGAAAAAGATTAAGGCAGCATAGATTATGATATATACTGGTTTTCCAGGTGATAACCAACCTGCAAGAGCCTGAAAGAATCTGACAGGTATTAACTGGGCTATAACTGCCGGGAACATCAGTAAGGAAGAAGCGAAGATAACCGGTATAACACCAGCCTGGTTAATCTTCATTGGTATATGGGTACTCCGACCCCCATAGACCTTTCTGCCTAC
>LFRS01000155.1 GCA_001512435.1 Halothermothrix sp. DTU029 | reverse complement strand
TTCTGGTACATTCCCTGTCGGATCAATATACCTCAATGGATTATTTACTACATACAGATATAGATTCTGAGACTGTGGATTAGCTAATTCCCCAGGATAAGTGTCCTCAGTAATAAACCTGCCTATTGATGGATCATAATATCTTGCACCATAGTAGTAAAGTCCAATTGAAACTACTTCCTTTTGTCCAGTATACTTATAACCCTCAGCTTCCCTATCCAATACTTCAGTCTGGCCTACTACAGGCAAATCTTCGCCAAAGGGCATGTAATCCTGTTCCATTACTACATTCCCTGCACCATCTGATATCAATCTGGTTGAACCCAAGTTGTCATGGTGGAAATATGCTATCTTTTCAGCTGTAATATGAACTGGATCCAGTATACCATCTACCTTTGCAAATGTTTTGGCAAAAGCATAGATATAAGAAGTGTACTTAGTTTCAGAAGAATCATCACTACTGTTATCAGTACTCTCTTCCATTAATACACTACCACTATAACTGTATACATAATATGTAGTTCTTATAGTGGATGATTCCTCTTCTTTTTCTTCGCTCTTTATCCTCATCCCATCTGTATCGTATAGGAACTCTGCTATCAGTTCTCCATTCTTCCTTACCCTGTATAACTTGTTCTGCAGATTATATTCATACTCCCAGTACTCTACTCCACTGCCTTCTGTCTCAGTGAATATTACAGAATCTCCCTCTATCTTATATCTATTCCCCTTCTTT
>LFRS01000154.1 GCA_001512435.1 Halothermothrix sp. DTU029 | reverse complement strand
GGAAGATTAAAGAGATTGCTCCTGAAGTCAAAGTTCTGATTTTAACCATCCATGATGGAGAGGAATATATCTATGAGGTAGCAAAAGCTGGAGCAGAAGGTTATGTGCAAAAAGATATCAAGCCCGAAGAATTGAAAGATGCCATTGAAAGGCTCATTAAGGGAGAAAGGGTTTTTCCTCCTGCAATTGAAGAACAGGTACCGGAGGAATCCAATAATCCTGAACAATTTGAAGAATTAAGCAGCCGGGAACAGGAAGTTCTGGAATTATTGGCCAAGGGAATGAGTAACCGGAGTATTGCTGAAACCCTTTATATCAGTGATAAGACTGTAAAAAATCATGTCAGTAATATCTTAAAGAAATTGTCTGTAGAAGACAGGACCCAGGCCGTTATTGTTTCTTTAAAGAGGGGCCTGGTGAAATTATCATAAAAAGCCTGCTTTTATATTAAATATGCTATTATAAGACTGCCTATTATTAGTCTGTAAAGGTCTTATAAGAAAGATAATCAGAGAATTTATGGAGCTCCGGGGATAAAGAGGAGTTCCTTTCCTATCCCCCAAGCTATCGATTATTATCAAACTTATTATTAATGGTTTCCCAGAAGTCTGTGTTTTCGTTACCCAGGCGCCAGATGCCGATTCCCTTTAGATTGTATTTATTAACCAGATCCAGTTTGAAGGCTAAACTATTGCTGTTTTCGAACCAGACCTCATGTTTCCTTTCATTTTCCCAGTAATAGAAATAGGGTGTTTGATAGATATCATGCCACTTGATTTCTGCCCCTTTTTTATTGGCCAGGTTCAGGGCTTCTTTGGAGCTAAGATCCTGTCCATAGCCACCAGTCCAGTCATAGCCATAATTGGCTACTCCCAATATTATTTTTTCTGCTGGTATATATTCCAGGGCATACTGGATATTTTCTTCTACCCAATTTATGGGGGCTATTGGTCCTGCCGGGCCAGTAGACCAGTGTTTATCATAAGTCATAATTACTATCCGGTCAACCAGGGGAGCCAGAGCTGCATAATCATAGGCCCCCTGTAGTTCCAGAGGTACATCGATCTTGGGAAAAACAGAGATGGTTGTCAATTTATTTATTTTCTTCAACTCTGTTGAGAGTTGCTTAATAAAGGCTGTATAGGAATTTCTGGTCCAGGAGGGGAGAAGCTCAAAGTCGATATTAACACCGGCAAAGTTATATTTCTGTACCAGATCCACAATATTATATACTGCCTTAGCCCTGATTTCTGGATCAGTTAACATCAGGGTATTTTCCTGGCTATTATTGATTAATGGCAGGACCTGGATATTGCGGTTTCTGGCAAAGGAGTCTACCTCGTATTGATAGCCTCCGTAGCGGGTTCTGATTTCACCATCTGTTTGCAGGGTGTACCAGAAGGGAGCTACCATATCAATAGACTGCCAGTTTTCTTTCAGGGAATCATAGGAATTGGCTCCCGGAGTTAACCAGTTGACATAGAAGCCTAAGACCTCTTTGTCACTATTAAGGTTGTTTTCGATAGTAATGACTTCTCCTTCATAAATCTGGTTGGTATTAACCTGTTCATCAGAGTTGATATTGCCGACAAATCTATTTATAATAAAGGATAATACAAAAAGAAGCAGGCCCTTTAACCAGGGCTTGTCTTCAATCCAGTCCAGATCTGCCCCATATACCACAGAACTGCTTATCAGCAAAAAGAAAGGCAAGAATATTGCCAGTAAGAGAAAAAATATAATATTTTTTTTATATCTATAAAATAAATCCACTGGAGAGCATCCTTTCTAAGTAAAATGCCTGGAATAGGAATGATATCAGTAAGGCAACTGTTTCTATTATAAAGGAGTAGTAAAGATTAGATCAATATATAAATTATGCCAATGCTGGCAGACATAACCAGATGATTGATTATTTCTACAAGCTTTGGTTTACAAATGCGGTTCTTTATGGTTTAATATAAATATGGAAGATCAGGTAATAATATATAAAGGGGTGTAGGAAAACATGAAGTTTTTTATTGACACTGCAAATTTAGATGAAATAAGAGAGATTAAGGAATGGGGCATTTTAGCTGGTGTTACTACCAATCCCAGCTTAATTGCCAAGGAAGGAAATGTTGAGTTTGAAGATGTTATTAAACAAATAACCGAAATGGTTCCAGGCCCAATCAGCGCAGAAGTTATTAGCCTTGATGCTGATGGAATGGTAGAAGAAGCCAGAAAATTAGCTGCTATTGCTGATAATGTAGTTATTAAAATTCCCATGACAGCAGAAGGATTAGCAGCTGTTAGTGTTCTCTCTGCAGAAGGAATCAAAACCAATGTGACCCTGGTTTTCTCTGCTAATCAGGCCCTTCTGGCAGCAAGAGCAGGTGCTACATATGTGAGTCCATTTATTGGCCGTCTGGATGATATTAGCCAGGATGGAATGGATTTAATCAAGGATATTGTGGAGATCTTTAGCTGGTTTGATATTGATACAGAGATTATTGCCGCCAGTATCCGTCATCCATTACATGTCTTGCAGGCAGCCAAGGCTGGTTCAGACATAGCTACAGTGCCTTATGCTGTGTTCAAGCAAATGGTGAAACATCCCAAGACTGATGAAGGAATCGAGAAATTCCTGGCAGACTGGGCAAGCAGAGGCTAAGGAGAGACAGACAAGACAATAGGTAAAGGAGACAGAGGGACGGTTCTTCTGTGCTATTTGCAGCTTTAACTGTATCTGGCATGGAAGGGCTGTCCCTTTTTACTATCTCTTGTCATTAAACCATCCCCCTTTGCAGTTCTATGTTATACCCCCTGTTTTCACCTTTTGGTGCTTAAAACATAATATAAGAAGGGGGTGAGTATTAATGGTTGACCAGGAATTTGCTTTAGAATACCCGCTGGCAGGTAGAAATGAGAAACCTCGTTCAAGGGGCCTGACTATGGTTATAGATAAAGGCCTGGGTCTGGCTGCCCTGGCAGATTTTCTGGAAGTAAATTGGCCTTTTCTTGATTTTATTAAGTTTTCTTTTGCTACTTCTTTGCTTTATCCAGAAAAAATACTGCGGGAAAAGATTGCCCTGATCAAGAGCTATGGAATAATTCCCTATCCCGGTGGAACCCTTTTTGAGATAGCGGTAGTACAGAATAAAATGGAGGAATATTTTAAAAGCTTAAGGGAATTGGGCTTTCCTGCCCTGGAAATCTCTGATGGAACTATCAATCTCCCTGTCCAATTAAGAGAGGAAGCCATCAAAGAGGCCAGGGCCAGTGGTTTTATGGTTTTAACTGAAGTTGGCAAAAAGGATCAGGAGGAAAGTCTATCTCTGGCAGAGACAGGCAAAATCCTGGAGTTGGATTTACTGGCAGGGGTAGATTATATAATTATTGAAGGTAGGGAATCCGGTAAGGGAATCTTTATCTATGACTATGAAGGTAGTATAAACCTCTCTCTCTTTACAGGGATTCTGGCTATAGTGGAAGAGAGGCAGGAGAAGCTTATCTGGGAAGCCCCGCTCAAGAAACAACAGGTCTTTTTAATTAAAGAGCTGGGAGTAAATGTGAACCTGGGGAATATTCCGCCGGAGGAAGTTATGGCAGTGGAGGCTTTAAGAAGGGGCTTACGGGGTGATACATTTAAGTTAAGTCTAAAAGAAGCAGGCTTTTAAAGCAGGCAGAAAGGCAGCCACCTGGCTAAGTACTTACATAAAGATCAGATTTGACTCCAGCACAGGCTATATTGTAGAGGATGATGACATATGTATATAAAGGAAGAGAGAAAAGCTTGCTGGAGGACTTTTTGATGAAAAGCAGTATCCTTTTATATCTTATTATTATCATCGGCTTACTGGCCCGGTCCCGGGTCCTGGTACTGGCTGCCTTTTGCCTACTTTTGATCAAGGAACTGGAATTAAGCCCTCTGGCAGAATTTATCAGTAATAAGGGTATTGAAATGGGCCTGGTATTTCTGTTAATGGCTATTCTGGCACCGGTCTTATTGGTACCACTGGAAAGGAAGGATCTGGCCCAAATGTTGGGTGGCNNGGTGGCAGTAATAGCAGGGATTTTGGCTACTCAATTTAATGGTATGGGTTTAAGATTGCTGGAAGAGCATCCTCATCTGGTCGGAGGGATTATAGTAGGTTCTCTGATAGGGATAGTTCTCTTTCGGGGGATCCCTGTGGGACCTCTCATGGCGGCTGGAATAGCAGCCCTACTGCTAGAATTGCTGGAAAAGTTTTTCTCCTTCCTGAAAAAATAGGATTAAAAGGGGGATTGGCAGTGAGCTTTTATATTATAATACTACTGGTCTTCTTTTTTCTCTTCCTCTTCCTTTATAGACCACACTTAGATGAGGGTGTCTTTACTTATCTCAAGTATTTGAGGCTCTTCCTTGCTGAAAATAAGAAGGACAAGGGGGCAGAGGAGGGAAAATAATAAGGCTGGAGGCAGGATTCTGGGAATATCTGGCGAATAGAATAAAGGGGCAATAAAAAGAGGGTTGGTGATAGGATGTCCAATATAATTGAGTTACAGGACCTGTGTAAAGAATTTAAGGATAAAAGGGTCCTGGATAATATTAGCTTAAAAATTCCAGTAGGTAGTATCTTTGGCTTAATTGGGCCTAATGGTGCCGGCAAGACTACCCTGATTCGCATTTTGCTGGGTTTGTACAGGCCCTCAAGTGGCAGTTTTATTATCAATACTCAGCATAAGGATGGCATCAAAAAGAATATAGGCTTTATGCTTCATTCTACAGGCCTTTATCCTGCCTTGACCTGTTATGAAAACCTGGCCTTATATGCAAGAATCTATAGGCTGGATAAGGAGAAAGAAAGAATAGAGGACTTGCTGGAACTGGTGGGTCTCCAGGAATACAGGGATGAAAAAGCGCAGATCCTTTCGAAAGGAATGAGGCAAAAACTTGTCCTGGCCAGGGCTATACTCCATAATCCGGAATTACTGATTCTGGATGAACCTACAGTAGGCCTGGAGGTAGAGATCAAGGTCTGGTTCAGGAATTTTATCAGTGATTATGTATCAGAGGGCAAGAAGACAGTGCTTATTTCTTCTCATGAATTATCAGAGCTGGAAAAGATCTGTACAGATATAGCTATCTTACGGAAGGGTAAAATCGTAAAAGAGTATAATAAAGTCGACTTAATGGAGACAAGCCTGGAAGAGCTCTATTTAAAAAGCGGTGAGAGTGATTGGCAATGACTATTTTAAGGAAAGAATTAAAGCTTATTTATGGGAATAAAGTATTTATATTAATGAAGGTCTTTTTTTCCTTAGTATATTGTGCAGTAGGATTTTTGACTAAAGTCCTTTATGAAGAGCTGGGTTCTGATCCTGGTATTGTTTTTTATTTTATCTTTGTTTATCCCCTGTCCTTGACCTTATTAATGCTAAACCTTTATCCTATTGCCCAGGAAATCACTGAGCAGGTCAATGGGGGGATCGAAAATATCCTGGCTACCGGCTATTCCCTGAAAAAACTACTTATGGCTAAAAGCCTGGCCCTCTTTTTGCCAATATATACCCCGGCAGCCCTAATGCTTCTTATAATTATTGGCTGGAGTAAATATTACCTGGCCGGCTTCCTGTCTTTAATCCTGCTCTTGCCCTTACTAATTGGCAGTATAGCTGTTAACTATATAAGCGGTATTCTGTTAACACCTAATCCTGGACTCTTAAGGAGTAAAATTTCTTTTTCTGCAGTCCTGGTGATTTTTGTCTTAACTTATGGTCCTGTCCTATCTTATCAAGTATTTGGTTATTCCCTTGATAGGGCAGTCAGTATAGTTATAGCAATCCTCTTATCACTACTGGCAGTATTTCAGGCTTATAGGAAAATTAATAAAATAAGTATTGAAGAGATAATTATGGGAGCGGTTTATTCATGATTAAGGGTCTGGCTTTGTATATAGCTGAAAAAGAAAATTATAATAAGGTTAAAGCAAAAAGCTTCCGGGTATTGAAAAATACTGGTTTTCTAATTTTCCCAATGTTTATGCTTGTTTTGCTGGAAAAGACAGGATTTAGTATTAGTTTTGAGATGCTGCTTTTTTATCTTTATATAAAAATCTTTATTCAGGCCAATATTCTGGGCTTAAGGGCTGTTAGCAGAAAACAGCTGGGGATATATGAGAATCTTCTCTGTACAGGCCTGACTTTTAAAGAGATTGTATTAATTGAAAGCCTTTCTCATATCAGGCAAGAATTGTTCCAGTCCTGCCTGTTTAATTGTTCCATAATTGCTGGATATTATTTAAATAATTTAGCTATGGGTTGGCAGACCTTTATTATCCTTATCATACTGGCAAACCTGATAGCAAATTGTCTCCATTATATTGTCGGTAATATGGCTGTTATTCTGGGAATTACTAAAAATAATTTGCTGCCCCTGGTCACAATTATTGGTTGGCTCTCAGGTATAGTATTATTACTGGCTGGAAACCAGCTGTTCAAAATATTCTTTTTCCTCATATTATTTACCGGTATCTTTTTCTCTTCCTTCCTGATAATGTATTCCCAAAAGGACTTTACAGCCCCTTAAAAGGCAAGGAGATTATAGTTGACAAAAATCCTTCTATATATTATTCTGTAATTAGAATTCTAAACGGTTAGAAAAAGCTTTTTATTTCCCTGGGTGGTGTTTCTAGTGGCTACTATTCGAGATGTGGCGAAACTGGCGGGGGTATCTGTTGCGACAGTCTCGGCAGTTATAAATAAGGATTCCGGTGTAAAGGTCAGTGATAAATTAACCAGGAGAGTTGAGGAGGCAATCAAGGAATTAAATTATAAGCCAAACCGGATTGCCCGTTCCCTTTCCAAAAATGAGAATTATACCATCGGCTATGTTGTGCCTTCAATTACAAATTTTTTCTTTCCCCAACTGGCAAAAGCGGTAGAGGATATAGCCTTTGAAAGAGATTATGGGGTATATCTCTGTAATACAGATGGGAGGAAAGAGCGGGCCAGGTATTATCTGGACTCACTTATTGAGAATAGGGTTGCCGGGATTATTACTACCTTGACCTGGGAAATTGAAGAAACTGATTTTATAGGAAATGTTCTGGCCCAGAATATACCGGTTGTTGGCCTGGCAGGTGCCAGAAATAGTGACAGGATCGATACGGTCAGGCCTGATGACCAGGAAGGGGCCCGGTTGGCAGTAGACTACCTTCTGGCCAGGGGTTATAACAGGATAGCCTTTATTGGTGTTAAAGAAAGTCAGACTACTGTAATAAGGCAAGAGGGTTACCGGCAGGCCTTGCTGGAGGCCGGGTTGGAGTATAATGAGGACCTGGTTGGACTGGCCAGAGGTTTTGATAATTCCGAGATCTGTGGGATTGTTGCCAGGATTATAGATACCTGTCCTGATTTGAGGGCAATCTTTGTTTTTAATGATCTGATGGGGACAGCTGTAATTGATGCTTTATATAGATTGGGTAAGAATATTCCCGGGGATATTGCAGTCATGGGTTTTGATGATAGTATAGCAGCCTATACCTTCCCCCGGATGACTACTATAAGTATTCCCAAGGTAGAGATGGCCAGTATTGCCATGGAGAGATTGTTTAAAAGAATCAATGGAGATGATTCCAGTCCACTGGATATTAAAATAAGACCTAAGCTGGTGGAAGGGGATACTACTTAGCTAAGTTAGATACTTATTCCTGGCTGTCCCATTTAAGGGTTTCTAAACCGGGGAATAAGTGATTAAAAAGGAGCTTATTTGAAAACACTGAAAAGGAGGATATAAAGGTGAAAGACAGCTATGTTGTAGGTCTGGATTTTGGTTCTGATTCAGTACGGGCTCTGGTGGTGAATACTGCTACCGGAGAGGAGCTGGCCAGTGGGGTTTCCTATTATAAAAGATGGATGGAAGGCAAGTATAGCCAGCCAGCTATTAACCAATTCCGTCACCATCCCCAGGATTATCTTGATTCCATGACCGAGGCTGTAACTATAGCCCTTGGGGAATGTGGACAAGAGGTCAGGGAAAAGGTAGTAGGGATTGGTGTAGATACAACAGGTTCAACTCCCTGTGCAGTCAATAAAGAAGGGGTGGCCCTGGCCTTGCTGGATGAATATAAGGAAAATCCCAATGCCATGTTTATTCTCTGGAAAGACCATACAGCAGTAAAAGAAGCAGCAGAGATTAATGACCATGCCAGAAGTTGGGGTGGAGAGGATTATACCAAATATGAAGGCGGAGTTTATTCCTCCGAATGGTTCTGGGCCAAAATCCTACATATTCTGAGGGAAGATGAGGAGATTAGAGAGGCCGCCTTTTCCTGGGTAGAGCTCTGTGACTGGATACCTGCAGTCCTGACCGGTATTACAGATCCCCTGACCATGAAAAGGAGCCGCTGTGCTGCCGGCCACAAGGCCATGTGGCATGAAGACTGGGGTGGTTTACCGGCAGAGGAGTTTCTCGTAGGTCTGGATCCCCTGCTTGCAGGTTTAAGGGAGAGGTTATATGAAAAAACCTATACCTCTGATGAGAAGGCTGGAAGCCTGACAGCAGAATGGGCAGAAAAATTCGGTTTACCAGAAGGGATAGCGGTAGCCGTTGGTGCCTTTGATGCCCATATGGGGGCTGTTGGTGCCGGAATTGAAGAAAAGACCATTGTCAAGATCATGGGCACCTCTACCTGTGATATTATGATTGCTCCCTATGAAGTCATTGATAACAAATTAATCAGTGGCATCTGCGGCCAGGTAGATGGATCTGTTATGCCAGGAGTTGTTGGCCTGGAAGCCGGTCAATCTGCTTTTGGTGATGTCTATGCCTGGTTCAGGAATGTATTATCCTGGCCATTGGAATCTATCCTGCCAGAAATGGACCTTGATGAAGAGTTAAAGGAAAAGATCGCAGGAGAAATGAAAGACAAAATCTTTATTAAACTGACCGAAGAGGCAGAGAAATTAAGCCTTGAGGAGACCGGTCTTCTGGCCCTGGATTGGTTAAATGGCAGGCGGACTCCTTTTGCTGATCAGACCTTAAAGGGAGCCCTTATTGGCCTGAAACTGGGTACTACAGCACCGGCTATTTTCCGGGCCCTGGTAGAGGCTACTGCCTTTGGTGCCAGAGCCATCAATGACCAGTTTATCAATCAAGGAGTAGCAATTGAACAGGTAATAGCTACTGGTGGAATTTCCCAGAAAAATGATTTTGTCATGCAGGTTACAGCTGATGTTTTAAATATGCCGGTAAAGGTGGCTGCCTCAGAGCAGACCTGTGCCCTGGGAGCAGGAATCTTTGCAGCAGTAGCAGCAGGTATTTATAAGACTATAGAAGAGGCTATAGAGAAGATGGCTACAGGTTATTCCAAAACCTATAATCCTGATCCGGAAAGGGCCAGGGAATATCAGAAGCTATATGAAAAGTACCTACAGCTGGGTGCAGATTTGACAGCTCATTTACAGAATATCTAGATAAGGTGATAATATGTTAAAAGATTTAAAAGAAAGGGTCCTGGAGGCCAATCTGGAACTCCAGCGGCGGAATCTGGTTATCTATACCTGGGGTAATGTCAGCGGTATTGACCGGGAAAAGGGCTTAGTAGTAATTAAGCCCAGTGGTGTTCCCTATGAAGACTTAACTGTTGATAAACTGGTAGTCCTGGATCTGGAAGGAAATAAGGTTGAGGGAGACCTTAACCCCTCTTCTGATACAGCTACACATATAGAGTTATATAAGAGTTTCCCGGAGATTGGGGGAGTGGTCCATACCCATTCAGTTTTTGCCACAGCCTGGGCTCAGGCAGGCAAGAGTATACCCTGTCTGGGAACTACCCATGCTGATTACTTCCATGGAGCAGTTCCCTGTACCAGGTTGATGAAAAGGGAAGAGGTAGAAGGGGATTATGAAAGGAATACAGGGAAATTGATCGTGGAAACCTTTGAGGAACTGGACTATAACTATACACCTGGGGTACTGGTAGCCGGCCATGGTCCCTTTACCTGGGGTACCGATCCGGCCAATGCAGTACATAATAGTGTAGTCCTGGAAGAGCTGGCCAGGATGGCCTTATATAGTATCAGTATCAATCCTGCCAGTGAGGGAATACCTGCCTATATACTTAATAAACACTTTTACCGTAAACATGGCGAAGATGCCTATTATGGCCAGAAAGGCTAAGATAGATGGAGGGTTTTTCCCATTAAAAAAGATTATAAGGAATTATAAGATTTGGGGATTATTAAGATAAAAGGATTAAAAATAGGAATGGGAACTATATTATATAAAATAAGGAGGAAAAAGTAATGTTAAATATTAAAGACTATGAAGTCTGGTTTGTCACCGGAAGTCAACATTTATATGGTGCTGAACCATTAAGGCAGATTGCTGAAAACAGCAAGAAAATTACAGAGTATTTATCAGACCGTTTACCAGTTAAGGTAGTATATAAACCAGTTATGACAGATACAGCATCAATTAAAGAACTGGTTCTGGAGGCTAATACCAATAAATCCTGTATTGGTTTAATTACCTGGATGCATACCTTCTCACCAGCCAAGATGTGGATTAATGGCTTAAAATTACTCCAGAAACCCATGGCCCATCTCCATACCCAGTTTAACAGAGACATCCCCTGGTCAGAGATAGATATGGACTTTATGAACCTGAACCAGGCTGCCCACGGAGATAGGGAATTTGGTTTTATGGTATCCAGGTTACGGATGAACCGGAAAGTCATCGTTGGCCACTGGCAGGATGAAGAAGTAGTCGAAAAATTATCCAATTGGTGTAGGGTGGCAGCTGCCTGGCAGGATAGCCAGGGGGCAAAGATAGCCCGTTTTGGAGACAATATGAGGGAAGTAGCTGTTACTGAAGGCGACAAGGTAGAGGCAGAAATCAAGTTTGGTTATTCAGTAAATGGTTATGGAATCGGGAACCTGGTTTCCTATGTAGAAGAGGTTACTGATGGGGATATTGACAACCTGGTCAAGGAATATAAGGAAGAATATAATATTGTTCCTGAACTCCTGGAGGATGGTAGTATGTACCAGTCCTTAAGGGAAGGGGCCAGGATTGAATTAGGCCTCAGGGCTTTCCTGGAAGAAGGCAACTTTAAAGGGTTTACTACTAACTTTGAAACTTTACATGGAATGAAACAGTTACCGGGTCTTGCTGTTCAGCGTTTAATGGCTGATGGCTATGGTTTTGGAGCAGAAGGAGACTGGAAAACTGCTGCCCTGGTAAGGGCCATGAAGGT
>LFRS01000021.1 GCA_001512435.1 Halothermothrix sp. DTU029 | reverse complement strand
GGGCTGCCTCCAGGCCAGAATTACCTCCACCAACTACAGCCACCTTTTTATCGGCATAAAGAAAACCATCACAAATAGCACAATAGTGGACACCTTTACCTGTCAGTACATATTCCTGCCTCATACCCAGGCGGCGTTTCCTGGCCCCACTGGCTATAATTATGGTCTTGCTTTTATACTCCTTGCCATTATCAGTCCTGATGATGTGTTCCTTGCCCGGGATAATCTCCTCCACCCTTTCACCGATTACAGATTTAACCTTATATTGGGCCAGGTGGTCCCAGAAATCATACATTAAGGTCTCTCCGGTGGCATCCTTTTTCCCGATATAATTGCCTATTTCATCTGAATCAATAACCTGGCCTCCCAGATCAGCAGAAATAAGCAGGAGGTCTATCCCCTTTCTGGCAGCATACAGGGCTGCATTCAAGCCAGCCGGGCCGGCACCAATGACAATCAACTCCCAGGCCTTATTGGTATAATCCTCTGGAGAAATTCCCAGAAGCCGGTTTAGATCACCACTTTTCTCTGCTTCTAGCAAATCCGTATAACCACCAATATGGTTATCATTTATAAAGATCTGGGGAACAGTTTTCCTATCAGTCCTCCGGGCCATCTCCTCTGCTTTACTTGCCTCATCTATATCATATTCAATATAACTGAGCCCCTTGCT
>LFRS01000146.1 GCA_001512435.1 Halothermothrix sp. DTU029 | reverse complement strand
TTGCTATCCGTGAGGGTGGCCGTACTGTAGGTGCTGGTGTTGTAACCAAGATTCTTGAGTAAGCATTAATAGAAAAAGCGAGGAGCTTTTCTCCTCACTTTTTCTATGTATCCTATATATTTGTCATCAATGAAGGAGGGAAGATGATGGCTAAACATGAAAGAATCCGTATCCGTTTGAAAGCTTATGAACATGAACTGTTGGATCAATCTGCACAAAAAATTGTTGACACAGCTCAGAGAACTGGAGCAAATGTCTCTGGACCAATACCCCTTCCTACTGAAAAGGAAGTCTATACAGTCCTCAGATCTCCTCATGTTCACAAAGATTCACGGGAACAATTCGAAATGAGAACTCATAAAAGATTGATTGATATCATTGATCCAAGTCCAAAGACTGTAGATGCATTGATGAGATTAGACTTACCGGCAGGAGTTAATATAGAGATTAAGTTATAATTAGACAGGAGGTGTTACAGAGATGGGCAAAGGATTAATTGGCAAGAAATTGGGTATGACCCAGATTTTTCAAGATGATGGTGCTGTTGTTCCCGTAACTGTAATTCTGGCTGGCCCTAATGTTGTTACCCAGAAGAAAACAGAGGAGACAGATGGTTATAGTGCTCTCCAACTGGGTTTTGAAGATAAAAAGGAACATCGTACCAATAAACCAGATAAGGGCCATTTTAAAAGAGCGGGAGTTAAGCCAAAGAAACATTTAGCTGAATTTAGAGATTTTCCCGAAGAGCTTAATGAAGGTGACGAAGTTACCGTTTCAATATTTTCTGAAGGAGAACTGGTGGATGTAACAGGTACCTCCAAAGGTAAAGGCTTTGCAGGTACAATCAAACGTTACAACTTTGCCCGCGGGCCTATGACTCATGGCTCCCACAATCATCGTGCACCTGGTTCTATTGGTGCAGTAAATGCGGCCAGGGTTTTTAAAGGAACAAAAATGGCTGGCAGGATGGGTAATGAGCGGGTAACAATACAGAACCTGGAAGTAGTTAAAATAGATACAGAAAAAAATCTTATTTTAGTAAAAGGTGCTGTGCCAGGACCAAAAAACAGTATTGTTTATATAAAGGAAGCTGTAAAAGCTTAAAATTGGTGTAGAAAGGAGGCTTTTTCATGCCACAGGTAATGAAGTACGATGTAAACGGCAAAGAGCTTGGCAATATCGAATTACCAGCAAGTGTATTTAATGAAAATATTAATGAACATGCAGTTCACCAGGTCGTTGTTTCACAACTGGCAAAAATACGTCAAGGTACTGCTTCTACAAAGACAAGGGGAGAAGTTAGTGGCGGCGGAAAGAAACCATGGCGCCAGAAAGGAACCGGTAGAGCCAGACATGGCAGTATTCGTTCCCCTCTCTGGGTTGGCGGTGGGGTAACCTTTGGCCCAAAGCCACGTTCATATGATAAAAAAGTACCCAGAAAAGTAAAGAAATTGGCTTTAAGGTCAATCCTTACTGATAAATTAGAAAGCGGAAGCCTCATCGTTCTGGAGGAACTTAGTTTTGATAAACCCAAAACAAGCCAGATGGTAGAAGTTTTACGCAATCTGGAATTAGAAGGGGCCAAAGTAGTAATAGTAATACCTGAAAAGGATACTAATGTTTATTTGTCAGCCCGGAATATTCCAGGAGTTAAAACCCTTGTTGTAGATGCACTTAATGCCTATGACTTATTAAATAACGATTATCTTGTTATTGTAAATGAGGCTATTGAAAAGATTGAGGAGGTGTTGACCAGATGAAAGATCCAAGAGATATAATCATTGCTCCCGTCATTTCAGAAAAAAGCATAGCAATGATCGAAAAGAGCAACACCTATACCTTTAAAGTAGATAAAAGGGCAAACAAGGTAGAAATTAGGAAAGCTATTGAAGAGATCTTTAATGTCAATGTTTTAAAGGTCAATACAGTCAATATGCTTGGTAAGACAAGACGTTTAGGTTACCAGCAGGGTAAAAGACCAGATTGGAAAAAAGCCATGGTCAAACTAGCTGAAGGTAACAGAATTGAAATTTTTGAGGGACTTTAATTAAACTTGGATAGGAGGGAAAGAGATGGCCATTAAAAAGTTTAAACCCACTACTCCTTCCAGACGGTATATGACCGTTTCCAGTTTTGAGGAAATTACCAAAACTACACCAGAAAAGAGCCTTTTAGCTCCAGCCAAGAAATCTGGTGGTCGTAATGTCAATGGTCGTGTTACCAGCCGTCACCGGGGTGGAGGGCACAAACGCCGCTATCGTATTATAGATTTTAAGAGAGATAAAGATGGAGTACCTGCAAAGGTAGCCAGTATCGAATATGATCCTAACCGTTCTGCAAGAATTGCTTTATTACACTATGTAGATGGAGAAAAGAGATATATCCTTGCTCCCGACAAACTACAGGTAGGAGATTTTGTAGAATCAGGTCCAGAAGCAGATATCAAACCAGGAAATGCACTGAAATTAAAAGATATCCCTGTAGGTACCATTGTCCACAATATAGAATTACAACCTGGTAAAGGAGGACAGCTGGTCAGGTCAGCCGGAGCTATGGCTCAACTTCTGGCTAAAGAAGGTAATTATGCCCATATCAGAATGCCATCCGGTGAAGTAAGACTGATCAGGGCAGAGTGTAAAGCCACTATCGGCCAGGTAGGTAATCTGGACCACGAAAACCTAACCATAGGAAAGGCCGGCCGTCAACGCTGGATGGGTAGAAGGCCAAAGGTTCGTGGTGTTGTTATGAATCCAGTGGATCACCCACATGGTGGTGGAGAAGGAAAATCCCCTGCTGGACGTCATCCAGTTACTCCCTGGGGTCAAATTACCATTGGTAAAAGAACACGGAAGAATAAGAAGTCAGATAAATTTATTGTACGTTCACGACATGCCAAGAAACGGTAGGAAGGAGGGTTTATTTTGGGTAGGTCTTTAAAGAAGGGCCCTTTTGTAGAAGAAAGCTTAATGAAAAAAATTAAAGAGATGAATAAGAGTGGGAAAAAGTCTGTAGTTAAAACCTGGTCCAGGAGCTCAATGATCGTTCCAGAAATGGTTGGCCATACTATAGCAGTACATGATGGACAGAAGCATGTACCGGTTTATATAACTGACGATATGGTTGGTCATAAATTAGGTGAATTTGCTCCTACCAGAAGATTTAGAGGACACGGACATCATACAGAACGCTCTACAGCCTTGAAATAGTTGAATGATTATCTGTAAAGGAGGGTTTATGATGGAAGCAAAAGCCCATGCAAAATATATCCGGATTTCTCCCAGAAAAGCCAGGCAAGTAATGGACTTAATCAGGGGAAAGAGTGTTGCTGAAGCTTATGCTATTTTGAAAAATACGCCCAAAAAAGCTTCTGGATTAATTGAAAAAGTTCTGCATTCCGCTGTAGCAAATGCAGAGAATAATCATGGAATGATAGCTGATGAATTATATGTCAAAGAGGCTTATGTTAATGAAGGTCCTATGTTGAAAAGATGGAGACCTCGTGCCCATGGAATGGCCAGTCCAATCCGGAAAAGAACAAGCCATCTATCCATAGTCGTCAGTGAAAGAGAAGAAAATCAGTAAAAGGAGGGATAAATTTTGGGTCAGAAAGTAGATCCCCGCGGATTACGTGTGGGAATTATAAGAGATTGGGATGCAAAATGGTATGCTGATAAGAAAAACTTTGCCACATTATTAAATGAAGATTTAAAGATTCGTGATTATATAAAGAAAAACCTTTATGATGCAGGTATTTCACGGATAGTAATAGATAGAGCTGCAAACCAGGTTAAACTGGATATCTATACAGCCAGGCCAGGAATGGTAATCGGACGTGGTGGCTCTGAAGTAGACAATTTACGGCAGACAATTGAGCAGAAGACTGGCAGAAAGGTTCAGATCAATGTAATTGAAATAGACAATCCAGATCTGGATGCTCAGCTGGTAGCCGAGAACATCGCTTCTCAACTGGAAAGAAGGGTATCTTTCCGTAGAGCCATGAAACAGGCCATGAGCAGGGCCATGCGGGCCGGTGCCGAAGGTTTTAAGGTTCTAACCAGCGGCAGGCTTGGCGGAGCAGAAATGGCCAGAAGCGAAGGTTATAGTGAAGGCAGTGTACCCCTGCATACCTTAAGGGCAGATATAGATTATGGTTTTGCAGAAGCCTTTACTACCTACGGAAAAATCGGTGTTAAAGTATGGATAAATAAAGGTGAAGTATTACCAGAGGTTCAGAACAATTGATAGAAATTGTCGATAGAAAGGAGGCCTTTAGATGTTAATTCCAAAGAGAGTGAAATATCGTAAGCAACAAAGAGGTCGAATGAAAGGTAAAGCAATACGTGGAACCGAGATAACTTATGGTGAATATGGATTACAGGCCCTGGAACCGGCCTGGATTACCAATAGACAAATTGAAGCTGCCCGTGTTGCCATGACAAGGTCAATAAGAAGAGGCGGAAAAGTCTGGATTAAGATCTTCCCCGACAAACCGATTACTGCCCACCCTGCGGAAACGCGAATGGGTAAAGGTAAAGGTTCTCCTGAAAAATGGGTTGCGGTTGTAAAGCCTGGGAGGATTATGTTTGAGTTAGCAGGTGTTAGTGAAGAAAAGGCCAGAGAAGCCATGAGGCTGGCAGCTCATAAGTTACCCATCAAAACCCGTTTTGTGAAAAGAGAAGAGATGGATGGTGATTCTAGTGAGAGCTGATGAATTAAGAAACATGACCGAAGTTGAATTGGAGCAGAAGTTAAAAGAGTTTAAGGAAGAATTATTTAATCTTAGATTTCAACATGCAACTACCCAATTAGATAATCCTATGCGGATCAAAGAGGTAAAGAGAAATATTGCCAGAATTAAAACTATCCTGCGGGAAAAGGAATTGAATATTAGGAGAGCATAGGAAGGAGGTCCAAGATGGCTGTGAGGAACAAACGAAAAGAACGAGTTGGAATTGTAGTAAGCGACAAGATGGATAAAACTGTCACTGTTGCTGTAGAAAGAAGAACAAGACATCCTTTATATAAAAAGACCATTATAAAAACAACCAAGTTTAAAGCACATGATGAAAACAATCAGTGCAATGAAGGGGATAAAGTGCGGATTATGGAAACCCGTCCCCTGAGTAAAACAAAAAGATGGAGAGTTGTTGAAATTATAGAAAAAGCAAAATAGTTTTCTGCTGGGAAAGGGGGATTATGATGATTCAGCAAGAAAGCCGCTTAAAGGTAGCTGATAATTCCGGTGCACGGGAATTACTCTGCATAAAAGTTCTGGGTGGTTCACGTAGAAAATATGCCAGTGTAGGAGATGTAATCGTAGCTACAGTTAAAGAAGCTATACCGGGAGGTATGGTTAAAAAGGGCGAAATAGTTAATGCAGTAATAGTAAGGACCAAGAAAGAATTAAAAAGATCTGATGGTTCATATATAAAGTTTGATGAAAATGCTGCTGTCATAATTGACAAGGGGAATAATCCCCGGGGAACCCGTATTTTTGGACCTGTAGCACGTGAATTGAGAGAGAAAAACTATATGAAAATAATCTCCTTGGCACCTGAGGTTCTGTAAAGGGGGGAGAAACATGAGAAAAATAAAAAAAGGTGATACTGTAGAGGTTATTGCTGGTAAGGATAAGGGTAAACGCGGCAAGGTATTAAAGGTTCAACCTAAAGAAGATCGGGTTATAGTTGAAGGAATAAATATCTTACACCGTCACATGAAAGCAAGCCAGGAGATGCCCCAGGGAGGTATTGTAAAGGTAGAAGGTCCTGTCCATATCTCCAATGTTCAGTTAGTTTGTCCCCGTTGTAATCAGAAAGCCAGAACAGGGATTAATCTTCTGGAAGATGGCAAAAAAGTCAGGGTTTGTAAAAAATGTGGCGAAGCTGTAGATAAGTAAGGAAAGGGGGTTATAGTCAATGGCGGTATTAGCTACTTCATATAAAGAAGAAATACTTCCTAAACTGATGGAAAAATTCAATTATGAAAGTATTATGGCTGCACCTAAATTAGAAAAAATCGTAATAAATGTTGGTCTGGGTGAGGCAAAAGACAATCAAAAATTACTGGATAGCGTAGTGGAAGAAATATCTTTGATAACAGGCCAGAGACCAGTAGTTACCAGGGCAAAGAAATCTGTATCTAACTTCAGGTTACGTGAAGGTATGCCCGTAGGTGTAAAGGCGACCCTTAGAGGACAGTTGATGTGGGAATTCCTCTATAAATTAATTAATATTACCCTACCAAGAATTAGAGATTTCCGTGGGGTTTCTCCTAAATCTTTTGACGGCAGAGGCAATTATAACCTGGGAATCCGGGAGCAGATTGTTTTTCCGGAAATTAATATTGATAAGATCGAGAAAGTCCATGGTCTGGAAATCACTATTGTAACCTCAGCAGAGACCGATGAGGAGGCTTATGAACTTCTTAAGCTAATGGGTATGCCGTTTCGTGAGCAATAATTAAAGGAGGTATATAGATAGTGGCTCGTAAAGCATTAATAGAGAAAGCCAATAGAAAACCTAAATATTCCACACGTAGTGTTAATAGATGCCAACGGTGCGGAAGACCAAGGGGATATATTCGTAAATTTGACCTATGTCGAATTTGTTTCCGTGAGCTGGCTCACAAGGGCCAAATACCTGGTATTAAAAAAGCCAGTTGGTAAAATGGAAGGAGGTTGGAAGAGTGAATATAACTGATCCTATTGCTGATATGTTAACCAGGATTCGTAATGCCAATAATGCCAATAAAGATGTCGTAAACATGCCAGCATCTAAAATGAAGATTAATATAGCTGAAATCCTAAAAGAAGAAGGATATATCTCTGATTATAAAATTGTTGAAACCTATCCCCAAAATACCCTACGTATTTATTTGAAGTATGGGGAAAATAATGAAAAAGTTATTACTGGACTGAAAAGGATTAGTAAACCTGGTCTCCGGGTATATGCAAAAAAAGATGAAATACCTAAAGTTCTAGGTGGACTTGGTATTGCTATAATCTCTACCTCAATGGGCATTGTCTCTGACAAAACTGCCAGAAAAAACGGTGTGGGCGGAGAAGTCCTCTGTTATGTCTGGTAAATGGGTCTAGGAAGTAAGGCCGGGGATCTTGAAATAGAAATAATATCCGCTTTATGGAGGTGAAGAGAATGTCACGTATTGGAAAAATGCCAATTGATATTCCAGAAAAAGTAGAAATTAAGATAGATGGAAACAAGGTAACTGTTAAAGGCCCAAAAGGTGAATTAAGCAGGGAATTTAATTCCTTGATTAATATTGAGGTCGTGGATAACCAAATTCAATTAACCAGAAAAAATGAGACACGGGAAGCCTATTCCATGCATGGTTTAAGCAGAAGCCTTTTGCAGAACATGGTTACCGGTGTTACAGAAGGATTTGAAAAGAAGCTGGAAATGGTTGGGGTAGGATATAGTGCCAGGCTAGAAGGTAAAAACCTGGTACTGGAAGTTGGCTATTCACATCCTGTTACCTTTGAGGCAGAAGACAATATAGAATTTGAAGTTGATAGAAATACCCGTATTAGTGTAAAAGGTATTGACAAACAACGGGTAGGGGCAATTGCAGCCCAGATAAGAGCTGTACGTGAACCTGAGCCATATAAGGGCAAGGGTATTAAATATGTTGATGAGCATATTAGAAGAAAAGTCGGTAAAACCGGTTAATGGAAGGGAGTGAATGGTATGGATAATAGAAGTAGGAGAAAAAGACGCCATCATCGAGTAAGGAATAAGGTTGTTGGAACTCCAGAGAGACCAAGAGTAAATGTTTACCGTAGTTTAAATCATATTTATGCACAAATTATCGATGATCTTTCCGGCCATACCCTTGTTTCTGCTTCTTCCCTGGAACCGGCTGTTAAAGATGCTGTAAACTTTGGTGGAAATAAAGATGCTGCCAGAAAAGTCGGGGAAGTATTGGCAGAAAAAGCTCTGGAAAAGGGTATTAAGGATGTAGTTTTTGATCGTGGTGGATATAAATATCACGGAAGAGTTAAAGAACTTGCTGAAGCATTGCGTGAAAAGGGATTGAATTTCTAAAGAGAAGGAGGCGAATCCATGAAAAATATCGATCCAGACAAATTAGAATTGGAAGAACGGGTAGTCAGTATAAATAGAGTTGCCAAAGTAGTTAAAGGTGGACGTAATTTTAACTTCAGTGCCTTAGTAGTAGTTGGTGACAAAGAAGGCCGGGTCGGAGCCGGTCTGGGCAAGGCCAATGAAGTACCAGAAGCCATCCGGAAAGGAATTGATGATGCCAAGAAAAACATGATTGAAGTACCAATCGTAGATACTACAATTCCTCACGAAATAATCGGCGAATATGGTGCGGGTACTGTTCTTCTCAAACCAGCAGCACCGGGTACTGGTGTTATCGCCGGTGGCCCAGTGAGGGCTGTTGTAGAGCTGGCTGGAATAAACAATATACTGACAAAATCCCTGGGTTCCAATAATCCAATAAATGTGGTCAATGCTACTATAGAAGCTCTAAAGAGTCTTAAAAGAGTAGAAGAAGTTGCCAGACTTAGAGGTAAAACTGTAGAGGAACTAATGGAATAAAGCAGAGATTATTTTAAGGAGGTGGACTGGATGAAATTACATGACTTAAGACCTGAAGAAGGCTCCACAAAAAGAAGAATACGCAGAGGCCGTGGCGATGGTTCTGGTAGAGGTAATACTTCAGGACGTGGTGCAAATGGTCAGAATGCCCGGTCTGGTGGAGGTGTTGGCGCTGCTTTTGAGGGAGGACAGACTCCTTTATTCAGACGCTTACCCAAAAGAGGCTTTAATAATGTCTTCAAGAAAGAATATAATGAGATAAATCTTTATCAATTAAATAGATTCAGTGAAAATGAAGTAGTTACTATAGAAAAACTACAGGAACTGGGTCTTGTAAACAGGCCTGCCAAAGATGGCCTGAAGATCTTGGGCGATGGCAATGTAGAGAAGGCTTTACATGTTCAGGCTAATGCATTCACAAAGTCAGCAAAGGAAAAAATAGAGGCTGCTGGCGGAAAGGCTGAGGTGATTTAGGTGTTATCAGCACTGCGGAACGCCTTCAAAGTAAAGGAATTGAGAAATAGGATACTCTTTGTTCTGGGCATGATGGTTATATACCGGGTTGGTTCCTATATACCTGTGCCAGGTGTAGATCTTTCCGTCTATAAGGAGATCTTATTTGAGGGTGCAGGTGGAGATATTTTCTCTTTCCTGGACCTCTTTGCAGGTGGAGCCTTGAAGAATTTCACAGTTTTTGCTATGGGTATTTCACCATATATTACAGCTTCAATTATCATTCAGCTCCTTGGTGGAATAATACCCTATTTTCAAGAACTGCAAAAACAGGGGCCAGATGGGAGGAAAAAGCTGGTCCAGTTTACCAGGTATGGAACCATCATACTCGCTTTACTTGAAGCTTTTGGTATTACTATGACCATCAGGGCTGCAGTTTATAATCCAGGCTTTTTCAATTTACTTTTGATAGTAATTTCTCTAACAGCAGGTACTGCTTTTTTAATGTGGTTAGGGGAATTGATTACCGAAAAGGGAATTGGTAATGGTATTTCTATTATCATTTTTACTTCTATAATGGCTCGCTTTCCCAGTGATATCAGCAGAATGACAGCCCTTGTCAAGACCGGAGAAGTTCATTTCTTGAATATACTCTTCTTCTTAATTCTGGCTGTAATAATTATAGCAGGGGTAATCTTTATTGAGCTTGGAGAGAGAAGAATTCCTGTCCAGTATTCTAAGCGGATTGTAGGCAGAAAGGTCTATGGGGGTCGGAGTACCCATATACCAATGAAGATTAACCAGGCTGG
>LFRS01000044.1 GCA_001512435.1 Halothermothrix sp. DTU029 | reverse complement strand
CCGGTAGCAACTATGATATAATCATATTTTTCCAGGATCTTATCATCTGCTTTAATTTCAACTCCATTGTGTACCTTAACCTTTAATCTATCCAGCTCATTTTCATACCAATCTACCAGTTCCCGGAGAGGCCTTTTGAAATCAGGAGTTGCTGCTACAGCCAGTTGTCCACCTATCTTTTCTTCTTTGTTATAGACATCTACTTTATGGCCAGCCAGGGCAGCTGTACGGGCTGCTTCCAGGCCAGCCGGGCCGGCACCTATTACTATTACCTTTTTCGGTTTTTCGGTCTTTTCCAGGGTGAAACGGTCTTCAAAACCTGCTACCGGGTTAACGGCACAACTTAACTTGGTGAGCCTGGTCATTATCCTGCCGATACAATCCTGGTTACATCTGATACAGGGCCGGACTTCTTTCCGTCTACCCTCCATTAGCTTTAGAGGTAGATCTGGGTCTGCAATCAACGGCCGTCCCAACATTACGAAATCTGCCTGGCCAGATTTAATTAGATTAATGGCTGTTTCCGGAGTGTGATTACCGGCATTCATTAAGGGTACACTGACAACCTTCCTGGCCGGTTCACAGACATATTCCATACAGGCATCTCCCAGATAGGTGGGAGGGAAGATATAATCGATGCTTTCATAGGCACCAACGTCAATATCCAGAGCGTCTACCCCTTCTTCTTCCAGCAATTTGATTAAGGCCATGCTTTCCTCAATGGTCCGGCCCCCCTCAAAGGCATGGTCAAGAGCGATTCTGAAGAGGATAGGCATATCCGGTCCAACAGCCCGGCGGATGGCCCGGATTATTTCC
>LFRS01000112.1:1944-2141 GCA_001512435.1 Halothermothrix sp. DTU029 | reverse complement strand
AGTTTCAACCGGATAATCCAGTCCGGACTGAGTATTAAAAGCCCCAGGCCAGCCAGGGCAACACCCATGGTCTCACCAATACCCAGGCCATGGATCCGTGTATAGGAATCAGGAAACCTAAACAGGCTTAAAGCACCCAGCCCAAATGAGATAAAGGAACCAATAAAACAAATACTGGCAAGTACTTTCAACATTTA
>LFRS01000112.1:0-1750 GCA_001512435.1 Halothermothrix sp. DTU029 | reverse complement strand
TAGTCCTCCTTTTTAGTCCTCCTTTGAATCAGCTGCTCCAGGTCTCTGATTTTATCAACCATCGGCCAGTACATCAGGTTCTGGGCAACCTCCTCTGTCAGGGCATGCACAAAAAACCTCCCTGTTTCTGGATCTACATCTATAGTTGTCGAACCTGGTGCAATGGTAATACAGTTGGCCAGTAAAACCCTTCCCCAGTCACTGGTCAGGGGTGGTTCAATCAATATAAAGGCTGGACTTACAGCCGGCCTGGAAAAAAGCAGGGTCCTGGCCACAGCTATAGCGGAAAGGACTATTTCTCTGGCCAGAAAAAGCAGTACCCTGACAAGGGCTAAAAATTCCTGGAATGTAAGTATATCAGGAAACCCCCTTAATAAGTCCTTCCAGTACCAGATAAGAACCAGGCCAAAAAAAAGGCCAATCAATATATGTGGTATACCAAGTGTAGTAGAAACTATTAACCAGAAAACTAACAATAAAATAAAGATTATCCTTCTTTTCCTGCCCATTACAAACCCCCTCTTTCCTGAAGCAATATTACACCAGACCTATCCAGCTTATCTTTTATACCCATCCTTTCCAGAACACGTAAAGGTTCTTCCCTGAGGCCGTCTATGGATATCTTCCTCCCCTTCCCCGCCTCTGCAAAAAGCAGTTCCTGCAGGGCCAGGGCCCCGCTCTCATCAATATGGGAGACAGCAGCAAAGTCCAGCACCAATTCACCTTTTTCACTATTCATCTCGAGCTGTTCTTTCAATTTTTCTACTCCCACAAAGAGCAAAGGACCGTGCAGGGAGATTTTTCCCTCAGTTTTTCTTCCTTCCGGTAAATGGGCAAGATCAAAAAGGGCCACAATAGCAGATAGGATTACTCCAACTATTACAGCAACAGCCAGATCCATGACAACAGTTAATACAGTAGTAATAATCATAATTCCTCCATAGGTCCAACGGGCCCGGGGCAGCAGCCTGATACTCTTCCAGTCAGCTGTACGGACTGAAGCTACCATCAGGATGGCAGCCAGGGAAGCCAGGGGTATGCGCCGGACTACAGGAGCAAAAACTAAAACCATCAAGAGAAGGAAGATAGAATGTAATACGCCAGACAGCCTGGTCCGTCCCCCGCTGTGTACATTTATGCCTGAACGGGCTACAGCACCGGTTACGGGAACACCGCCTACCAGTGAAGAAACAAGATTTCCCAGTCCCTGGCCCAGGAGTTCGCGATTGCTGTCATGCTGATCACCAACCATTTTATCTGTAACCTCTGCTGATAATAAGGCCGAGATACTGCCCAGAAGGAAAATCGTAAAAGCCGGCCTGATTAATTCACCGACTGCCCCAAAAGGCATACTGCCCAGGGTCAATCTGGGAATATGAAAGGGTAAATCTCCGACAACATGGGAACTGTGAATAAAGAGTTCATTAACAAGCAAGCCTACCAGGAGGCCAAACAGAGACTCTGGCAATTTTTTAAAAAACTTCAGGGAGATAAGTAAAACCAATACAGTAATCAGGGTAATTGAGATGGTGGCCAGGGCATCATCAAGGGCAGTCAGGAAAAAGAGTATGGCCACACCATTTGTAAAACCTGCTATAACCGGCTGAGGTAAGTATCTGACCAATTTACCTGTTTTAAATAATCCGGCAAGAATCTGCAGCAAACCAGCCAGGGCACCGGCCAGGAACATCCCCTCTACACCATGTCTTGCGACTATACTGATTAATACTGCCGTCATGGCACCTGTAGG
>LFRS01000171.1 GCA_001512435.1 Halothermothrix sp. DTU029 | reverse complement strand
CCGCCGGTGGGTAAATTAACACTGAAAATTATCAGTTTGATAATTTTCTTTAAATAAATACTCCCTGAGGAGGTTATATAATCATGTCTAATAAAATTGTTATTGTAGGGGCTGGGTTTGTTGGTGCAACATCTGCTTATGCAATAATGAATTGGGGACTGGCATCTGAGATTGTCCTGATTGATCTCAATGAAGAAAAGGCTGAAGGAGAAGCCATGGACCTGAGCCATGGGGCAGCTTTTGTTAAGCCAGTCAAGATAAGAAACGGCGGTTATGAAGATTGTAAGGATGCCCGGATAGTAATAATTACTGCCGGTGCCAATCAGGAACCTGGAGAGACAAGGCTGGACCTGGTTCACAAGAATACAAGGGTATTTAAGTCAATTGTTCCAGAGATTATAAAATATACTAAAGATGCTATTCTACTCGTAGTAACAAACCCGGTTGATATTCTGACCTATGTAACTAAAAAACTATCAGGTTTACCATCCTCCCAGGTTATAGGTTCCGGGACAGTCCTGGATACTTCCCGGTTCAGGTATTTGTTGAGTGAGCATTGCCGTGTAAACCCCCGGAATATTCATGGCTATGTCCTGGGCGAACATGGTGACCATGAGGTTACTGCCTGGAGCTTGACCACTGTGGCAGGAGTTCCTTTCCCTGAATACTGTACTTTCTGTGGCAGACAGTGTAGTAATGAAGAGTTTAAAGAAGAAGTCTCCAGACAGGTCAGGAATGCAGCCTATGAAATCATAGAAAGAAAAGGTGCTACCTATTATGCAGTCGGCCTGGGTGTAGCCAGGATTGTAGAGAGTATTTTAAGGGATGAGAATTCTATCCTTACAGTTTCAACAATCCTTGACGGGCAGTATGGACTGGATAATGTTGCCCTGAGCCTGCCGGTCATACTTGGAGCAGAAGGCATTGTCCGGGTTCTGAACCTGGACCTGGCTCCGGAGGAAGAAAAGAAACTCAGGGAAACTGGAGAATTATTGCAGGGAATAATCAAAGAACTGGACCTGGAATAAAGTTCTGGCAAAGGATATGCTATAATACATAGAAGTGTTTTATCTGGCAGGATTTTACTCTTTTCCTGAAATGGGGAAGAGTAATCCTGCTCTTAATTTTAGCCTGGTTTAGCAGGCCATGAGTAGATTAGAAAGTAGCAAAGTATTAAAATGAGGAGATGATTAGTGTGTCCTATTTGGAAAAACTGGATCCAGAGATTTTTAATTTAATCAGGGAAGAAGGAAGAAGGCAGAAGCTGAATATTGAACTAATTGCTTCAGAGAACTTTGTCAGCCCGGCAGTAATGGAGGCAGCTGGTTCAATCCTGACCAATAAATATGCAGAGGGATACCCGGAGAGAAGGTATTATGGGGGCTGTGAAGTAGTTGATGAGGTTGAGAAACTGGCCATTGAGAGGGCGAAAGAGTTATTCCAGGGAGAACATGTGAATGTACAGCCTCATTCCGGCTCCCAGGCAAACCAGGCTGTTTATTTTGCTGCTGTCCCACAAGGGGGAACAATACTGGCCATGGATCTGACTCATGGCGGCCATCTGACCCATGGCAGCCCGGTTAATCTTTCCGGCAGATATTATAACTTTGTTCACTATGGGGTAGACAGGGAAAGTGAGACCATTGATTTCGACCAGGTGGCAGAACTGGCAGCAAAACATAAGCCGGCATTAATAGTAGCTGGAGCCAGTGCTTATCCGCGGATTATTGATTTTGAAAGGTTCCGCCGGATTGCAGATGAAAATGGTGCCCTTTTCATGGTGGATATGGCCCATATCGCTGGACTGGTGGCAGCAGGCCTGCATCCAAATCCTGTACCCTATGCAGATTTCGTTACAACTACCACCCATAAAACCCTGAGGGGAACCCGTGGGGGAATGATAATCTGTAAGGAAGAGTATGCTAAGGATATAGATAAGGCAATCTTCCCAGGTATTCAGGGCGGGCCTTTAATGCATATCATTGCAGCAAAGGCTGTGACCTTTAAGGAGGCCTTATCTCCTGATTTCAAGGAATATCAGCAACAAATTATAAAAAATGCCAGGGTACTGGCTGATGAGTTAGTAAATTATGGTTTCAGGTTGGTTTCCGGTGGTACTGATAATCACCTGATGCTGGTTGATTTAAATAATAAAGGTATAACCGGAAAGGATGCTGAGGCTGTTCTGGATGAAGTAGGAATCACTGTTAACAAAAATACCATTCCCTATGAGACCAGAAGCCCCTTTGTTACCAGTGGAATCCGGATAGGGACACCGGCAGTAACTACCAGGGGGATGAAAGAGGAGGAAATGAAACTTATTGCTGAGTATATCAGTAAAGCCCTTGAAAATAAAGATAATCCAGCTGTTCTGGCGGAGATTAAGGAAAAGGTCTATGAATTGACCGGTCAATTTAAATAGGGGATACTTAATCCCCTATTTCATTGAATCACCCCTTTTTCTATAGTATAATATTTTTATAGAGTAGTTTTTTTCCTGGTTTAATCTAATATGGAGGTTTTTAATTTGCAGGCTATAAACATAATCAAAGAAATTTTTATAAAATTCTATGAGTATCTTTTTCAGTTGGTAACAATTAATTTGTTCAGCTTTCTTATCTTGCTGCTGCCCTTTTCCCTGCTGGGCATAAGTTCAGTTTATTTTGTGTTATTCTTAAGTATTTTTATTTCTGCAATCCTGGCCGGACCGGTAATCTTGTCAGGCATGGATTATATAAATAAGACCTTTAATAGGGAGGATACCAGTATTAAGGGTTTTTTTATCGGAATTAAAGATAATTTTCTCAAAGGGCTTACTACTTTTTTATTTACCATAGTGACCTATTTTGTTATTCTGGCTGATATTTATTTCTTTATGCAGGGGTCGGAAAATTTTCTGTTGATGGTTCTCGGGATTATGTTTTTTTACATCCTGATATTTTTCTCCTTGTTTCAGTTATATTTCTGGCCATTGCGGGTTATGAAGGAGTTGCGTTTCTTCGATGCTGTTAAACAGGCTTTTTTATTGGTAATGGATAATTTCCTGGTTACCTTCCTGCTCTTCATCTTCATACTGATAATAATCATCATCAGTTTGTACGTGCCTTTTATTATGCCCTTTTTCTTTATAACATTCTTATCTCTAACCTCTGTTATATTAACCAGAACAATCCTGGAAAAATATAAGGAACAGGAGTGAAGGAATTGAAAGATTATTTTATTGGGGTAGATCTTGGTGGAACAAAGATTCTGACTGCCTTAAGTAATGAACAGGGCGATATCCTGAATCAGGTTTATATACCTACAGAAGCTGAAAAGGGACAGGATTATGTTATCGATAATATTATAAAAAGTATAGACAGCCTATTGGAAGAGGAGAATATAGGCAGGGAGGATATAAAAAGAATAGGGATTGGTAGTCCTGGACCTTTGAATATTAGAGAGGGTTTGATTTATGAGGCACCCAATTTGAACTGGAAAAATGTCCCTATAGGCAGGATATTGGAAGAACGGACCGGTATTAAAGTAAATCTGGAAAATGACGCCAATGCTGCTGCCCTGGGGGAGAAATACTTTGGTGCCGGCAAAGATGTAGATAATATGATCTATATTACTGTGAGTACCGGTATCGGTGGAGGTATTATCATCGATAATAAGCTCCTGCATGGTGTTAAAGATACAGCTGGAGAGATTGGCCATATGGTTATAATGGTCGACGGCCCCCTCTGTGGTTGCGGAAACCGGGGTTGTTTCGAGGCTGTAGCTTCCGGAACAGCCATCAGTAAAAAGGCAAGGGAACTGGCCGCTTCTAAACCAGATAGTCTTTTATATAAGCTGGTAGAGGGTGAACTGGCTAAAATTGATGGGAAGATACTGGCTGAGGCTGCTGAGAAGGGTGATGAATTGGCTTTAAAGATCTGGGATGAGGAGGCCTATCATCTGGGTATTGGTATAGCCAATCTTTTAAACATTTTTAATCCAGAGGCAATCATTCTGGGTGGTGGTGTGATGAAATCCCTGGATCTCTTTAAAGATAAAATGATGGAGACTCTAAAGGAATATGCCTTTGCCAGTGCCTATAATTCTGTTGAAATCAGGAAAGCAGCCCTGGGCAGCGAGGTCGGTGCCAAAGGGGCAATAGCAGTGGCTATGGGAGGATAGATTATTATCGTGAAAAAAACAAAAATTTCCGTTCAGGAGATAGTTGAAGAGTTTGACTTATCTATTCTGGCCGGTAACCCCGAAGACAAGTATATTAGTATCAGTGATATCAAAAGACCCGGAATTGAACTGGCAGGTTTCTGGGAGTACTTTACACCTGACCGGGTTCAATTGCTGGGGATGACCGAGATTTCCTTTTTGAAGGAACTGGATTCTGTCAGACTGGTAAAAAGCATTGAAAAGTTATGCACTTATGATTTGCCCTGTGTAATAATTGCCAGAGGATTGGAAGTCCCGGATATACTTGTAGAAGAGGCTGACAGGAATGGTATCCCTCTCCTGAGGACAGATATTTCCACAACCCGCTTTTTGAGTCTGTTGACCAATTATCTGGAAGAGAGCCTGGCTCCCAGTCAGACCGTACATGGCGTCCTTGTCGATATTTACGGGGTTGGAGTACTTATTGCCGGCAAGAGCGGTATTGGTAAAAGCGAGACTGCCGTCCAGCTGGTCAAGCGGGGCCACCGCCTGGTGGCAGATGATTTGATAATAGTCAAGAAAATTGGAGAGAGACAGCTGGTAGGGACTGCTCCGGAAGTTTCCAGGCATTTTTTAGAAATCAGGGGCATAGGTATTATAAATATAAGGGCTTTATTTGGGGCTGGTGCAGTTATAGAAAAAGTGGATATAAATATGATAGCTAAACTGGAATACTGGAATGAAGAAAAATCCTATGAACGGCTTGGCTTTGATAATTTATACGGTGAATTGATGGGTATAGAGATTCCTCAGGTTGTAATTCCCGTTAAACCGGGGAGAGATCTGGCCATGGTACTGGAGATAGCTGCCATGAACTACCGGATGAATCTGATGGGTTATAATGCGGCCAGAGATTTTTCCAGGAAGGTTACTGAGATGTTGAGGAGTTCAAAATAATGGAGGTCAGTTAATGAAACTTACCATCAGGGAGCCTTTTTTTGTCTGTATCGGGTTTATGTTTATGCTTATGCTTTTGCTCAGTATGCCCATTTTTGCCCAGGGGAATATTATCTTTGAGGTAGAGGACCCTTTAAATGATGATTATGGGCCTGGAACCTACCTTTATCCTACCAATGAGGCCTTTCATGGTGAAGGTTTCTTTGATATTACCTATTTTTCCATTGAGGATATGGGTAAAAAATACCGTTTAAATTTTACCTTTCAAAATCTTAATGATCCCTGGAATAGTAAATATGGTTTCAGCCTGCCATTGATTCAATTATATTTTGGTAAAAAGGGCAGTGGTTCCGTCGATTTATATCAGGAAGGGGCCAATATCAGGCTGGATCCCCGTTATCCCTGGAACAGGCTGCTTAAAATCAGCGGCTGGTGGGTCAGGGCCTATACTCCGGAAGATAATCATGATTCGCTTGATTTCTGGGATGTAGAGAATAATCCGGCCAATATAGAGGATGCCCTGGTTGAAGTGAAAGATAATCAGATTAGTATCCAGCTGGCTAAAGAGATAATCGGAGATCTGGAAAATGCCTATGTCTATATATTGGTAGGTAGTTATGATCCTTTTGGCCAGGATCATTTCCGGGATTTAAAAAATTCCCTATCTACCTGGTATTTTTCAGATTCCGGTAATAGTAATCTGAAATTTGCTCCCCGGATACTGGATGTAATACTTCCTGCACACCTGGACCAGAAAGAGGTTTTAAGCAATTTTGCAGAAGACTACCCGGTCATATTACCCCTCATCATTACACCCCCTGCTAAAACAGTTATCTATCTCCCGATACTTGTTCTGGCTTTACTTATTCTGGTGTTTTTTATAGTGAATAAGTTTAGGCCTAAAAGTTATAATAAATAGTAGATTAAGAAAAAGGGGGAATAGTTTTGCTGGATGACCCGGGTATTACCGTAAAGCCGATCCCGATAACCGCCGGTGAGAGGGTTGAGATAATCTATGACGGCCTGTTGGCCAGAGATGGGGCAGACCAGATCTACCTTCATGCCGGATTTGGACTGAATAATCATTGGGAAAATGTCATGGATATCAAGATGGAAAAGGAAGGTAATGTCTGGAAAGCAGAATGTGCAGTAGAGACAGATAAACGATTCTATATATGTTTTCATGATAGTGCAAATAATTGGGATAACAATAACGGTCAGAATTGGAGTTTTGAAGTTCATAATGGGAAACGTTATTAAGGATTTTTACTATAGAAGCCACCGAAAAACGGTGGCTTTCTTCTTTGCCTATTTCTTTCTTTCTTCTATATTCTTGCTTATAACCAGTGAATCCATTTCTATTCCTAAACCATATTCAGATAGTTCTGCAAGCCATTTATCAATGATTCCTGCCGGGCGGTCAGGAGGAGTGTGGACAGTACCGGAGGTAGCCACAGGGAAGAAACCGTCTTTTTTAAAATAACCAATGGCTATTTTATATTTCTTATCAGGTTCAATTTTAAGATACCAGTTTCCGGCTGGTTCGTTTATTTCTATATCCGTATATTCATCATTACTGAGATTATAAAGGCGCAGGTAGAAAGTATGATTAAAAAAAAGTTCTTTATTGATTTGCCAGTAAGTGAAAAGATACTCTGGATCCCGGCTGAAAAGCCTTATATAATTTTCAGGTAAATCAATATCCCCTCCAATCAAGTCTATGTCTGTGGTAATTACCGGTTCTGACCTATCCTTTATCCAGGGGCTGTTGTTTTCAGGACTGATCTCCCGGGAAAATTCCTCATTTAGCCTTCTAATAAATTCTTTTCCACTTTCATATTCTGTCCTGGTTTTTCTAATAGGGACTTTTATTTTCTGGTCCTTTTGCTCTTTTTTACTTGAAGTAAAGTATAAAACCAATAATAATCCTATAAGCAAAACTACAGGCAGGATATTATAAAGCATTTCCACTTTCAATCTCCTTTCCCAGCTTTACCCCTGTATTTCTTTGATATATTTTAAAATCCAGATCTGGAAAAATATCATTTATCTTTTCTAATTCAGCTATTTTCCTTTCTTCCAGCTGNNACAGCATAATCCACCATGGTCCTGGCATTGATAATGAAAGCCCAATCACTGCTCTGGGCCAGCAGGAGTTCCCGGCACATTTGATTTAGGGCTCTGTATATTAAACTGTTTTTATAGGCAAGATGTTTATATTTGCTGGCCAGCTTTATTAATCTTTCTTCAGCTTCATGAAGCTGCCGATAGATCCAATCATTACTTCCATTCAGCCAGACTTCATGATATCCCCTGTGCCCCCAACTCGCTTCACTGGGCATGGCATATTGCTTTTTCTTTTCCCTTTTCAGGTAGCCGGAGAGGGTAATGGTTTCAATATCCTCCTGGTCAAAATGGATTTTTTCCAGGAGGAATTCCAGCCACATGGGCCCTTCAAACCACCAATGGCCGAATAACTCAGCATCATAGGGAGAGACTACTATTGGTTTCCTGTCCATAACCTGGCTTAAATATTTAACCTGCTGCTGTCTATTAAACATGAAATTTCCGGCATGCTCTGCTGCTTTTCTCCGGGCGGCTTCTGGATTATAGGGTTCTTTCCAATTGCCCTTTCCTGTAATCCGGTAATATTTGAGTCCGGTATTTTTTCTGACACCGGAAGGCAAATAATCCTTTATATATTCATAGTCCAGGTCCCAGCCTATATCACGGTAATATTCGCGGTAGTCATAATCCCCTGGATAGCCTTCTGCTGCACTCCAGACCTGCCGGGAGGATTCGGTATCCCGGCCAAAGGCTGCTATACCGGAGGGTGTAAAGATGGGTGCATAAAGGCCGTAACGGGGCCTTGGTTTAGCGAAAAGTAAACCATGGCTGGAACAAATAAAATAACGGATATTATTCTGTGCCAGATATGGTTCGACGGCAGGTTTGAAGGCACATTCCGGTAACCAGAGACCCTTTGGTCTTTTATTAAAAACTCTCCTGTAGGTATCTATTCCCATTTTAATCTGGGCATTAATTGCTTCCCCGGTAAGCATCAGGGGTAAATAGCCATGGGTAGCACAGGTAGTAATTAATTCTATCTTTCCTGTTTCCTCCAGTTCTTTAAAGGCTTTCAGCAAATTATTTTTATATTTTATATGGTAGTAATCATAGGTTTTATTAAATAAATCATTATACATCTTTGCTAAATGATGAAATTGCGGTTCATTTTTTGTCCTGTCTATTTCCTTTTCACTTAATTCAATGAGTTTTTCCAGGTGTTTTTTATATCTTAACTGTAAAAGGGGATCAGCCAGCATGGTAATAAGGGTTGGTGAAAGACTAATAGTAAGCTGGTAATCTACCCCTTTTTGAATCAGCCGGTTCAGGACAATTAGAAGAGGGATATATGATTCAGTAATAGCCTCATATAACCATTCTTCAGCAAGCTCTCCTTCCTTCTGGTGTTTTACAAAAGGCAGATGAGCATGCAGGACAAGGGCCAGGTATCCTCTTGACATCAGGAAACCTCCTTTAAAATTAGTTCTCTTTTTAATATGCTTGTAAATACTGGACTTTATTCACCGATATTTTCGTATAAAATTACTTTTTCTGTGCAGACTTTAAAATATATGGGTAAATATAGCAGAGGAGGGTTAACGTGCGGATATTGATGTTATCCTGGGAATACCCACCGGTAAGCCACGGCGGACTGGCCCGACATGTACAGGATCTGAGCGAGGCGCTGGTGAGAAAGGGGATAGAGGTTTTTGTTGTAACCCAGGGTTCGGCAGAACTACCGGCTGATGAAATTATAAATGGTGTCAGGGTTTTGAGAACAATCCCGGTAGCTGTTACAGCCAATAATTTTGTTGAAGATATTCTCCAGTTAAATTTTCAATTGTTGGAAAGAGCTCTGGTACTGTTCAGGGAACTGGATAATAATCTGGACATAATTCATGGACATGACTGGCTGGTTTTCTGGGCCAGTAAAGTATTGAAACATTCCTTTACCACTCCATTAATCTATACTATTCATGCTACTGAATTTGGCCGTAACCAGGGAATTTATAATGATATGCAGAGGTATATTAATGATCTGGAATGGTACGCAAGCTTTGAGGCCTGGAAGCTGATTGTCTGCAGCCAGTATATGAATAATGAAGTGAGAAATCTTTTTCAGGTACCGGAAGATAAAGCTGTGGTAATAGGAAATGGAGTAAATGAAGAAAATTACAGGGGAGATTCTTCTCCTGCATATAGGGACTTCTATGCCAGTCCGGATGAGGATATAGTCTTTTATGTAGGAAGGATCGTCAGGGAAAAGGGGATACAAGTTTTAATCCAGGCTATTCCGGAAATATTAAAGACAAACCCGAAAACAAAGTTTGTTATTGCCGGGAAGGGCCCCTATCTGGACAATTTACGTTCTCTGGCAGAATATCTTGGTGTTGCTGAGCGGGTCTATTTTACCGGATTTATCAGTGACAGGGAACGTAATAATCTTTACCGGATTGCTGATGTAGCGGTTTTTCCCAGCCTTTATGAGCCCTTTGGGATTGTTGCCCTGGAGGCAATGGTTACCAGGACGCCAGTCATTGTCAGCGAGGTAGGCGGACTGGCAGAATTCGTCAGAGATGGAGAGAACGGCCTGACCGTAAAACCGAATGATCCGCAGCAACTGGCGGAGAAAATCCGTTTTTTATTGAACAATAAGGAAAGAGCCCGGGAGATGGCCAGCAGGGCTTATGAAATAGTAAAAAGGGATTTTACCTGGGATGAGATTGCCAATAAAACCCTGGCTGTTTATGAGGAAGTAATTGCCGAATACAGAAAAAGTGGTTGGAGCAGGAAGAAGAAAGTTATAGAGAGGAGAGAAGACAGGGAAGAGTTTATCCATAGATATGCGGGAATTACAGTGAAGTAAACTAATATACACATGAGATTTGAGAAAGGAATTGAAGGAGGAGGTTGAAAACTTGAAAGCAGTTATTATGGCCGGAGGCCAGGGAAGCAGGTTGCGGCCTTTGACCTGTGATTTGCCCAAGCCTATGGTTCCGGTCGTCAATTATCCGGTAATGGAGTATATCATTGATCTTTTAAGGGAGCAAGGTATCAGGGACATTGCGGTAACAGCATTTTACTTACCGGAGAAGATTGAAAGTTATTTTGGCAATGGGGAAAGGTGGGGTGTCAATCTCCACTATTTTAT
>LFRS01000175.1:8461-40277 GCA_001512435.1 Halothermothrix sp. DTU029 | reverse complement strand
ACCTTCTGTTCTGTAAACCATGGAGCCGGCCGTTTGATGTCCCGGAAGAGGGCAAGAAAGGAATTTACCAGAGAAGATTTATTGAGCCAGATGAGGGGAGTGGTGAGTATTGCCAGTAACCCGGGTACATTACTGGATGAGGCCCCTCTGGCATATAAAGATATAGATGAGGTTATCTTTACTCTGGTGGATGCCGGAATTACAGAGCCTGTTGTAAAACTTAAGCCACTGGGTGTTTTTAAAGGAGAGGGAGATTAAGACAGAAGAAAACTTGATATGCTGACACAGGAGAATTGTCCTCCTGTGTTTTTTATTTTTTATATTTTTTTTCTTGACAAAAATATTTTCCAGGTTTATAATGGAACCATGGTTAGTTACCCAAGTAACTAACCAGACAAGTAAGCAAGCAACAAGCTTTAGATGGAGGTGAAGTGCTTGGAGTTAAAAAATGATTCTACTACACCTATATATATACAGATAGCAGAATTAATAGAGGACCAGATTCTGGAAGGAATAATTAAAGAAGAGGAACAGGTTTATTCTACAAATGAATTATCATCATTACTCCATGTAAACCCGGCAACGGCCCGGAAAGGACTGAATCTACTGGTAGAAGAGGGAATATTGTATAAAAAAAGGGGTATGGGTATGTTCGTTAGTTTTGGAGCTACAAGGATGATCAAGGCCAAGAGAATTAATAGTTTTTTCAGGGATTATATTTTGGAGATGCTGCAGGAAGGAGAAAAATTGGGTATTGGGAAAGATGAAATTATCAAGATGATTAAAGAATACAAAGGGGAGAGGTAAGAGAGATGAGTAAATGGATACTGGAGGGAGTAAGCAAGATCTTTGATAAAACCATAGCTGTCAATAATATTTCACTGGAACTGGAGGAAAATAAAATCTATGGTTTGATAGGCAGAAATGGTGCCGGTAAGACAACCCTTTTAAAATTACTGGCTAATCAATTAGAACCCACAAGAGGGGTTATCAGGAAAGGTAAGGAAGCACTTAAAGATAATGATAGTTTGAGCCAGGAGGTCTGCCTGGCCAGGGAGACTATTAATATGTTGGGAATCAGGAATCTATCAGTAAAGAAGATTTTTCAGATTGCTTCGGATGTTTACCCCTATTGGGATAATGAATATTGTCAAGACTTAATAAAATTGTTTTCTCTGGATATAGGGCAAAAGCATATAAAACTTTCCAGGGGTATGCAGACTATGGTGGGTATTATAATTGGCCTGGCCAGTAGAGCACCATTAACTCTATTTGATGAGCCTTATGTTGGCCTTGATCCAGTTGCCAGAGAGCTTTTTTATGAATCCTTGTTGACTGATTATGAAAAAAACAAGCGGACCATTATTATTTCTTCTCATCTGATGAGTGAACTGGAAAATCTATTTGAGAGGATTATTATTATAGACCAGGGTTCCATATTACTTAATGAGGAGATGGAGGCTGTTCATGAAAAAGCCAAAGTTATTTCAGGGGATAAGGCCTATGTTGAAAAAATATTGAAGGATAAGAAGGTTATATACAGGCAAGAGATTGGCAGACTGGCTAATTATACTGTTTTTGATTCTTTTACTGAAGAGGAGTTAAGGGAGTTTAAGGATTTGAATATAAACTATAGTTCTATAAATTTGCAGAAATTATTTATTAATCTGGCCAAAGGGGGTAATTTTAATGGAGAGGAATAAAAACCTAGCCAGGGTTCTCTTTCAGTTTGAGAAAACAAGTTTAATAATTATAGCCCTGATCTTTCTGGGCAATGTGCTGGTGAATTTACTGGTGTCTATATTGGTTGAATCTTTAACATTTTCTTTTTTCATTACTCAATTTGTGAGCAATCTATTGCTCTTTACTTTTATATATATAATGAGTACTGGAATAAATCAGATGATTAATGTAATACCATTTCTGGTCAGTTTAAATGTTCCCAGGAGCAGACTGGCAAAATCCATAACGGTTAATGGTCTAAAGCGGGTTTCTTTTGTTACTGTATTTTTTTTCCTTATTAAAATAATCCTCAATAAAGCAGCCTATTATTCAATGCCCATTATACTGGGTATGGATTTAAGCACTGGTTCTCTAATTGAGGATTTGCTGTTAGCCTTGATAGTCTTTCTTGTTTTATCTCTTGCCTATAGTTTTATTATCTTCCTCGGTTTAGTAGGAGGCAAATATGGTTGGGAATACCTACTGGGGATAATTTTTATAGCATTGGGTACTGTTTTCTTCCTGATTAGATCCTTAATACTGCTCTTTGCTTTTGGTTGGAGATCATCAGTCTGGCTTCTTTTATTAATAGTTCTTTTCGCCGGATTGAGTATTTTGAATTACCGCCTGATCAGGAATTATGAGTATAAATACTAAGGAGGAATAAGGATGGCCAGATTTTTGCAGATGAAAAAAGTTAAATATCTTTTTCTGATACTGACAACAGCCTATATGGCTTTGAGTATTAATTATTTTATCCATACAGTTATGACTGTAGGAATGGATCCCTTTAACAATATTACTGCTGCCATGTTTCAGGCAGAGCATAGGTTTGTCTTAAAGGCAGAGGAGGAGACTAACCTCCATTTGCTGCTTAAAACAGAGATTGGTCAAGGTTTTCTGGAAATCAACCTGATGGGAGAGGATGGTAAGGAGGTCTTTGATTACAGGACTACCAGTGGTGATTTTATCAATGAAGTTATTCCTGTAGATAAAGGCAGCTATATATTTACCATAAATAGAGACGTAATTGATTATAAAGAGACATTAAGATTATATTTTGATAAAAGATATATTATCCGGCAAGGGATGGGTGAAGAACAAATATCTTCAAATTCCAATATCTGATAGTCCAGCCCAGCATTTTATTTTATAAATAATGCAGGAGATAAGGAATAAATATAGAAATATAGAAGGGTAAGCCAGGGAGGTAGGGGTAAATGTTTTTTATAGAATTTTTGAAAGTAGTATTTCTGGGTATTGTGGAAGGTATTACAGAATGGCTGCCAATTAGCAGTACTGGCCACATGATCCTTGTGGATGAATTTATTCAGCTCCAGGCTTCTGCAGCCTTTAAAGAGATGTTTCTGGTAGTGATTCAACTGGGAGCTATCCTGGCAGTGGTCCTGCTTTATTTTCATAAGTTAAATCCTTTTTCTGCCAGGAAAACAAGTGAAGAGAAAAAAGAAACCATGCAGATCTGGTATAAGGTAATAGTAGGGGTTATCCCTGCAGGGGTTGCCGGAATATTATTTGATGACTGGCTAAATGAGCATCTCTATAATTACTGGACTGTAGCAATTATGTTGATTTTATATGGGGTTCTCTTTATCCTGATAGAAAACCGGAATAAAAACAGGCCTGTCAGGGTTAATGATTTTGCAGAATTATCATACCGGACTGCCTTTAATATTGGTCTTTTCCAGGTATTATCACTAATCCCAGGCACATCCCGTTCTGGAGCTACCATCCTGGGAGGGATTATCCTTGGTACATCTAGACATATAGCTGCCGAGTATTCCTTCTTCCTATCCATACCGGTTATGTTCGGGGCCAGTGCTTTGAAGCTCTTTAAATTTGGTTTTACTTTTACTGGTACAGAATTGTTCATCCTCCTGACGGGAATGATTGTAGCTTTTCTTGTTTCTGTAGTAGCCATTCGTTTCTTATTGGCTTATATCAAGAAAAATGATTTCAAGGCCTTTGGCTGGTATCGGATTATTCTTGGTTTACTGGTAATAACATACTTTCTTATGAAAGGGTAGAAAATTTAAGGAAAAATTACACAGGAGAACCTTCCCTGTGTTTTTTCCGGTGTGATGAGGGGTGGAATATATGGATTTGTTTCTGGCGATATTTTTCTTTGTACTCAGTGTAGCAGGATTGGTCCTGGGGTCTAATGCAGGGGTTTTTGCCGGTTTAGCCTTGTTTTCCCTGCAGGTTGTGAAGCTCTTAAGGGAAAAAATTTATGGCCTGATTATTGTTATTATTGCAGGCATTGCCGGTATAGCTTATTTTGCTTTTAATAGAGAATGGCTCCTGCTCTCTTTATTTATTGTCATCCATTCCTATAATTACTGGGTATATCAAAATATAAAGGAAAATAAAGAAGATTGATTTGCATAAGTTATGTTAAAATGTTATAATAGTCCTTGAAAATGTGAATACTATAGTCTGAAGGGGAGTAACTACCTTTATAGGAGATAAAGCCAACAGCCGGTATGGCTCTATACCCATGCCTGGCTTTATCCTTTGACTGTGTCAAAGTTGTGAGACCTTTAGCAGGATTTTATTTTTCTGGTGAAATTCTGCTAAAGGTTTTTTTAATATCTATCAATCAGGGGAGTGATAATTAATGTGGTTTTCCCAACCACGGGAAGATGTACTAAAGGCTTTTGAGGTAGATCCGGTTACTGGTTTGAGCAGTGCAGAAGTAAAAGGGAGACTGGAGAAGTATGGCAGGAACAAACTGGCTGCCAAGGCCAAAAAGAGTATACTGGCCCTTTTCTTCGGTCAATTAAAGGACATGTTAATTTATGTTCTCCTGGCTGCTGCAGGAATAACCTTTGTCATTGGCGAATATGTTGATGGTTTAATAATCCTCCTGGTGGTAATTTTAAATGCAGTAATTGGTGTAGTACAGGAATATAAAGCTGAAAAAGCCATTGAAGCTTTACAGGAAATGAGCACTCCTAAAGCCCTGGTCAGGCGGGATGGAGAGATTAGAGAGATTAATTCCGAGGAAATAGTCCCTGGTGATATTGTTATTATCGAGGCAGGGAGATACATACCGGCGGATCTTAGACTTATTGAGACCGCCAATTTACAGATAGAAGAATCTGCCCTGACCGGTGAATCTGTTCCCGCAGAGAAGGAGGCCAGTTTCATAATAGAGGATCCCAATACAGCCATTGGGGATAGGGATAATATGGCTTTTATGTCCACCCTGGCCACCTATGGCAGAGGGGTGGGTATAGTTGTAGGGACTGGCATGGATACTGAAATCGGCAAAATTGCCAGAATCCTGGATGAAGATGTAGAAGAACTGACCCCACTACAGAAGAGACTGGATCAGCTGGGGAGGACCCTTGGTTTTCTGGCCCTTGGAATCTGTGCCCTGATCTTTATAATGGCCCTGTTTCAGGGCAGGCCTTTATTTGAAATGTTTTTAACAGCTATAAGCCTGGCTGTAGCCGCGATACCGGAAGGCCTGGCTGCTATAGTTGCGATAGTACTGGCCCTGGGAGTTAGCAGGATGTCGAAAAAGAATGCTATAGTAAAGAAGCTACCGGCAGTGGAAACCCTGGGTTCAGTAAATATTATCTGTTCCGATAAAACAGGAACACTTACCCAGAATAGGATGACTGTTGTCAAGACCTATACCCTGGACAGGCTAAAGGAGATTCCTGCTACAGGAGAGGGTTTACAGGCTGCTGGTGATGAAGCTGAATTGATTAAAAGCCTGGTCTTATGTTCTGATGCCAGCTATGAGCATGGTGAAGGAACAGGAGACCCTACAGAGATAGCCCTGATAGTATTGGGTTATAGGCATCAGTTAGATAAAAAAACCCTGAATGAAAAACACCAGAGGCTTTCTGAAAAACCCTTTGATTCTGAGCGAAAATTGATGTCAACCTTAAATGTAGAAGGAGAGGCTTACCGGGTTCATACCAAAGGGGCTATAGATAATATTTTAAAGATTTCCAGTAAAGCCCTTGTAGATGGCAAGGTGGTGCCTCTAACTGAAGAATTAAAGGCCAGATATCTGGAAATGGCAGAAGAGATGTCAGATGATGCCTTAAGGGTTCTGGGGGCAGCCTATAAAGATGTAGATAAAGTAATTGGTCCTGATGAGATGGAAGAGGATTTAATTGTCCTGGGACTTGTTGGTATGATTGATCCACCCCGACTAGAGGTTATGGATTCCATAAGAGAAGCTAAAGAGGCCGGTATTACCCCGGTAATGATTACCGGTGATCATAGAAATACTGCTGTAGCCATTGCAAAGGAGCTTGGGATAGCTAATTCTATAGAAGAAAGTATAACCGGTGCTGAGATAGATCAGTTGTCAGAGGAGGAGTTTTCCCGTAGTATTGATAAATACAGGGTCTTTGCCCGGGTTTCTCCTGAACATAAGGTGAAAATTGTTAGAGCCTTTAAGGCCAGGGGAAATATAGTTTCCATGACCGGTGATGGGGTTAATGATGCTCCTTCACTGAAATATGCTGATATTGGTGTAGCCATGGGTATTACCGGGACAGATGTGGCCAAAGGGGCCAGTGATATGATCCTGACTGATGACAACTTTACCACAATAGTTCATGCCATTGAAGAAGGCCGGAATATTTATAACAATATTAAAAAATCTGTCACCTTTTTATTATCCTGTAATCTGGGTGAGGTTGTGGCTATCTTTCTTTCAATTTTGTTTGCCTGGCCAGTACCCTTATTACCAACCCAGATCTTATGGGTTAACCTGATTACCGACTCCCTACCGGCTATAGCCCTGGGTATTGATCCTGGTGATAAGGATGTTATGAAGAAAAAGCCCAGGGACCCTGAGGAGAGTTTTTTTGCTGAAGGAGCAGGTTTAAGGGCTATTATCGGTGGACTTTTAATTGGTTTATTAACCCTGGCTGTTTTCTATTATGGCCTGGGGGATTATGGGTATAGTACTGGCTTCAGCAAGATACCGGCAGATGCCTTAAGCTATGCCCGGACCATGTCTTTTGTAGTCCTTGCCCTATCTCAGTTGTTTTATTCCCTTTCCATCAGGAATTCCAGCAAATCAATCTGGCGAATTGGGGTTTTTTCCAATAAATATCTAATTGCTGCTATTCTCCTGGGTGCAGTTTTGCAATTTGGTTTGATTTCCGTTCCTTTTCTGGCCCGGGCCTTTAATTTATATAGTTTAAGCCTACAGGATTGGTCCCTGCTGCTTGTTCTTGCTTTAATTCCTATGCTGGTTAATGAATTAATTAAAATAATTATTAAATATAAAAATGGTGTTTCAACACAATAAAAAAGGGAGGCTTATAAGATGGAGCTTGTATTTGAGAATTTATTTAATCTGGAGCTACAACAGGTGATCATGTGGCTCATTGGGGGTATCCTGATTTATCTGGCTATAAAAAAAGACATGGAACCTACTTTATTATTACCCATTGGTTTTGGTGCCATACTGGTTAATTTGCCTTTTTCCGGAGCTGTAACCCAGGTTATTGATGGGGTAACAGAAGTAGGGATACTGGATGTCTTATTTAATGCCGGTATAGCCAATGAAATGTTTCCCCTCCTGCTCTTTATAGGGATAGGTGCCATGATTGATTTTACACCCTTACTGACCAATCCCAAAATGTTATTCTTCGGTGCTGCGGCCCAGTTTGGTATCTTTTTTACTTTAAGTCTGGCTGCATTATTGGGTTTTGATATTAAGGATGCTGCCTCTATCGCTATTATCGGTGCTGCTGATGGGCCTACCTCCATATTTGTGGCCAATTATTTTAATTCCAAATACATTGGGGCAATTATAGTTGCAGCTTATTCCTATATGGCACTGGTACCTATAATTCAGCCCTTTGTAATCAGAAGGATTACTAGCAGGGAAGAACGCCTGATCAGAATGGATAATAATGTAAAGAGTACAGTGCCCCGGGTTGTTAAAATATTATTCCCTATTTTCATTACTATAATAGCCGGGATAATGGCACCCCGTTCTGTTGCCCTGGTCGGGTTTTTAATGTTTGGTAACTTAATTAGGGAATGTGGGGTTCTAAATCTTTTATCAGAAACAGCCCAGAGGGAGCTGCCTAATCTGATCACTATTCTTCTTGGTATTACTGTGGCCACCAAAATGCAGGCAGAGTATTTCCTGACAAAAGAAACCATAATGATTTTAGGGCTGGGTCTTATTGCCTTTGTCTTTGATACTGTTGGCGGTGTTTTATTGGGCAAGTTTATCAATTTATTTGCCAAAAACAAGGTCAACCCCATGGTTGGTGCCTGTGGAATCTCTGCTTTCCCCATGTCAGCCAGGGTAATTCATAAAATGGGTCTGGAAGAAGACCCCCATAACTTCCTGCTGATGCACGCCGTAGGTGCAAATGTGGCTGGACAGATTGCTTCTGTTATTGCTGGTGGTTTGATCATTAATTTAATTGCTTAAGGAGGGGTATAAATGAATCTACAGGCCTTTCTGGAAACATTACCTATTGTTTTATATGGTATGGGTGGTATATTTATAGTTATGGGTATTATCTACTTAAGTATAAAATTGGTAAACATCTTTTTTGTAGATAATGAAAAAAATAATAATTAATATTTAATATTAATGATAGATATTAATAGTAAAAATTAATAATAAAAATATAATCCAGGAGGCCATTATTCTGGCTTCCTGGGTAAGATTTTCTTCAGGTCTATTGCCACAATTTAAATCCTGGACCTGTCAAAGTAAATAACAGTGCTTAAGACCTCTGCTAAAACTTAAGGGAGCAGGATTTATAGGTGCCGGTAGCTTGACAAGGATAAAAATAGTGGTATAAAATATATACTAATGGTGTATAGAAAACAGGCTTATCTTTGCCGGGGAAGGTTTACAGGTTTAGATAAGCTTTTTGTGTATGCTTATCTAAAAAAATGTTCAAATAAAAAACTTGTCATTATAAAAATTCTAAATACTTAATACTCAATTAAATTAGAGAAGATACTAAATAGTAAATATCAGATTTTATTAAATACAAAATATTAAATACAAAACATAAATTACAAATATGATTGGAAAGGGATGAGCTAAAAATGCCAACATATCTTTATGAATGCGAAAAATGTGGACGTTTTGAAGAGTTTCAAAGGATGAGTGATGAACCTTTAAGGGAATGTCCGGAATGTAAAAGTCCTGTGAGAAGGATAATCGGTGCCCCGGGTATCATCTTTAAGGGTTCTGGTTTTTATTTGACTGATAGTAGGGCAACTGACAAAGGACAGGATGCAGGCGGGAAAAAGACAGATAGTGAAAAGGCTTCCTGAAAATGATCCTGGTCAGTGCCTGTCTCCTGGGTGAAAATGTCCGCTATGATGGTGCTAATACCCTGAATGAAGAATTGCTGGAGCTCCTTAAGGGGAAGGAAATCCTCCCTATATGTCCTGAAGTAGCCGGTGACTTGCCTGTACCACGGCCACCGGCAGAAATAGTAAATGGAGATGGAAATGATGTACTGGCTGGCCGGGCCAGGGTAGAGAATATAGCTGGTGATGATGTTACTCCTGCCTTTCTTAAAGGTGCCCGGAAGGTCCTGGTAGGGCTGGACTTGCAGAAAATAGATTTTGCCATCCTGAAGTCTAGAAGTCCTTCCTGTGGAATAGATCAGATTTACAATGGCCAGTTTAATGGTCAGCTAAGGGAGGGGCCAGGGGTAACAGCAGCCTATTTAAGGAGTAAGGGTATAGAGGTATATAGCGAAGAAGAGCCGGAGAAAATAAAAGATAGAATTAAGGAATAAGGTGGAACTTCTATTTAGTTAGACCATAATAGAAGTTCCATTTTTTATTGTAATTATGGTTCTTTTATCCAGATAATATTTTGGAAAGGCAGAATAAAATCCCCTCTTCTTGAGGCAAGATATTAGTAAATCAAGAAGGAAAGGAGAAAAGAAAAAAGTGAAGAGAAGGTCCCCGTACTACATAGTGGCCGGGATTGCTCTACTATTAATAGTACTGGCTCTGGCCTTAAATGAGCCGGAAGCAAAAACAGTAGCCCAACCAACCCTTTACTGGGGGAGCAGGGGGAGCAGTGTTACCTTATTACAGAGGAAACTGGCTGCCTGGGGTTATTATGATGGTAGAATAGATGGTATATATGGGTCAGATACATATAGAGCAGTCCTTGATTTTCAAAGAAAGAACCGTTTAAGGGTAGATGGGATAGTAGGGAGGGAAACCTGGGCAGCCCTTGGATATCAGTGGGCCGGTGGTGGGCGAAATGTGGTAAGGGCTGCTACTACCAGTGGTAGTACCAGAAGTAATGATGTGGAAATGCTGGCCAGGCTGGTTCATGCTGAAGCCAGGGCAGAACCCTATGAAGGACAGGTGGCTGTAGCGGCAGTGGTATTGAACAGGGTAAAAAGCCCATCCTTTCCCAATAGCATCAGTGGGGTAATCTACCAGCCCCTGGCCTTTGAATCAGTAGCCAATGGCCAGTTTAATCTGCCCCCGACAGAAGAAAATTATAGGGCAGCCAGGTCTGCCATAAATGGTTGGGATCCCACCCATGGTGCTTTATATTTCTGGAATCCTTCCAAACCGGTAAGTCGCTGGATCTGGTCCAGGAGAATAGTAAGAAGAATTGGTGAGCATGTTTTTGGAATATAGGCGAAAAGGTTTTGTTATATAGAAGGAGGTTTTGAAAATTAACAGGTCCTGGATTATTCCTTTAGTACTGGCACTGGTCCTGGTAGGTATAACAGCATATTGGGGTTATGATCAATATCGGGAGAAGGAACAGTTACAGATCTACATGGGGAATACCTTTCAGCAGTCTTTTCTCGAATTAGTGGAAAGGATAGAAGAAATGGAGGTTTTAATGGGAAAAAGCCTTGTTTCTACTTCCCCCAGGAAAAATATTGTTCTTTTGACCGATATCTGGAGTCATGCCAATACTGCACAGGCAGAACTAAATAAATTACCTTTGGCGGCACAGACGGTTTATGATGTGTCTAAATTTTTAAGCCAGAGTGGTGACTTTGCCCATTCACTGGCCAGGCAAAATGCAGATGGCAAGGTATTAACTGCAGAAGAACGGCAGACCTTAAGTGAATTAAGACAACATGCCATCCGGATTTCAGAACTGCTCCAGGAAGTAGAAAATGAGGTACTGGCCGGTAGGGTTGACTGGGTTAATATGGTTAAGAGCACCCGGAGGGCCCTCAGGGAAGAACAGGCCAGGGATAAACCGGATATAAATCTGGATGACCTCAGTGATGACCTGACTAAAGTTCCGACTCTTATCTATGATGGTCCCTTTTCTGATCATATAAATGAAAGGCAGCCGCAGGGATTAAAGGGAGAAGAGGTTTCCAGGGAGACAGCCAGGGAAAGGGTGCGGGATTTTATTGATGGTGCAGATGGAAATAAATTCTCTGTCTCGGAAGGAACCACAGTTAATGGGAGAATAGGGGCCTATAATTTCCAGGTAGAAACAGGGAATGGAGTATATTCAGTTGATATCTCCAAAAAAGGCGGCTCTCTGGTTAGCCTTTTAAATAATAGAGAGGTATATAGTGCAAAAATCTCCATGGAGGATGCCGTAAAGAAAGCCCAGGAATATCTTGCTGATATTGACTATACTGATATGGAGCCTACTTTTTCTGAAGTAAAGGATAATATCGCCTATATCTCCTTTGCCTATCAGCAGGATGATATTATCTTTTACCCAGATATAATTAATGTGCAGATAGCCATGGATAATGGCCAGGTTCTGGCTGTGGAAGCACAAAATTATTTAATGTCCCATAAGGAAAGAGAAATTAATGAAGCAGAGCTTTCGGAGGAGGAAGCAAGGGAACTGGCCTCTTCCACCCTGGAAGAAATCGAGAGTGTCAGGCTAGCAGTTATTCCCACCTCCAGCTTAAGGGAAGTATTTACCTATGAAGTGCGGGGTAAAGTGGGAGAAGAAATCTATATTATCTATATAAATGCTGAAACCGGTAATGAAGAAGAGATCTTAAAGGTAATCTTGAGTGAGACAGGAACCTTTGCCCTATAAATATGCCATTAGTAGTCTTTCTAAAATTACTAAAATATGATATAATTTTAGCAAAGACATTATAAGTAGGGGATTATATGAAGCGGGTTTCTGTAGTGTGCTGTAAAGACTATAATGAAGCTTTATTAAGGGAAAAAATAGAAGAATTAATAGGATTACTTGGCGGCCTTGATTCCTACATAAAGCCTGGTCAGAATGTTTTATTGAAGGTTAATTTGTTAATGGAAAAGCCGCCGGAAGCCATGGTGACTACCCATCCTGCTGTTGTTAAGGTCATAGCCAGTATGGTAAAGGAAGCCGGGGCTAATCCCATTATCGGTGATAGCCCTGGTGGTCCTTTTTCCAGAGTTTTACTGGAGCGGGCCTATAAAAAATCTGGACTGGCCCAGGTGGCAGAGGAAGTTGGAGCTGAATTAAATTATAACCTGGACCAGGTAACTGTGCCCTTTGCTGGTTCCATCAATAAATCCTTTGTGCTGGGGCAATATATAACAGATGCCGATCTTATTATCAATATTGCCAAGTTGAAGACACATGGCTTAACAATGATGACCGGTGCAGTGAAGAACCTCTTTGGGGCTATTCCTGGTTTATTAAAGGCTGAATATCATCTTAGAATGCCTGAGCTGGCTGATTTCTCCAATATGCTCCTTGATCTTTCTCTCTGTGTAAACCCGGTTCTCAACATTATAGATGGGGTCTGGGGAATGGAAGGTGAGGGGCCTTCAGCCGGTACAAAGCGGAATTTTGGCTATCTACTGGCCAGCCCTTCCCCCCATGCTCTAGATGTAGCAGCAGCATATCTACTGGGGATTACACCTGTAAGCAAGGCACCCATTATCTATGCTGCCCGGGAGAGAGGCCTTCCCGCCAGTATAGAGGAGATTTCCTTGCTGGGTGACCCCTTAATTCCGGCAGAGAAGACAGTGATACCCCCAGGTGTCAGGGTTTCAAACCTACTGGATAGGAGGTTGCCAGGCCCCTTGGCCAGGGTTTTAAGCTATTTATTGCGGCCACGTCCTGTTTTTATTTCTGAACTCTGTGTAGGGTGTAGGGATTGTTACCGTAGCTGCCCCCCACAGGTTATTACCATGAGGAATAATAAAGCAGAAGTCTCTCTGGAAAACTGTATTCGTTGTTTTTGCTGTCAGGAATTATGTCAGTATCAGGCAGTAAAGATTAAAAGACCCCTTTTAGGTAGAATATTGACCAGATAATAGTGTAAGCTCTTGATATAGGACTGGTATGAGTTCAAAAATGAGGTGAGATTAATGAAGATTGGGGTTATTTCAGATACCCACATTCCTTACCGGGCAAAACAGATCCCAGATCTTGTCCTGGATTCTTTTCAGGGGGTAGATCTGATTGTCCATGCTGGAGATCTTGTCCAGGAAGAAGTCTTGACTAGCCTGGCAGAGATTGCACCGGTTAAAGCTGTATTTGGAAATGTGGATTCCCCTGAATTGAAAATGAAATTACCGGAAAAACTGGAATTAGAACTGGCTGGTTATAAAATTGGTGTTATTCATGGGCATAATGTCAGGGGACATTTGCTGAATACACTGTCTTATGTTTTTCCTGATGCTGATATAATTATTTTTGGTCATACCCATAAGCAATGTAATAAAATAATTAATGGCCAGTTGTGTTTTAACCCAGGTTCTCCTACTGATAGAAGGATGGAGAAAAACTATTCTTTTGGTATTATAGAACTGGCAGATGAAATAAAGGCTGAGATAATTGAGTTTTAGAATAAGATTATACTCCTATATACCAGGATTTTGGAAAAGGTTTTTAATATGCTTAATTGAAGTTGAATTAAAGACATCTTTAGGAGGGATAGTGGATGGCTGTATATGATCTGGCCCATAGTTTAGCCAGGGAAATAAAGAAATCAGAAGAATATAAATCATATCTAGAGATCAGGGATAAGATCAGGGCTAACCCGGCTACCAAAGATATGTTAATTGATTTTCAGAAAGAGCAGTTTAGATTACAGAGCAAAATCCTGACTGGAGAGAAGATTAGCGAAGAAGAACAGGAGAAGTTCGAAAAAATAAGGGAGATTGTCAATTTAAATAAAGATATAAAAAAATATCTGGAAGCAGAGTACCGGATAACGGTAATGTTAAATGATTTGCAGGAGATATTATTTGCAGATTTAAAACTCGGCTTTGGCAAAGAAGAAAAGCACCCTGAATAGGGTGCTTCTTTACCAATGTATAAAATTATACAAACTATAGGATTGTACAATTATACAGGTACCACTTCTTTAACACCTGGAACATACTGTTTCAGGGTTCTTTCGATACCATTTTTTACAGTGAGGGTTGACATTGGACAACCACTACAGGCACCTACTAATTTTACCTTTACTATACCGTCATCGGTAACTTCAACCAGTTCAACATCACCGCCATCAGCCTGTAGAGCTGGTCTCACTTTATCTAGAATTTCAACTACCTTTTCTTTCACATCTACACCCCCTATTAAAACGTTTACTGAAATAATTATATCATTATTGAAAGTAAAAATAAAGCAAATTCTTTTTATTCATTATCATTATTTTTTTGTTCATCTTTAACCTTAAGGTATAATCCTAATTTGTCACTGATAACCAGGTAGGATAGTGATAATTGGTAGCTGCGTTTTTCCACTATTATACTGGATTCATTTATGATATTGTGTAATAAGAGAGGGTCTATTTCATTTATTTCTTTACCTATTAAACCATTGAGGAGGCTACGGATTTTCTTTATGATCTCCTGCTGGGTATGTTTATTTAAATCTGTATCCAGGTAGGGATTGATGGACTGGATAATCAATCTGTTTTTAAATTGCAAATCCAGTTGTTCTAATTGTTTTTCCAATTCTGCCATTTCTGTTTTTAATTCTTTGTTTTCCAGGATTAATTTGTCCAGGTCCCTGCCAGTATATGCTGAAATAATTGTGGCCCCTAGCAGAATTCCCAGTAGAAAGACAGCCAGAATGAAGAACAATTCTTTTCTGGTAAAGACAAAAAAGGGATTCCCCTGTAGTTTATTTGCTGGCCTGGACAAAGCTTTTCCTGTTGGTTTAAACAAGGCTATTTACCTCCACAGAAGATTACTATTAACCAGTAACCCAGCTGGGCACCAAAGAAGGCACTGATGAGAACCAGGATCTGCTGGATTATGATCATTAAATTTCCCTGAAAAAAAACCCCTTCCAGGAGGCGCAAATTTGCAAAGGTGCCCCCAATAGCACTCAAGATGGCATATAATTTAAGGTTATCAGCGATATCCAGCATAATTTTCAGGGGGGATTGGTGAATCAGGATACCTCCAATGCTGCCGATAAAGGAGCCTCCCAGCACAATACCCAGGGCGATAAAGAAAACAGGGACAATCCGGCTTAACAATTTTCTTCACCTCAATATATTTATAATAAGCAGGGAAGTCATTTATACTTAGAAGGTCTATTTCTGCTCTCAAATTAATGCAAGAGATTAAAAACAGATGGGGAATAGGCCATAAATAGATTTTTATTAGAAATATTATCTGAAGAAGGAAGCAGGGTTTAGAGAGAGAAGTAATATTATAATACTAATTCGGGATGGATGTTTATTATGGAAATAAAAGGCTTTGTTCATCTACATAATCATACAGAATATAGCCTCCTGGATGGGGCTGCCCGTATAGAAGCCTTAATAAGAAAGGCTAAGGAATATGATATGCCGGCAGTAGCCATTACTGATCATGGGGTTTTATATGGTATGGTTGATTTTTATAAAAAGGCAGTGGCTGAAGGTGTCAGGCCTATTATTGGCTGTGAGGTATATTTAACCCCAGGCTCCATGAGGACTAGAGATAGCCGGGACAGGTATCATCTGATTCTCCTGGCAGGGGATAATGAGGGGTATCATAATTTAGTTAAACTGGTCAGTAAGAGCTGGCTGGAGGGTTTTTATTATAAGCCCCGGATAGATAAGGAAGTACTGGCTGAGCATAGCAAGGGCTTGATTGGCCTATCTGCCTGTATTCAGGGGGAGATACCTTCCTATATATTGGCGGGCAAATATCAGGAGGCAGTGAAAGCTGCAGAAGAATACCGGCAGATTTTCGGTAAAGATAATTTCTTTCTGGAGTTGCAGGATCATAATCTTAGAGAAGAGAAAATGGTCAATAATCAATTAATCAGGCTGGCCAATGAACTGGATCTACCCCTGGTATTAACCAATGATGTCCATTATCTGGAACAGAGTGATGAGAGACTCCATGATGTTCTGCTGGCTTTACAGACAGGAAAGACTGTTAATGATGAAGAGCGGATGAAGTTTCCCAATGATAGTTTTTATTTTAAATCAGCAGGGGAGATGAAGGAACTCTTTCCCTCTATTCCTGCTGCCTATAATAATACATTAAAAATAGCAGATCGGTGTCAGGTGAAACTGGATTTCAACCAGCTTTACCTGCCGGCTTTTCCTGGAACCAGTGAGGAGAAGCCTAATAATATGCTTCTCCGGGAAAAATGCCTGGCTGGTCTGGAGAAAAAAGGTCTGGCCAATGATAAAACAGCCCGGGAGAGGCTGGAGTATGAATTGCAGGTTATCGAAGAGATGGGCTATGTGGACTATTTTCTCATTGTCTGGGATTTTGTTAACTATGCAGAAAAAAACGGTATCCGGGTAGGCCCTGGCCGGGGTTCTGCTGCTGGTAGCCTGGTTTCCTATCTCCTGGGGATAACCAAGATTAATCCCCTGGAATATGGCTTGCTTTTTGAAAGATTTTTGAACCCGGAAAGGGTATCTATGCCTGATATTGACATAGATTTTGATGAAAACAGGGATCAGATTATTGAGTATGTAAAAGAACGCTATGGGAAGGAAAGGGTTGCCCAAATTGGTACTTTTGGTACCATGGCTGCCCGGGCTGCTATCAGGGATATTGGCCGGGCCCTGGATATACCCTTACGTAAGGTAGACCGGATAGCCAAGCAGGTTCCGGGGCAACCGGGAATTACCCTGGCCAGGGCTCTGGAATCCAATGACAGGTTAAGGACCTATTATGAAGAGGATGAGGAAGTGAGGGAATTAATAGATCTGGCCAGTGCTGCTGAAGGCCTCCCCCGGCATATTTCTACTCATGCTGCCGGTGTAGTTATTGGTGCTGATGATCTAAGCAATATAGTGCCCTTACAATTACAGGATGAGAGTATTATAACTCAGTTGGCCATGAATGATCTGGAGAGCCTGGGTTTGTTGAAAATGGACTTTCTGGGTTTGCGGAATCTGACCATTATCAATAAAACCCTGGCCCTGATTAAAGAACGCCATAAGATTGAAGTAGATATAGACAATATAAGCCTGGATGACCAGGAGGTCTATGGCTTACTCCAGTCTGGCAAGACCCTGGGGGTCTTTCAGATGGAGTCTTACCTTTTTCAGGAATTGAACCAGAGGCTGAAGCCAGACCGTTTTACAGATATTGTGGCCATACTGGCTCTGGGCCGTCCGGGTCCTCTGGGCAGCGGCCTGGTAGATCAATATGTAGATAGTAGACATGGTATCAGGGAACCGGAATACCTCCATCCCTCCCTTGAGCCTATTTTAAAAGAGACTTTTGGCTTAATCTTATACCAGGAACAGGTTATGGAGATAGCCAGTAAATTAGGTGGTTATAGCTTAGGTGAAGCGGATCTCTTGCGGAGGGGTATGGGTAAGAAAGATAAGGAACTTATTGCCAGTGAAAGGGAGCGTTTTGTAAAGGGGGCCGGAGAAAGAGGCATAGAAGAGAAGACGGCTCATCATATTTTTGATCAGATGGAATATTTCGCCGGTTATGGCTTCAACAAATCCCACAGTGCTGCCTATGCCTTACTGGCCTATCAGACTGCCTATCTGAAGGTAAAATATCCGGCCGAATTTATGGCTGCCCTCCTTTCTTCAGTAATGGGTAACCAAAATAAAGTAGGCCAGTATATTAGAGAATGTAAGGAAATGGGTATAGAGGTTTTACCACCAGATATAAATAAAAGTAGTTATGCCTTTGTACCGGAAGATGATGACAGGATCCTTTTTGGCCTGGAGGCCATAAAAAATGTAGGGAAAGCTGCCATTGAAGCCATTATTGAAGGAAGGGAAGAAGGACCCTATACTTCCCTGGCTGATTTTCTTAAACGGGTAGACCTGCGGAGGGTAAATATACAGGTTACGGAATCCCTGATCAAAGCCGGTGCCTTTTCAGCCTTTAAAGAGAATCGGGCCCAGATGCTGGTAAAATTTGATGAAATATATAAAAATGCCAGCTCCTTTCGCCAGCAACATGCCAGTGGCCAGACTTCCTTCTTTGATCTGGTAGAAGATCAGGAGAGTTTTTTTGCAGAAACAGTAAAATATCCGGAAATTGGAGAAATACCTGTTGATGAGATTCTGGCCCAGGAAAGGGAATACCTGGGGATTTACTTATCAGGCCATCCCCTGGACAATTATAAGAAAAAAATCCAGTATTTTAGTAATTGTGATTGTGCCAGCCTGCAGGGGGAAGAGGTTTTTCGTGGAGAGCTTATCTTTGCTGCTATGGTTCTGGAAAGGAAGAATCACCTGACAAAAAATAATAACATGATGGCTTTTCTGACCCTGGAGGATTGGTCAGGCAAGGTAGACCTGGTAGTTTTTCCTGATGTTTATAGTAAGTTTGAAGAAAATCTTTCTCCTGGTACCAGGGTAATGATCCTGGGCTATCAGGATGAAGATAGTATTATTGCCAACTCAATTCTTGCCCTTGATACTCCCTTTCTGGAGATCAAGGTTAATGCCAACAAGACCAGAAATACTATAATAAATGAAATAAAAAAAGTATTAATAAAATACCCAGGTAATTGTCCCCTCTTTTTTAATATAAATGAAGGAAAGCAAAGGAAACTGGTATTGAGTGAGAGCAGATATTGGGTAGTTTATAATGAGTCCCTGGTGAGGGAGTTGGAAAACATAATAGGAAAAGAAAATTGCAGTTTTTATAAATAATTGTTATACTGATAGAGTAGATTTTCACACCTCTTCTAATTTTCCTGAATTTTTATTTATATTTCCCTTAAATATTATAATTATAGGCCTTTCCTGTAGGGGGATATAAATAGACCCTGGATATGATAATTTGAAGCCTCAATGGAAATGCTATATTAGGGGCCTTGCTTGACATTAAAAAGAAAAAAGTGTATTATAAAACAAACAGAGGGGGTTGTACATATGGAAATTCAGGCTGATTTTATTATAATAAAAGCCCTGGAAGATGGAGTTACTATAATTGGCTTAACCCGTGGAAAAGAAACCAAATTTAACCATACAGAGAAACTGGATAAGGGTGAAGTATACGTAGCCCAATTTACTGAACATACATCAGCTATAAAATTAAGAGGTAAAGCTGAGATTATTTCTAGACATGGTACTGTCATCTCAGGAGAAAGTAGTTAAACCAGGCTAGATAAGGGCTGGTTTTTCTTTTGATTAGAAAAAAATACCATAGTAAAGACTAGCAATTAATCACACTATTGATATAAAGGACTAAACAATAGAATGAGAATGTGGGGGAATTAGCTATGTGGCAGGTAGTTTATATTGCTTCAAAAGAAGAAGCCAGGACACTTAGAGACCGCTTGGTTGAGGAAGGATTTCTGGTAAAACTGGAAGCCATGGATGAAAGTAGCTATCAGATTAAAGTCCCTGAGTCGGAAGCAGAAGAGGTTTATGATCTTATTCATGAATGGTTATAAGAAATTACATAAGCTTTGAGGTGAATCATATGTTTAAAGACTTATTTGGAAAACCCAAGTATGTTACCGTCAAGACCCGCAGCAAACAGGAAAAAGAGGATATTTCCCCTGATAGTCGCCTCTGGACAAAGTGTAATAGTTGTAAAGAAATTATTTTTAATAAAAAGCTGGTGGAAAACCTGTTGGTCTGTCCAGAGTGTAATTATCACTTTCGGATAACAGCCAAGGACAGACTGGCAATAACTATAGATGAAGACAGTTTTCAGGAATTTGGTCATAATCTTACCAGTGCAGATCCCCTGGAATTTCCTGATTATAAGGAGAAACTGGCTAAAGCCAGAGCCAAAACAGGCCTGGATGAGGCTGTTATTACTGGAGAGGCCACAATTAATGGTTATCCAGTGGTAATTGGCGTGATGGACTTTCATTTTATGGGCGGAAGTATGGGCTCTGTTGTTGGTGAGAAGGTTACTTTGGCTATAGAGAGGTCCATAGAAACCAGGAAGCCACTTATTTTAATAACTACTGCAGGAGGGGCCAGGATGCAGGAAGGTATGATTGCCTTAATGCAGATGGCCAAAACCAGTGCTGCTGTGAAGAAACTGGATGAGGCCGGGATCCTATATATTTCTGTTATGACAGATCCAACCTCTGGCGGGGTAACTGCCAGTTTTGCCTCTCTGGCAGATATTATTATTGCAGAAACAGGTGCCTTGATTGCCTTTGCCGGCCCCAGGGTAATTCAGCAGACTATCAATGCCAGTTTGCCAGAAGGATTCCAGAGAGCCGAGTTTCTCCTGGAACATGGCATGATTGATATGGTTGTTTCCCGTCTGGAGCTGAAAGACAAATTAACAAGTATCCTGAAAATTCACCAACTCGGGGTGAGTAATTATGACCAATAATATACTGGATTTTGAAAAACCTTTATATGAGTTATCGGCAAAAATAAAAGAACTCCAGTCCTTTATGGATGAAAAAGGCCTTGATCTTAGTGAAGAGTTGATGAAACTGAAAGAAAGAGCTAATAAATTGCAAAAAGAAATTTATGCTGGACTAAATACATTACAGATTATCCAAATTGCCCGTCATCCCAACCGGCCGACAGCAAGAGATTATGTTAATTATATCTTTGATGAGTTTATAGAGCTACATGGGGATAGAAAATTTAGTGATGATAAGGCCCTGATTGGGGGTATCGGTTTAATTGGCAATCAACCCTTTACCTTTTTAGGACATCAGAAGGGTAAAACTACCAAGGAAAACCTTTCCCGCAACTTTGGGATGGCTCATCCAGAAGGCTATCGTAAGGCTTTAAGATTAATGAAAGAAGCGGAGAAGTTTAACCGTCCTATTCTTTCTCTTATTAATACACCTGGAGCCTATCCTGGAATTGGAGCTGAAGAAAGGGGCCAGGCTGAGGCTATTGCCAAAAATTTGATGGAGATGTCCTCCTTGAAGGTTCCAATTATTGTTGTAGTTACTGGTGAAGGTGGCAGTGGCGGGGCTTTAGGTATTGGGCTGGGAGACCGGATTATGATGCTGGAATATAGCTATTATTCTGTTTCTACTCCAGAAGCCTGTGCAGCTATTCTGTGGAAAGATGTAGAAAAAGCAGGTGAAGCGGCAGAAGCTTTGAAAATTACTGCCCGGGCTTTAAGGCAACTAAAGATTATTGATAGAATAATAAAAGAACCAGTAGGTGGGGCTCATCAAAATCCAGAAAAAGCTGCCAACCTTTTAAAAGAGGCTGTTCTGGAAGAATTAAAAGAACTTGCTAAATTGTCTCCTGAAGAGTTAATAAATAAGAGATATATGAAATATAGACAATTAGGTGTATATAACTATGATGCAGCCCTGGAGGGAGAATTACTTAAGGAGGAAGTTGAATGAGGAAAATTGCTGTATTAACTAGTGGTGGCGATGCCCCAGGAATGAATGCGGCTATCAGAGCTGCTGTAAGGACAGCTTTATATAATGGTCTGGAAGTAGTAGGTGTCAGACGTGGTTTTGCTGGTCTTATTGAGGGTGATTTCTTCCTTATGGAGACAGGCTCTGTCAGTGATATTATGCAAAAAGGTGGTACTTTCCTGCTTTCAGCCCGTTGTGATGAATTCCTGGAGCCAGAAGGCAGAAAAAAGGCTGCTGAACAGCTAAGAAAACATAGTATTGAAGGATTAATTGTGATTGGTGGGGATGGTTCTCTAAGGGGAGCTGAAAGCCTGTATCGAGAACAGGGCATACCCTATATTTCTGTTCCCGGTACTATTGACAATGATCTGCCTGGAACCGATTATACAATCGGTTTCGATACTGCCATGAATACTATTTTAGAGGCAATTAACAAGATTAGAGATACAGCTACCTCCCATGAGAGAACCTTTATTATTGAAACAATGGGTAGAAGTAGTGGCTTTCTTACAGTTATGGCTGGTCTGGCCAGTGGTGCAGATGCAGTATTAATTCCTGAAAAAAAAGCTGAGATAGAAGATGTATGTCAAACCTTGATGGAGAGACAAAAACAGGGCAGGTTGCATAATATAATACTTGTAGCGGAAGGTTATGAAGGGAACTTCCGTACTAATCGGGATCTAAATGAGAGCAATGCTTTTGCCATTGGAAAAGAAATAGCCAGCAGAACAGGACAGGATACCCGGGTTATCATACTGGGGCATTTACAAAGAGGAGGTTCTCCCACTGCTATGGATCGTATTTTGGCCAGCAAGTTAGGGGCCAGGGCTGTAGAATTATTAATGGAAGGTAAGACTTCCAGGATGGTAGGCTTAAAAGGAAATGCGATCCAGGACAGTAGTGTTGAGGATATCTTGAAGAAGAAAAAGGAAATAGATCTGGATATCTATAAATTAAATAAGATTTTATCCATCTAGTCCTGTATTGATTATAAAAGAAAGAGACAGTTCTGGAGGTTATCAGGATGAGGAAAACCAAAATAGTAGCTACAATTGGACCAGCAAGTGATAATAAAGAAACCATTGCCAGACTGGTAGAGGCCGGCCTTGATGTGGCCCGCTTAAACCTCTCCCATGGCGATTATGAAGAACATAGCAAAAAGATTGAACTTATTCGTGAAGTAGAAGATGATACAGGAAAGACTATAGGTATTATGTTGGATACCAGGGGTCCAGAGGTACGTACAGGCCCTCTGGAAGATAAGAAGGAGATTTTCCTGTATGCCGGTGAAGAGATAACTTTGACCACAGATGATGTGATTGGTAATAAGGAGCGTATTTCTGTCTCTTATAAAGAACTTACCAAGGATGTGAAAACAGGTTCCAGAATACTCATTGACGATGGTTTACTGGAATTACAGGTACTGGAAGTCAAGGGTAATGATATACGCTGTAAGGTTTTAAATGGGGGTTTACTGGGTTCTTATAAGGGGGTTAATATCCCTGGAGTTTCTCTGAACCTCCCTGCCTTGACAAAAAAGGACAAAGAATTTATCCATTTTGGTATCAAGATGGGTATCAACTTTATTGCTGCTTCCTTTGTCCGTAAAGCCCAGGATATTATAGCTATCCGAGCCTTCCTGGATAATGAAGGTGCTGCTGGTATTTATATTATAGCCAAGATTGAAAACCAGGAGGGTGTTGATCATATCGATGAGATACTGGAAGTTGCCGATGGTATTATGATTGCCAGGGGAGACCTGGGTGTTGAGATACCTCCGGAAAAGGTACCGGTAATCCAGAAAAAATTAATCCGTAAATGTAATGATGCCGGTAAACCAGTTATTACGGCAACCCAGATGTTAAACTCTATGATTGGCAACCCCCGTCCTACCAGGGCAGAGGCTTCAGATGTGGCTAACGCTATCCTGGATGGCACTGATGCAATAATGTTGTCAGGAGAATCAGCTATTGGTAAATATCCTGTTGAGTCTGTAAAGACCATGGATCGGATTGCCCGGGAAATAGAGGGCTCTGCCTTCTATCGGGAAACCATGTTCAGTACAAGCCAAAAGGACAGGGTAAAGGTCAGTACAATTACCGAATCTATCAGTTCTGCGACCTGTAAAATTGCCATGGAAATCGGGGCCAAATGCATTATAAGTGCCACCAGTAGTGGTAGTACAGCCAGGATGGTTTCCAAGTTCAGACCCAATATACCTATAATAGCAGTAACTCATGATAAATATGTTAAACATTATCTGACTGTCTGTTGGGGTATACATCCTATCCAATTGGCAGTAAGGGGACATACCACTGATGAGTTAATCAAAAACTCTATTAGAGCAACCCGCCGGTATGGTTTAGTAAAAGCAGGTGACAGGGTGGTAATCACTGCTGGAACCCATTCAGCTGGCACAACAAATCTAATAGAGGTAATTGATGTTTAAAAGAAAAGACAGTCACTACAGTCACTGGAGCCATTAGTGAAAAAAAGATACAAATTATAATAATAAAAGAAGGGTTTTTGAACTTTTTGTTGAATATGTAAAAGTGGTTTGTCGAAGCAAATAATTTCTTGATATAATGTAAAATATAAAAACAAGTTATAAGTAATACTCTACTGTGATGTGAAATCAGGATAGAGTTAAAAGGCAAATAAGAAACTTGACCTGAAAGTAAACTTAAATATGGTTAGTTTCTTTAATCCTGAATTAATCACTTTAATTCAGGTTTTTTTAGGAAAAAATATTAATATTATAAGGAGGTACTGGTCTTAATGGCAGAGAACAAGTATGTTTATTCCTTTGGTAAAGGAATTACCGAAGGAACAGTCGAGATGAGGAATTTGTTAGGTGGTAAGGGTGCAAACCTGGCCGAAATGACTAATCTGGGAATTAATGTTCCTCCTGGATTTACAATTACTACAGAGGTATGTACACTTTATTATGAAAATGACAGGACATATCCAGAAGGCCTTGATGCACAGGTAGATGAAGCAGTGGCAAAGATAGAAAAACTAATGGGTAGTAAGTTTGGAGACACAGAAAATCCACTATTACTCTCAGTACGTTCTGGTGCCCGTGTATCCATGCCAGGTATGATGGATACTGTTCTCAACCTGGGACTCAATGATGAAACCGTACAGGGTTTAATTAAGAGTACAGGTAATGAGCGTTTTGCTTATGACTCCTATCGCCGTTTTGTTCAAATGTTTGGTAATGTGGTAATGGGAGTAGATGGCGCTGATTTTGAAGCAATGATTGATAAGAAGAAAGAAGAGTATGGTGCTACATATGATTCCGATCTACCTGCAGAGGCTCTAAAAGAACTGGTTGCAGAATTCAAAGCCCATGTTACAAAAACAACAGGAAAAGAATTCCCGGAAGATCCTAAGGCACAATTGTGGGGTGCCATTGATGCTGTATTTGGTTCCTGGAATAATCCAAGGGCTATTACTTACAGAAATCTAAATGATATTCCACATCACTGGGGTACTGCTGTAAATGTGCAGGCAATGGTATTTGGTAATATGGGTGATGACTGTGGTACAGGTGTTGCCTTTACCCGTGACCCGGCCAGTGGCGAAAACGTATATTATGGTGAATACCTGATTAATGCTCAGGGTGAGGACGTTGTTGCTGGTGTAAGGACACCAAAACCAATAGCTGAACTGGAAAAAGAAATGCCAGAGATTTACAAAGAGCTTACCGGCATCTTTGATAAATTAGAAGAACACTATAAAGATGTTCAGGATGTTGAGTTTACCTTCCAGAAAGGTACCCTTTACATGCTGCAGACCCGTGCTGGTAAGAGAACTGCCAAGGCTGCAGTCAAGATTGCAGTAGACATGGTAAAAGAAGGCTTAATTGATAAGAAAACTGCTATCACCAGAGTAGAAGCTGAAAAACTGGATGAACTCTTGCATAGAAGGATTGACCCCAATGCAGAGGCAAAAGTACTGGCTAAAGGTTTGAATGCTTCTCCAGGTGCTGCTACCGGTAAGGTAGTCTTCGATTCTAACGAAGCAGCTGAACTGGGAGCTGCAGGCGAATCAGTTATCCTGGTAAGAATTGAAACCTCACCGGATGATATCAACGGCATGGCTGCTGCCCAGGGTGTTTTAACATCCAGAGGCGGTATGACCAGCCACGCTGCTGTAGTTGCCCGTGGTATGGGTAAACCAGCTGTAGCCGGTTGTGAATCCATCAAGGTTGATTTCGAAAACGAGCAGTTTGTTGCACCTGATGGAACTGTTGTCAAAAAAGGTGAATACATTACAATAGATGGTGGAGACGGAAGCGTTTATTTAGGCCAGGTACCAACAATCGATCCAGAACTTGATGATGACTTTGAATTACTGATGAGCTGGGCTGATGAAATTAGGACACTGCAGGTAAGGACCAATGCTGATACACCTGAAGATGCCCGTAAGGCCATCGAATACGGTGCTGAGGGTATCGGTCTGACCCGTACAGAGCATATGTTCTTTGACGAAGAGCGCTTACCTATCGTTCAGCGGATGATCCTGGCTGATACTGCTGAAGCCAGAAAAGAAGCCCTGGATAAACTTCTGCCAATGCAGAAGGCAGACTTCAAAGAAATACTCAAGGTTATGGGTGAAAGACCAGTTACCATCAGATTACTTGACCCACCATTACATGAGTTCCTGCCAGATTACAACGAATTATTGGTAGAAGTAACCGAACTGAAGGCAAAAGGCGGAGACGCCAGTGTGATAGAAGAAAAGGAAGCCTTGCTGAAGGCCATCGAAGGACTCCATGAGATGAACCCAATGCTGGGCCACCGTGGCTGCCGCCTGGGTATGACCTATCCAGAGATTCCTGAAATGCAGGCAAGGGCTATCTTCGAAGCAGCTACTGAACTGGTTAAAGAAGGTATCAATGTCCAGCCTGAAATCATGATCCCACTGGTATCTGATGTAAACGAATTAAAGACCATTAAGGAAGTTGTAGTAAAGACAGCAGATGAAGTCATTGCTGCTGCTGGAGTTGACTTAAAATATACTGTGGGAACAATGATTGAGTTGCCGAGAGCTTGCGTGACTGCTGATGAAATCGCTCAGGAAGCCGAGTTCTTCTCCTTCGGTACCAATGACCTGACCCAGACAACCTTTGGATTCAGCCGTGATGATGCAGAAAGCAAATTCCTGCCTCATTACCTGGAAGAAGGAATACTGGAAAAGAACCCCTTCCAGGTACTGGATCAGAAAGGTGTAGGTCAGCTGGTCAAGATCGGTGTAGAGAAAGGCCGTTCTACCCGTATTGACCTCAAGGTTGGTATCTGTGGTGAGCATGGTGGAGAACCATCCTCTGTGAAATTCTGCCATAATGTTGGATTAAACTATGTTTCCTGTTCACCATTCCGTGTACCAATTGCCAGACTGGCTGCAGCCCAGGCTGAAATTGAGAATCCACGGAAGTAAATAAATTAAAAGCCCATACATAAATGCTTTATGTATGGGCTTTTAATCCAACAAATTACTTATCATTACAGTCTTTATGTTAATAATATATAAAAGGTAAGAAGCTTTAAAATATTAATATATTATCTTTAAAATAGGCTTTAAATTTACTGAATTATAATGTTTTTTATGAGAGGAAGGAGGTTACCGGGCAGAAGTGGGAGCAATATTTATGGAAGGTTTACAGGTTACTATATTGGGAATGGCTGTGGTCTTATTAGGACTCTATGGATTAGTACTGGTATTACAGATTCAGGAAAAGCTTCTTTCTAAAGATAAGAAAAACGAGGCAACTGAAGCTATTATGGGTAAAAAAACTGCAGTTATACAAAAAACTGATGGATTAGATGAAACAGTTGCTGTTGTTACAGCAGTTATGTCAGAAATTTTGGATAATAATGAGGCGGTTGTTAATATTCGCCAGTTAAATTAATTGAGCTTGAATAAATTAATAATTTATATTAAATTTTCAGGGAAAGAAAGGAGATAATATGATGAAAAAATATAGAGTAAAAGTTAATGATAAATTATTTGAGGTAGAGGTAGAGGAAATTTCCTCCCCAGGTGTTCAGGCTGTAAAGGAAGAGGTAAAAGAAGAGGTAAAGGTTGAAACACCAGTTGCAGCAGGCAATGTAAGTGGCGAACAGGTCAAGGCACCATTACCAGGCACCATTACCAGCATTGAAGTAAAAGTCGGAGATCAGGTAACAGAAGGAGATGTCCTTTTCATCATGGAAGCTATGAAGATGGAAAATGAAATTCCTTCTCCAGTAAGTGGCACTGTAAAGGCTATCCATGTAGCACAGAATGCATCAGTGGATACAGGAGAAGTGCTGGCAACCATCGGATAAGAAGAAAAATATGGGAGGGATCATTAGTGCTTGAAGGTATTATACGTTTTGCACAGGACACGGGTTATGCCAATATTACATATAAAGAAGTATTAATGATTATAGTGGGCTGTGTATTAATATATCTGGCCATAAAAAAAGAATATGAGCCATTGCTTTTATTACCTATTGGTTTTGGAGTTATTCTGACTAATTTACCACTGGCCGGCTTGATGGAAGAAGGAGGTTTACTCTACTGGCTTTATCAGGGAGTAGATCTGGGTATTTATCCTCCCCTGATTTTCCTTGGAGTAGGTGCATTTACTGATTTTGGCCCCTTGATTGCCAATCCTAAGAGTCTGTTGCTGGGAGGGGCAGCACAGCTGGGTATTTACATAACTTTTATGGGGGCTCTATTATTAGGTTTTGCAGGTCCAGAAGCCGCTTCTATCGGAATCATAGGAGGTGCTGATGGCCCCACAGCTATCTTTTTAACTAGAAAACTGGCTCCCGATTTATTGGGTCCTATCGCCATTGCTGCGTACTCATACATGGCTCTGGTCCCCATCATCCAGCCGCCAATCATGAGGGCATTGACTACCAAAGAAGAGAGAATGGTCAGGATGGAACAACTGAGACCAGTCTCCAAAAAGGAAAAGATTATATTCCCCATTGTAGTGACTATCCTCACTTCTTTACTGGTTCCTGATGCAGCTCCCTTAATCGGCTGCTTGATGTTTGGAAATCTGATGCGGGAATCAGGAGTAGTGGATAGATTACTGAAAACCGCCCAGAATTCATTGATGAATATTGTTACCATTTTTATCGGCCTGACTGTTGGAGCTACTGCCAGTGCAGATAAGTTTCTGACCTGGTCTACCATAAAGATTATAGTACTGGGCCTGGTCGCCTTTTCTATCGGTACAGCCGGTGGAGTTCTCCTTGGCAAGCTTATGTATAAACTGTCCGGTGGAAAGGTTAACCCATTAATCGGTTCAGCCGGAGTTTCTGCTGTACCGATGGCAGCCAGGGTTTCCCAGAGAGTGGGCAGTGAAGAGGATCCGGGCAACTTCTTACTCATGCATGCAATGGGTCCAAACGTAGCAGGTGTAATTGGTTCTGCAATTGCTGCCGGAACACTGCTATCTTTATTTGGTTAATTTTTAATATGTTCTTATTTAACATTTATTGCTCTGGAATTATAATATAATTTAAACTGTAGTAAGATACACTAATTGTGAGGGAGTGAAAAAATGGCCAATAAAAGAAGAGTTAAAATAACAGAAACTATCTTCAGGGATGCCCACCAATCTTTGCTGGCAACCAGAATGTCTACAGATGACATGCTGCCTATTGCTGAAAAGATAAATAAGGTTGGCTATCATTCTGTTGAGATGTGGGGCGGGGCTACCTTTGATAGTGCCATGCGCTTTTTAAATGAAGATCCATGGGAAAGACTACGGAAACTGAAAGAGAAGATGCCAGATACCAAACTGCAAATGCTGCTCCGGGGGCAAAACCTGGTCGGTTATAGACATTATCCAGATGATGCAGTAAGGGAATTTGTCCGCTTATCCATAAAAAATGGTATTGATATTATCAGAGTTTTTGATGCCCTGAATGATGTACGGAATATGAAAGTTGCCATTGAGGCTGCTAAAGAATATGGTGCCCATGTTCAGGCTGCTGTAGTATATACAGAAAGCCCGGTACATGATATCAGGCATTATATCGAAACAGCCAAAAAACTACAGGAGATGGGTGCAGATTCCATCTGTATCAAGGACATGGCTGGCTTGATGAAACCCTACCAGGCTACTGAGCTTTTTACTGCTCTGAAAAAAGAAGTAGACCTGCCAGTTCAGTATCATTCTCATTATACCAGCGGTCTGGCTGCAATGACCTATCTGAAGGCTGTTGAAGCAGGTGTAGATGTCATTGATACTGCCCTTTCTACTTTGGCACTGGGAACATCCCAACCTGCCACTGAAACCATGGTAGCTACCTTTGCCGGTACTGAGTACGATACTGGTCTTGATCTGGAGCTAATCACTGAAATTAACCGTTATTTCAAAGAGATCAGAAATAAGCAGACAGAGAATAAGGTCAATAAAGATGTTGATCCAGAAGTTCTTATCTACCAGATACCTGGTGGTATGCTCTCCAACATGCGCAGCCAGATGGAGAAGATGAACATGTTGGAGCGTCTGGAAGAAACCCTGCGGGAAGTACCCAGAGTAAGGGAAGACCTTGGTTATCCACCCCTGGTTACACCGATGAGCCAGATGGTTGGTACCCAGGCTGTTTTCAATGTAGCTACTGGTAAGAGGTATCAGATAGTAAGTAAGGAGATTAAAGATTATCTGAAGGGTCTCTATGGTAAGGCACCGGGAGAGATTGATCCTGAATTCCGAGCCAGCATCCTGGGCAAGGAAATAGATCAGGTCATCGATCACAGGCCTGCTGATGATTTGGAGCCAATTGTGGAAAAAGCAACAGAGGAATTAAAGGCAAAGGGATATTATAGGTCCGAAGAAGATGTCTTATCCTATATTATGTTCCCGGCTGTTGCGGAAGAGTTTTTCCAGAAAAGGGCTTAATGCTTAATTTATCAGATGAGTAGGGAGTAGGTAGGAGTTATAATTTCTTATAAGAAAATACTGCAAAGGAGTGGTTATTCTATGGCAACTATAGAATACTTTAAGAACAAAGACATTTTAACAAGGGTTAGGACAACAGTTGAGACAGCATTTTATGGAAACAACGTAGTAAAGATCAGTTCACCAGCAGAGATGTATAGTCTGGCCAAAAACAGTCCAGGAACCATAGTAACAGATATGCCAATCTATAAACCAGAAGAAGTGGGCCTGCCACAGGGCGCAACAGTTCTCTTATTCAATGATGGTGAAGTGACTGGACGTTTTGCTGCAGCCAGGAGGATTGCAGGTGAGCCAGGAGTAGATATAAACAATCTGGCTGCCAAGGTACGGGAAGCCGTCTATAATACAAGATATAGGAAACTGTACCACTGCCAGGCCTATGCTGGACTCCATGAGGATTTCATGGTAAAACTTCATCTATTGATACCAGAAAACCACGAGAATATTGCTCTTTCCTGGATGCTTAACTTCCAGTATATAAATGATTTCTATTACAAAATGTATCAGAACTCAAAGGAGATTAATGAAGGAGATATTTATATCTTCTCAGATCCTGACTGGAGACACCCTGAACATCCTGGCGGATTAGCCTTCTTTGATCCAGAAAATAATGTAGCTGCAATTCTGGGCATGCGTTATTTCGGTGAGCATAAGAAAGGTACCCTTACCCTGGTCTGGGGTAGTGCCAATAGAAATGGTTATGCCTCTTGCCATGGCGGTATGAAACGCTATAACCTGGATAATGGAAGAAGCTATGTTGTTTCAGTCTTTGGCCTTTCCGGTTCCGGTAAATCCACCATTACCCATGCAAAACATGATAATAAATATGATGTAACTGTACTTCATGATGATGCCTTTATCATCAATACAAAAGACGGTTCATCCATTGCCCTGGAACCAGCCTACTTTGACAAGACCCAGGATTATCCGATGGGCAGTGAAGACAACAGGTTCATCCTGACTGCCCAGAATACCGGTGCTACCCTTGATGAAAACGGCAAGGTTGTACTGGTGACAGAGGATATCAGGAATGGTAACGGCAGGGCTATCAAGTCCAAACTCTGGTCACCAAACAGGGTGGATAAGTTCGAAGAGAAAACTGATGCAGTATTCTGGTTAATGAAGGACCCCACTCTGCCGCCTGTTGTTAAGGTAAAGGGTTCAGCTCTAGGTTCAGCCATGGGTGCAACTCTGGCTACCAAGAGAACAACTGCGGAGAGATTGGCTGAAGGTGTTGATCCAAATGCGTTGGTAGTAGAACCATATGCCAACCCCTTCAGGACCTATCCACTCAGTGAAGATTATAATAAATTCAAGGCCCTTTTTGATGATGGCATTGATTGCTATATCCTCAACACCGGTGCCTTCATGGATAAAGATATTGGTCCAAAGGTAACTTTAGGAATTATTGAAGCTAT
>LFRS01000175.1:0-8243 GCA_001512435.1 Halothermothrix sp. DTU029 | reverse complement strand
CCTTTTTATTATAAGGTGCATTATTTGCTGGCCAGGTATTTTTGTACATCAGGAATATATTCCCGATCTATTTTCATAATATGATTTGTAATCCAGTTGGCCAGAAAGTCCAGCAAATCAAGGGCATGGTTTTTCTGGTCTTCATCCAGTTCATCCAGTTCTATTTCTTCNNACAACTGCGGAGAGATTGGCTGAAGGTGTTGATCCAAATGCGTTGGTAGTAGAACCATATGCAAACCCCTTCAGGACCTATCCACTCAGTGAAGATTATAATAAATTCAAGACCCTTTTTGATGATGGCATTGATTGCTATATCCTCAATACCGGTGCCTTCATGGATAAAGATATTGGTCCAAAGGTAACTTTAGGAATTATTGAAGCTATCGTTGAAGGTACTGTTGAATTTAAACAATGGGCTAATTTCACTGACCTGGAGATTATGGAAATCGAAGGCTATGTTCCTGACTTTAATGACAGTGAATACAAAAAACAATTTACAGCCAGAATGAAGGACCGTGTAGAGTTCATCAAGAGCAGAGAGACTGCTAAAGGTGGCTTTGATAAATTACCTGCTGAAGCCCTGGAAGCCATTGAAAAGGTAATTAAAGAAATATAATCTAAGAAAGAATAACTTCTAAAATAAAACCCAAAAAACAAAGGCTCATGTTTAATAACATGAGCCTTTTTATTATAAGGTGCATTATTTGCTGGCCAGGTATTTTTGTACATNNTCCAGCAAATCAAGGGCATGGTTTTTCTGGTCTTCATCCAGTTCATCCAGTTCTATTTCTTCAATCTTTTTCACAAAGATTTTATGTTGAAATCTGTGAGCAGGAAGGCCAATAAAATCAGCTGCTTCCATTAATTTTTCTTCTTCACTGAAATGATAATTAGCATAGGTATGTAATTCCTTTAATAATTTAATAATATCATCATACTGGTCCAGACCAGCGGAGGTATTTTCCAGTACATATACCAGTTCTCTGCCTATCCTGAATAGTTCCTGATGTTGGTCATCAACTACTTCAATACCAACAGACAGTATATCATCCCATTCAAACATATACTCACCTCATTTACATAAATTTATGAATATTATAACACATTTAAGGATATTCTACAAATTTACTTAAATTTTTTCTATTGGATTTATAAGATTAATGCAAGGATAAGCTATTGAGATTTAGTTTATATATTTATATTTCTATCGGTTGGCCTATTTCTTTAAAAGTTCTTGCAGTATCAACGGTTACGGGTTGGTTAACCTCTATAGATTTGAGGATATCAAAGACCATTTTCAGATCACCATATTCTATTTCTGGAGTTACTGCAATCTCTTCTTTCCCCATCATGGCCTTGTAGAAATTTAACAACTCATTGTAATAGCCCCTGTCAGGCTGGTAAGTGATTTCTTCTGTGCTACCATCAGAATAGGAGAGCTTAATAGTACCAGAGTTCATATTCTCCAGGTAGAGTTCCCCTTTATTACCAAAGATCCGGAGGCCAATTAAGGGTTTTATTGTTTCCTGTCCATCAGTATAGTAAGAGTAATGGCCAATTATACCATTCTGAAACTCTATCTGGCTATTTATAATTCTATAGGGAGAGAAATCCTCTTCCTGAGGGCGGCCCATGGCATAGACCTGTTTTACAGGACCAAAGATATGGCGCAATCCGGCCAGGTCATGGATAGCGGCATCCAGGAAGGTACCGCCAGCAAAATCAGGGTGCTGTCTCCATTCTTTAGCAGCAAAGCTGTCCTTTTTCATCTCTTCCTCAAAGTCTACAGTATTATTAAAGATAAAATAGACTACATCACCTATCTTACCCTGTTTTAATAGTTTTCTTATTTTATTAATCCCTTCATCATAGCGGTAGTTTTCCGCCACCATTATTAATACTGGATGCTGCCGGTGGAGGTCCAGAAGCTTTTTTGCTCCTTCCAGGCTGGCAGCAAGGGGTTTTTCTGCAATCAGGTTTATATTTGCTTTCACTACTGCAGCTGCAAGATCATAGTTTTCTGGTATAGGTACCAGTAAATCCACGGCATCCAGTTTTTCTTTTGCCAGCATCTCTGTATAATCATCGTATACTTTATCTTCAGGTAGATAAAGCTTCCTGGCAAAATCCAGGGCTTTATTTCTGTCCTGGTTACAGAGTGCAACAATTTCATATTTGTCTTCCAGTTCCTGTATTGCTGGCCAGTGGAGCCTTTCCCAGGCCATACCTGTACCAATAACACCCAGACGTATTTTTTTCATAAAATCCTCCTCTTTATTATCTCTATCTTATATTTTGTGCAAATTATATTATTATTATTATTTATCAATTGATGTACCTTCCTTTCCTGGCCAGGCTCATTTATTTTTGTATTTTTGCCGCCATTTTGTCGCCATTATCTTGCTGATATTAGATGATATATTAAAAATGAAAAATGCCGTCAAATCAAGGTTTGACGGCATTTTTGCATTCCTTTAAATTGTCTGGTGCCGAAGAAGGGGATCGAACCCTTATGAGCCGCAAAGCTCACTGGATTTTGAGTCCAGCGCGTCTGCCAGTTCCGCCACTTCGGCATGTTTTATTAAATCTATCACTTTTATATATTAACATAGGATTTTTAAAATTGCAAGACCTTGAATTAAATATTTCCACAGGGCTCCTGTATATAACAGGAGCCCTGTGGAATAAACCAAAATAGATTCCTTAGGAGATTAGATCTGCGTTCAAGACAGTCTGTACAACCCTTTGGATAAGTTCAATCTGGCCATAGGATTTAACCTTATCCCAGTCACCACTTAATAAGCCTCTGGTAATATCCAGGGATAAGCCTGTCTGGATGGCAATAACCTCTGCCAATCTGGCCTTGCCCAGTTCCTCCAGTTCATCCCAATTAGTTGTCATTAAGGCTTCAATTTCTTCATTGCTCAGTCCCTGACTACGGAGTTGTTCTTTAGCAGTATTCTGTAGTTTGGGGATTAAAAGATCATAATTTCCTGTAGATAATTCCTGGATTTCTTCTGAGGCAAATATTCCCCCAGTTAAGCTGCTGATTTCAACAGCCAGATCTTCCTCTGTAATCACTCCATAGGCTTTAACATATTTTAAATTATTATCCTGGTCTGTGATAAAGAAGACCTTATCTGTTTTCAGGATTTCTTCCATGGGAATCAGGCGATTATTTCTTCCCACCAGGGTATTGTCGTTAAAATCATAAACCTTTCTTTCCCCATTTAAGGAATTTACAGAAACCTTTTTGGAAGTAGGATATATATCGGTAATATAGCCTGTATTGGATGAAAGACCAGCAAATTTATTGATTAATTTAGCAGCTTCTGCCCTGGATACTTTATTATCAGGATTGAAATTATCTTCTGTTTCAATTAAATCCAGATTTTCCGCTATAGCAATCTGCTTCAGAGCCCAATGTCCGGCTGGCAGGTCTTTAAAAGTAAGTTTATTGCCAAGCTCAATAGTGGTAGTATTATCAGTAATGCCCAAAGATTTAATAAGGATGGAAACTATCTCTGCCCTGGTGATGGTTTTGTCTGGCTGAAAAGTATTATCCGGGTAACCACTGATAATCTCCTTTTTGGCCAGGGCATTTATTAAATTAGCCTCTGGATAATTTTCCAGGTCAGTAAATTGAGGATTATTATCAGGGATTAAATTCATTTGTCTAGCCAGGGCAATTGCAAATTCCCCTCTAGTTATGGCCTGTTCTGGCCTGAATAAACCATCAGGATATGCTTCCATAATCTCCTTATTGAGCAGATTAAGTATATAGTCCTGGGCCCAGTGATTGCTTATATCTGTCGGTTCTATTGCATATACAGGATAGACAGCAAGTAATAAGAATAAAAAGATAATAAATTTACGGATTGCCATAAAAAATGCTCCTTTCTAAAATGGAAAGAAATTAATATAATGACATATATAATAAATACATACAAATAATATCATAAATGGGCCTAAAAAACTATATAAAGGGACAGGTAATATCTGGAACAAAGAAAATCCTTTGCTGGGGGGTGGTTCCAACAAAGGATTTTAGAGGAGGTGAAAAAATAGTATTTTTGGGTAAAGAGAGTCTTATGTTGGTATTTATATAAAGCCACCATCTGGTGGTCGAAAGAGGGGATAAAGAAGTGTAAGGGTTATTAACTCTTTTCTATGTTTTTATAATAACACAGAAATATTAAAAGAATATTGGAATCAGATTAAAATTTAATTAAAAATATATATTCCTGATCTGGACGTTAATTATTTCCACTATAATTTTTTTGTTATCGGTAAATAGTAATACTGTCCTGATAATATAAATGATGGAATATTGAGGTGAAGAGATTGAAAGAGATTGAAAAAGTAATTACCCATGCCCTGGCAGGAGAGATCTTTAATAAGTTAAAAGATAGTGAATTTGGGGAGATCCCTTTTCAGGACCACCGGGTTCTCTTTGAATCAGGTCCCCGCAATGAAAAAAACGAACCACTGGCAGCAACTGTAGAGGTAGTAGACCAGGAAGGTTATCGTGTTCAATTGTATAATCTGGAGTTTAAAAACTAAGGTTAGTCTCATCATAAGGGGAATTTTTTATAGGAATGGAAGAGGTAACTGATGGAGTAAAGTAAGAAGAGGTGAGATGTCTTGAGGGCAATCTGGAAAGGCGCTATCAGTTTTGGCCTGATCAATATACCAATCAGTTTATCAGCTGCTACCAGTAAAAAGAGTATCAGNNATCAGGGCAATGGAAAAATCCCTGGCTCTGGAAACCATGTATTTTGCTGATGAAATCAGGCCAGTGGAAGGTTTTAACCTGGAAGATATAGGGGAGAAGATTAAAATCAGTGCAAAGGAAGAAGAACTGGCTATAGAGATAATCAATAATTTAACGGCAGACTTCAGGCCAGGGAAGTATACAGATGATTATAGGGAAGAGTTACTGAAAATTATTAGAGAAAAGATAGAGGGTAAGGAGGTAGAAACTCCAGAAAAGCCCCTTACTGATAATAAAGTACTGGATTTAATGGAAAGGCTAAAAGCCAGTGTAGAAGCTTCAGAGAAACAGGCTCAAGAGGCCAGAGAGGGAAAGAAAGCAGGCACAGGTTAAGTAACTGTAAATACCTTATTTGAGAAGAAATGATGGTAAATCCTGTTGCAGATTTAATATATCCTGCCACAGGTCTCCCTTTTGTTTGATCCGCTGTCTGATATTTTTTATGGTAAAAAGTTCTGGACTGGAGATAGTCCTTAATTCTTCCCAATCCAGAGGGGTGGAAACAGTGGCAAGTGGTGTAGGGCGGAGGGAATAGGGAACCGGCAGGGTTTTACCCTGGTCATTCTGGCGGTAATCGATATAGACCTTACCAGCCCTTTCCTTTTTGCGCCACTCAGTAGTGGCTAAAGCTGGTGCCAATTTCACTATTGTACTGGCAACAGCCCGGAGGAAATCCTTAACTTCCTGATAATTATATTTTTCTTTAAAAGGCAGGTAGATATGGAGGCCAGCCTGGCCAGAGGTTTTTGGGAAACCCTTTAAACCCAGTTCATCCAGGATTTCTTTAATAAGAAAAGCAACCTGAATGACCTCGGAAAAGGAGGAAAGTTCACCAGGATCCAGATCAAAAACAGCAAAGGAAGGCTTTTTTAAATTATTGATTGTAGAGAACCAGGCATGTAATTCAAGGGAAGCGCTATTGGCAACCCAGATTAAGTCTGCCAATTTATTAACCATTAGCCAGTTTATAGGTTCTTTTCTTTGACTGGAATATATTTGAAAGCTACTTAACCATTCTGGAGCATGGACCGGAAGGTTTTTCTGGAAAAAGGATTTACCATTTATACCATCAGGATATATTTTCAAGGCCAGGGGCCGGTCTTTTAGAAAATTTTTAAGATAAGGATAGATCTCTATATAGTAATTAATTAAATCCCCTTTACTGATACCAGGTTCTGGCCAGAGTATTTTATCCAGATTAGTTAGATTAAGCTGATAATTGTTTACCAGTATTGCAGGCACAATTTAACCCCCCTGGGAATTATCCAGAATTATTTTTGTGACATAACCATGTCTGAAGGTATTATGTTTACTTAATTCTGTATACCGTACCATTACCCTGATTAAAGGTTTTACCCATTTTATATCTCCTTCAACCGGCCTGGTACTGAAAGGACAGGAATCGGTCAAAAGGGTGGGTAGAAAACGGAATAAGGCTTCTGTCAGCTCTCTTTCCAGGGCCAGCTTTACCTTTCCCAGATAATGGAGCTGGTTATTACTATATTTTCCGACCAGAAGTCCGGCTTCCTTCTCTGTAAATCCACCAATCAGGACTTCAGTATATTGCCAGCATTTTATCTTATACCAGTATTTGCTCCTTTTGAATTCATAAGGTGAATCTAATTTCTTGGCTACTATCCCCTCCAGCTTGTTTTTTGCTGCTTCTTGATAGAGTTTTTTACCATGTTTTTTTATGTATCCAGGGATCAGGATCCCATGTCCTTCCTTTACTATTTCCTGGAGGATGGCCTTCCTTTCCTTTAGAGGAAGCCAGTAAATATCTTTATCATTATAAGACAGTATATCCCAGATGATTAGTTTAATAGAACTATTATAAGAAGGGTTATTTTCTCCATAACGGGCCTGCAATTTGCTGAAATTGGCTTTCCCATCTTGTTCAAGATAACAGATTTCACCATCCAGTATTGCCTTTTTGCCAGTAATGGCTTTATAAATCTCCATTAATTCCGGAAAAGTCCTGTTGAGCAAATGTCCATTTCTACTTTGCAGCTTAATTGAGGATTTTTCTATAAAAGATATACAGCGGTAACCATCCCATTTTATTTCAAAGATATAGTCTTCTGAATCAAAGGCTTCTTCCTTGCTAGATAATAACATTGGTTTGATTGGCATTTGTAGCATAAAATCACATTCTACTTATTTGTTGAGACTTTATTTGAACTGCTAAAATAGCGGGAAGAGGCTTTCCCGCTATCTGGAGAAGGATCTTTAATTTTTAACTTTTGCTGGTTTAAAAGTGACACATTTAGTTTGATTTGACTTGGCAGGTTCTGCGCCCAAATAACCTGCCTCCATTTTATCATCACCGAAGAAGTTTTTAGCTACTTCTATAGCATCAGCAGCACAGATGTTTCCCGAATCCCAGTAATAACAATTATCCACAGTACATTTTATTTCTGCCAAATTATACACCCCCTTCTGCTTATATTCTTCACAGAAAAATAAAAAATATACTGCTAAGAGATTAGAAAAAAGTTGGATGGGAAAAATATATTAAGGAATAAAAGCCAGTAGCAATAAATAAAGTTTTTAATAAATAATTAAGGATAGGAAGGGGGGATGTTGGTGGAATTATGTTCTTTATGCCAAAGGATAAAGGAGATTAGAATCCGCCAGGAGAAAGTATATTATTATGAATTATGTGAGGAATGTAAGAGAAAAGAGATTACTTATGTTATTAGAAAAATGAGAAAAAGAATTAACTCTATTTAAGCTTGTTAGGATTTATAAAAAATAGTCTGTTCTGGCAGGAAAAAATCATTTTTGCTAGAATTTAAGATATAAAAGAGCCTGATAAAAGAGCTCTTTTTTTATATGATCATAAAACAAAGAATAAGGAGAAGAAGTTGTGGTATTAAAAAAAGCAGAACTAAAAGATTCAGAGGCAATAATGCAAATTATTAAAGAAGCCCAGCATCATCTAAGAGAAAAGGGCATAGATCAGTGGCAAAATAATTATCCCAATAAAGAGATAGTAGAGGAGGATATTGCCAGGGGTATTAATTATATTTTGCTGAAAGATGATATAATTATTGGTACAGTTGTCCTGACCTTTGCTGGAGAGGAAACTTATAAGAGAATATATAAGGGTCAATGGTTATGTAATCAAGATTATGCAGTTGTACACAGGATTGCAGTTGCTAGGGCATTTATGGGCCAGGGCTATGGCAGTATTATTTTAAAAGAGCTAGAAAAATTATGTCTAGAGAAAGGTTTTTATTGTATCAGGGTAGATACCCATGAGGAGAACAGGGCTATGCAAAAACTTTTAGAGAACCGGGGTTTTCATTATTGTGGTATAATTTATCTAAAAGATGGGGCCAAAAGGTTGGCTTTTGAAAAGCATCTTAAGAAAGCATAGTTTTTGGAACTCATTTAACTGAAAAAAAGGAGGGGTCTGATGGGTAAACGGATCTTAATTGTGGGGGGAGTTGCCGGGGGAGCTTCA
>LFRS01000143.1 GCA_001512435.1 Halothermothrix sp. DTU029 | reverse complement strand
TTAGAGAGGAAGAAAACAGGAAGACGGTGAAGAATTAATGTACAGAAAGTTAAAGTAAGGTTATTAATCTCTTTTTTTTCAACTATTGGATATTTTATTGTTTTGCTAATAATAAAAAATGTAACTGTTCAATCTATAATTTATGGTGGATTATTTATTTTTGTTTTTACCTTTTTGGTTAATACACTTATCAGTAGGTATATGGATAAAAAACATTGAGATAAAAGCAAAAGGAGGTTCTTCTTATGAAAGAAAACCGATTGCGCATATTATTATATGTGTCTATAGGAGGTATTGTTGGAGTTTTTGTTAGTGTTCTGGATTTTGCCAGATTAATAATGTTAGCAATTATGTTAGGTATTATGGGAGGAATAATAAATAGATTAATAACATTGATTTCCGATTCCAAAAAATAAAGTGGTACTGTTGGTGAAATAAAAATTTTTAGCCAGTGTATTTTAATGGTGGGTTATGGTATAATATGGTCTGGGAAAAAACAGTATATTAGGCAATAAAAAGGAGATAATCATGGAAGCTATCTATGATGAAAAACTAATTTTTAGGTCTACCTTGGTTGGCTTACTAATATTAGTAATCACTGCCGGGCCAGCCTTTTTGCTATTAATAATTAAGAAAGGCTATTCACTATTTAATACATTTTACGCAGTTTTCCTTGGCCTATATTTATTATTTGTTATTTCATATGCTATAAATACTTATTTTTGTGAAGCATTTTTCTTGAAAATAATGGGAGGTAAAAGAATAGAAGATAATATTATAAAAATATCTACCAGTGTCTCCCTTGTTATGACTGGTATATTTCTCTTTTTTTTCTGGCTAATTGAATATATAGGCTTATTTAATCTGGCCTGTTTATTTGCCTTTAACTTTATAATTTTTCAGGAGAATAAGTTTTTATTATCAAAAGACTATATGATCCTGGGTTCCAGGATTGTTGGAGTGGGAAATATAAAAGCATATGCCATAGAAGGTGAGACTAAAATCCTGGGCCTGAAGAGAAGAAAAATAAATATACATTTGAAGAATAATAAAGTACTTAGATATACTGGTGTTCCGGAGGGTGTTTTACTATTGGAAGAATTCCTGCAAGAAAATAATATTGAAATTGTGCTAAATTGAAAGAGGCAAGTTAGTTTTCAGGCTTATAAAAAAAGAGGACTTTTCCAGCTGAAAATGCAGCCAGAAAGGTCCTCTTTATATTTTACAGCTATTTTTCAATTTTGTTTATAGTAATTTTTATTTAAATAGATCTGGCAGTATATTGTAAATATACTGGTTAACCCAGTACCAGGTATGGCCTGCATTTTCAACTACCATGAAATAGAAGTTACCTTTTTCAGGATTGGATGAGTATTTGAAGATATCTACTTCTTTCATGGCATCGATTTGCCTGGCCATTGCCTCAAATGTAAAGTCATCAGTTCCATTGGCACAGAATAAATAGAAATCATCTGCAGTGTAATTTCTGGTCTTAACAGCACTGGCCAGGTTTTCAGCTATTTCTACCGGGTTATCCTGGCCTATTAGAGCAGCACCGGCTGATAAGGGTACATAATATTTGAAGTATTCAAGGGAGTTCAGGAATACATGCCAGGTAGTCATGGAACCCCTGGAAAAGCCACCGACTGCCCTATGTTCTCTTGAAGCTATCAAACCTTCTTTATCAGTTGATTCTGCATAGGTACTATACCTGCTTTCCACAAAAGGTATAACTTCCTCAATTAACTCTTTATAGTACTCAAGAGGCATAATTCCTGCCCCGGTAGCCGGGCCATCACTATCAGCATAATAAGTAGGTGTGACAATAATCAGGGGCTCAATATCCCCATTGGCAACCATGTTGTCTATAATTCTCTTTAACTCTTTATTATCATCTGGGCCGCCAAGTACAGTATCTACATTTTCTGAGTTACCATGCATCATATAGAAGACATTATATTTATTGGCTGGATCATAATTGGGTGGCAGGTAAACATTCAAGGGCTTGCTATCTTTACCGGCAACTGCATTGGCTGACTTGTAATAAACCCTTTCAATCCTTCCCTGTATTTCTGCCTCCAGCCTATATTCTGCCGGAACAGGAACAAACCATTTTTCATTGGCTGCTTCGTCGGTATATTCCAGCTTATCAATTACTGCCAATAAATCCTGGTATTGTTTGTTTATTTCCTTCTGGATTATATCAGCATTCTTATACAGGCTCAGGTCAATATTAAGGGTATTTTGTAAAAGGCTAATCAGGTCATAGGGATTTAATCCCGGTTCTGCACCTTCTTCTTTACCCAGGAGGATGACCTCACCGAATAAGGCTGTATTATCCCAGGCCATGCCTGTGCCATCAAAGAGGTTAAGGGTACCTGCCCTGTCGTTTCC
>LFRS01000034.1 GCA_001512435.1 Halothermothrix sp. DTU029 | reverse complement strand
CTGCAAGAATCATGTCGGCGACGTTTTTTGTCACATCAGTGCCGGTGATGCCCATGCCAACGCCAATGTCAGCATTTTTGATCGAGGGAGCATCGTTAACTCCGTCACCGGTCATTGCCGTAATATATCCGCGGCTATGCCACGCATTGACTATCCTTGACTTGTGTTCGGGCTTAACTCGGGCATAAACACCATAGTTCTCGACGTTATTTATGAAATTCTCGTCGCTTATCTCGTCGAGCATGGCTCCTGTGATAGCCTGAGAACGATCAGTGATTATTCCAAGCTGCATTGCAATAGCTGTTGCTGTGTCAATGTGGTCGCCGGTGATCATGATGGGACGGATACCAGCAGTCCGGCATTCTTCTATTGCTGCAGGCACTTCTTCACGAACAGGATCTATCATTCCGACAAGGTGTTTTTTGCAAGTGAGATCTCCCCACTTTTGCAAAATTTTTTCCCCAGGCACCGGTGGGGAATTTTTATGTAAACCCAGTGACTTTCCCGTAAGTTTTTTATGTGTTTAGTACAGCTTCGCGCATCCTGTTGCTCTGGCCGGGAAACAGTAGCAAGTGACAGTGATGAAGTAGCCGGTCGATAATGGCGCCTGTCATCTGCGATGATGGTGAAATGCTTTTGTTCTATGATGCTGAAACAAATGATTTATTGGCTAAATATCC
>LFRS01000030.1 GCA_001512435.1 Halothermothrix sp. DTU029 | reverse complement strand
AAGCCAGATCCTTAGGCCTGGCTTTTTTATACTTATCCTGAAATTATTGGTCTTCTGATAACAGTCTTTTTTCCCCTTCCAGTTCCCGGATGGGCTGGATATTCTGGGTTACTTCCAGGGTTCCCATATACTCACCCTTTTCATCTCTTACAACAAAATAACGGATGTAGACATATTTGTCCCCCATTTTAATCCAGAAATCCTCATGATCTTTTGCACCACTTTTAAAATCATCGATTATCTTATTTACTACATGGACACTTGCCGGGGGATGACAATTGGCCACGGTTCTGCCAATAACTGCCTTAGTTCTGGGGAAGATCCGCTCTGTCCCCTGGGAGAAATATTTTACAAGGCCTTCTTTATCAACAAAAGTAATATCAAGAGGTAAGGTATTGAAGATAGCAGAGATTTCCTTGTCTGATAAAATTCCTGTTTCAAATTTAACATACCCCTCCCTGACACTCTCTTTCTTTTCCTTCTCCTCTACATCAACCCGTTCCGGTACCCATTCTTTATCTGGTTCAATCAAACAATAGCCTATTTCATCACTATCATCGGCTATCCTGATCCAATCATCTTCAGTCAGATTGTCCATAGTCATGGGAAAGAGTATGCTGTCCTCTTTAAAGATCATTTCCACAACCTGTTCTAAAGTATCTTCTATTTTTTCAATGACTGCCTCCTTCTCACCCTGGTAGTCAGCCAACATCCTTTGTACTGTTTTAATTTTTTCCCGAATCTCATCATCTACACCCCACATAACCTGTGGCGGCCCGGTAATACCATACCTTTCCAGGAAGGGAAAGATTAGGTTTTCCTTTCTCTTATAATGCTTGTCTATATCCCAGAGTAAATTAAAATCTTCCCGCAATTTAAGTATATTTTCCTGGCTATCATTTTCCCGGAAAGCATCCAGATGAGGCCTGATACTTTCTTCTACCAGTTCTTCAATGGCCTCATTCTCTCTTTTAAAGAGGGTTATAGGGTGGCCCGCCTGTTTTTCGATCTTTTCCTTCTGCTCCTGATGAATCTCTTCGATTGAACCTTTAAAAACTGAGGCATGAACATCACATAAGCGTTGGATTTCTTCTACCGGCATCCCTTCCATGATCAGATTCTGTTCCATCTCAGAAATCTCTGAAGCAGAAACATGTTTAAAATGTTTTTCAAAAATAGGCTTAACTTCCTCCAGACTTTTCCCATCATGTAATTGCATTATTAAGTCTTTTAAGATTTCCTGCCTGTGTTTCCTATTATTAATTTCCTGACTCATTCATCTACCCCTTTCCTATGTAATTATTAAACAGGATCAGTCAGACCCTGAAAAAGAAAACTAATTCATCCCCAAAACTGCAGGAAGTTCTCCTATATTTTTATATCCCCTGACCCGATAGGCATTATCCCGGAGGGCCCTCCAGGACCAGTTATAATACTTTACCTTCCATTGACTGCCCAGCATATTGGTTTCTATTGTATTTATTCCATAGTTGTGTTTATTGAGATAAAATAAGAGGTGGCCGTTCTTGGCCAGAACATCCATTAATTCCAGCCTGGCAAAACTCTTCTCCTTAACCAGGTCAATATTATAGTAGAAATACCAGGATGCTTTCCGGGAATCCAGTTTCAGCACTGCTGATATAAAACCAGAACAGTCCAGGCCACTGGTTCCAGGCAGGTAATTAGGGGTAAGCCCAACATTGCCAGTCATGACTCCCTTTTTCACCGCATCAGGAAAATTGGCCCAGGGCTGATTGGCACTCCTGGTATCCAGGGAATCAAAACCACCCCAGCAATAAGGTATTCCTCTTAATTCCTCTTCCCTGTCCAGTATTTTTATATTATAAGGCAAATCCGTATCAGTCAATATATTAGCATGGTACTCGGGATTATAGGTCCAGGTATATTCCACCAAATCTACCGCTCTTTTATACAGGATTTCCCGCATTTCCTGTTCAGCTGACCCCATGGCCACAGTTTCCGGGACCAGTCTCTTGCCTTTATCCCTGTTGTCTAGAAAGCTTTCAGGATCCTGAAAAACCAGCCGGTAAACCTGAACCCTGTCCTCTAAAACCAATAGCTGGTAAAGACTTCCCTTGGCATTAACATAAAGATACTTACTGGGAACTATATAGTTTTTTTCTTCCAGAACTTCTGCTAGCCCTGTCAGGTTTCCAGTATCATCAAACCTGTATACCAATTCTCTGATTTCAAGCATATCCCTATTTTCAAAAAGGTCTATCCCTAAGATGTATATATTCTTATCCTCATCAAAGCCCAGCAGCTGTTGATAGGAAACCTCCTCTACCTGCTGGAGTTTATCCAGTTCCGGGAAACTCACCCCTTCTTCTCCTGGCCGCAAAAGACCATGATTATCATAAACTATCCTGGCCTCTTTTTTTCCATGATCACTGACAAACCTTATTGGCATACTCCTCTTTTCCGGCACAGAACTGATTTCCCCGATATTACCAGCATCTTTTTCAGCAGGTATAAATAAAGGGATTCTATACTCAGCCCTTTTCTCCATATTATCCAGAACCAACTCCGTGACCCGGCCATTATCCTCATATATATATAATAAACCAGAAAGGATTTCTATATCCCTGGGTTGGAAAAATTGAGAGATATCATATTCCCCTTCCAGTCTGTTTTCATGGTATGCCTTAATCTTACCTGTGGCATAATTAGAGAGATAGACCCTCTCTTCCTCATCAACCACAAAAGTCTCCACACCTGTCCTGATCAGGGTTTTTTCACTATCACCCCAATAAGGGAGATTATAATCTATCTTTCCGGCCTCCCTGCCTCTTTCAATATTTAAAATTTCCTTTACACCTACAGCAGCCTTTAAATCATTAGAATATAAAATACCTGTGAATAAAATTAATAGAACCAGGAACAAATTAAAGTGCTTCATGCCAACCTCCATTGCTGTGTTTTTTACAGGTTATTTAGCAAAACGTGAAAACATTTTTTTGATCCTTTTCCAGATAGATGGATCCTCCCGTAAGAGAAAAGCCTTTAAACCCTCCTCTTCCTCAGCACTTAAATCACGGAAAACCTCCTGAAAACTGGCAGGAACAAAATTAACCTCATCCCATTTGTTTAAATTAAACTTGCTTACCGTAGCAGCACTCCTCTGGATTATTTTATTCCCATTTTCCAGAAGATANNAAATTATATCAGTTTTTAGCGAATAATCAAAATAATCTTTCTAAAATTACTGCTAGTGTCTTACTTATTTTTTGGAAAATGAAAAAGCCAGAGTTTCCTCTGGCTCACTAATAGATTACTTCTACACCTCTCTCTTCTAATTTTTTGATAATTTCCATGGCTTTTGTTTTGTCTAAGCGATTTTTTCTTAAATTAACCTTTTTCAAATCTGAAAGTTTGATTAAAGGTTCCAGATTCTCTATTTGATTATTAGCAATATTAAGGTGCTCTAACGGTAAACCAACTAATGGGCTCAAATCTTCTATTTCATTACGACTTAAATCCAGAACCTTTAAGTTTTTAAGATTTTTAATTGAAGTTATATCATTAATTTTATTATCCCTGAAACTTATTAATTCTAAAGAGCTTAAATTAGCTAAAGGACTTAAATCTTTTATATTACAGCCTTCTATTCTTAGTATTTTAAGATTTTCCATATACTGAATCCCTTCCAGGGAATTAATTTTTCCTGGAAAATGACGGTAATGCCAGATATAAGATACTTCTTCAATCCTTTCAATGTCTTCTTTGATAATCATTCCCCATGATTTTTCTATATTAGGTTGAAAAGCCCAAAATCCATTATCTATTATACTGATAATAATATTCCTGAGAATATTATCAGAAAAATAAACCTCTTCATATCCTTTCCCTTTCATTCTCTGTATTTCCCTTACTTTGTCCCTGTATACAGGATCTTCATATGTAAAAAGAGCTAAAGAATAATTTCTCAGGGCTTCTCTCCATTCCTCCTGCTTTTCATATATTTTACCAAGGTAGTAATAAGAAGCTGCTATAACTTTTTTATTATCTGTAAATAAATCTGTTTCAGCTATTTCTATTGCCTTTTTGCTATACTCTATGGCCTGTTCTAAATCCTTCAAATTATAATAAACCATTCCCATATTCAAATATAAAAGGGGAATCTCTGGATTTTTCCCTATCGCCAATTCAAAATTCTCTATTGCCTTTTTATAATCTCCCTCTAGATAATATTTCTCTCCTCTGGCATTAAACTCATAAGCTTCTTCATCACGTTGAATATATTTTTTCATTCTATTTATGCCTTCCATATATACAGAGGTATTTTTATAAGAATTAGCAGCTTTATAATATTCTAATGCTTTATCCCATTTTTTTAGTTTTTCATATACCAGCGTTATATAATAATTCCCTTTCTCTTTTTCAATATTATTGTCTGTTATTTTTATTGCCTTTTCAAATATATCTATAGTCTTATAACATTGATTTATTTCTTTTGTGTCAATATATATAAAGCTTTGTCTGCGAACAAAATACTATCTTTTGCATTTATTAAATGAACATTTAAAATCATTAATAAAATAATAATTAAGATCTTTTTCATCAGTTCACCTCCAGCTGATCCAGTATCACCTCATTAATGGTCGAGTCCATCTGATGGTCCTTCTCAAAATTGTACCTGGTCAACCTGTGGTTAGATGTGAGGAAAATGGCCCTGGATTTCTCCAGTTTCCCGAACTTTTTACCTCTTACCCTTTTAATCACCTCAATGGCCTTCAGGTCATGTTCCACTGAGACAAGGGGGCTATTCTTCTTGTAATTTCGCAACAATAAAATATCTTTCTCATCTATCTGGTAATCCTGCAGGAGCTGGCCGGTCTCAAAGACAGCTATGTTATATTGCTCCAGCAGGACATCCTCCAGATTGGCCAGGATTTCATTTATCTCCACACAGCTAATACCCAGGTTCCTCAACCTGCTCCGCATTGAGGCCACCCTTACTTTCCGCCTGCCGTTATAATTGGCATTTTTATAGGTACTCAGGACCCTCCTGATCTCATCCAGGGTAAAATCCAGGACATATAAATCAAATTTATTCTCCTGCAGCATGGTAAAAAGCTACCGGCTTACATTTTTCAATATATTCGAAGAATTCCAGGGTATATCTTATAACCTTCTTTTCCAGATTAATATATATCTCTATCTCCGGTTCTTCCCCCAGATAGGCCGTCAGTGATAAAAGGTTTAAATTTATGACTGTCATCAGGATTTTCGCTATTTCTTCTTTGCTATTTAGGAGATCCCGTTTTTAAAATAATGATTCAGATATTCCAGTAGATTATTTACCTCACTCTCTATATCCCTTTCCAGTTGAAAGTATTTTTCCGAGCCCTTTCCTTTCTCAGTTAGCTGAATCCTATTATTCCCCTGCAATTAATAACCTGTTCTCTTGGCCCGCGTGATTATCGTCTTAATCGTATGCCCGGGTATCTCCAGGTTAAAGAAATCCTTCAAATATTCCTTTATTTCAACTTCACTTAATATTTCCTTCCTGGTATAGTAAAAAGTCATCAGGATAAAGGGAACAAACACATCCAGGATATCCTTGCCCTCTTCATGGAGACTCTTTGCCAGTGCATAGGTACAGATTAACCTATTTTCCAAAACAAACCCTCCCCTGAAAATTTAAACACCATTGGCGGGGTCCAGGTTGCTT
>LFRS01000120.1 GCA_001512435.1 Halothermothrix sp. DTU029 | reverse complement strand
GGTCTTACTGCAGCAGTTGTAGCCCTTCCCCTGGCCCTGGCTTTTGGGATAGCCAGCGGGGCCGGGGCAGTGGCAGGCCTGTATGCTTCTATCTTCGGAGGCCTGGCAGCAGCTATTTTTGGTGGTTGTGGAGTCCAGATTACCGGACCTACAGGTGCCATGACGGCAGTATTAATCAGTATAGTCGCAAGACATGGTGTAGAGGGGATGTTCCTGGCCGGTGCCCTGGCTGGTTTGCTGCAGATTCTTGCCGGATTATTTAAAACAGGTAAATTGGTCAGATACTTACCTCAGCCGGTTATAGCAGGTTTTACAAATGGTGTGGCCATACTCTTTTTCCTGACTGCCCTTGATGATGCCCTGGCCACCATCTCAATTACCCTGATTACAGTATTGGTTTTACTTATCTCCCTGAAGTTTTTTAAAAAGCTGCCAGAGTCTCTATTTGGCCTGTTGGTAGGCTTGCTTGTTAATGAACTCTTTATCCACAGCCCCCATGTTGTCGGAGATTTACCCTTTCATATTCCCAGATTGACCCTGGGCAGTATGCCTTTTGGGGCGGTCGGTGAATTAATCAGGCCGGCTTTTACGATTTTCCTTTTAGGCAGTATCTCGGCCTTATTATCAGCAGAGGTTACAGATAAGATGGTTGGTGATCAGCATGACAGCAATCGCGAACTCCTGGGCCAGGGACTGGGAAACCTTGTTTCTTCACTGATAGGCGGTGTTCCCGTAACCGGTGCTGTAGCCCGTTCAGGCATAAATGTACACAGCGGGGGACGGACCAGGCTGTCTGGCGTATTACATTCTATCTTCCTTCTCTTGATGGTTTTAGTTTTTGCTCCTGTAGTCCGGCGCATACCCCTGGCTTCCCTGGCTGCCATCCTGATGGTAGCTTCAGTCCGTACAGCTGACTGGAAGAGTATCAGGCTGCTGCCCCGGGCCCGTTGGACCTATGGAGGAATTATGATTATTACTACTGTATTAACTGTTGTCATGGATCTGGCTGTTGCTGT
>LFRS01000187.1 GCA_001512435.1 Halothermothrix sp. DTU029 | reverse complement strand
GGGCTGTTGATTGGGTATGGTGAAATTATCACCAAAAAAGAACCTGAAGAAGGGGTCATCAAAGGGGAAAAAGAAATCAGTTGAGCCCTGGACCTCTATCTCGGAAGTAACCAGGACTACCCCGGCGTCTACCATTGAGGCAATATCGGCAAAAATATTCTTTCCAGGTATGATTAGTCCTACTGGATCAACAGAATCTTCCGGTAGGGTTTCCTGGGCACGGGTATAGGGGGTAAGATCATTAATTGTTCCCAGCATCATACCTAGCATCAGGGCCAGGAAGGCTAACATAACATAAGATTTTATTCTTGAAGATTTATATTTTCTTTTCATTTCTCTCCTCTTTCCTTTCTTATTAAGTGATTACACTTTTAAGTAATTACTCTTTGCTTTACTATCAAGATTATATTAAAATAAAAATGTAAAATCAATTAAAGCATGATTAGAAAAAGATTAAAGTTTGATTAAAAAAGGAGATAAAAAGATGGCTAAATTAAGGGAAGCAATACTTCAGGATAAGGTCCTGCCACAAATAAAGAACAGGGAAATAGGCTCCCGGCTTATATTTTTTGACAGGATAGAATCTACTAATCTAAAAGCCAAAGAATTGGCTAAAGAGGGTTATCCATCGGGCACGGTAGTGGTAGCAGATGAACAGACAGCAGGCAGGGGAAGGTTGGGGAGAAACTGGTATTCTCCCGGGGGTACTGGCTTGTGGCTATCCATTATTCTCCGGCCTGACCTCCCGGCTCCTGATGCCCCTTTTTTGACTGTTATTGCTTCTCTGGCTGTCCTGGAAGCCCTGGAATCTCTGGGAGGAAAAGAGGAGATAGGCAGGAAAGGACAGGTAAATAAGGGCCTGGAAATAAAGTGGCCTAATGATATTTTGCTGGAAGGGAAAAAGCTGGCAGGTATCCTTACAGAGTTATCCCTGAGCAGGAAAATAAATTATGTAGTAGTGGGAATCGGGATTAATGTCAACCAGGATTTTTTTCCAGCAGAACTTAATAATATAGCCACATCTTTAAAGATAAAATATAAAAAAGACCAGGATCGGCTGGAGATACTAAAAAAACTATTGGTCTCTATTGAAAAGTACTATTACCGTCTCCTGAATCAGGAGGGTTCACAATTGATAGGAGAGTGGAAGGAAAGGATGAATATAATCGGGAAAGAGGTCAATATTCATGATAATGAAAAGGTTTACCAGGGCAGGGTTCTGGATATTGCAGAAAGAGGAGAGTTGCTACTGGAAAGCCAGGGAGAGGTCTTGCGCTTCTGGGCTGGTGATGTCAGCTTGCGTACCAGGCCAGAGCTTAGAAAATAAGAAGGGGGGGTAAAGGATGATCTTAACCATAGACATAGGTAATATCTACACAGGTATAGGGATCTTCCAGGAGGGGAACTTAATAAAAAACTGGTCCTTTTCTACAGATAAAAATAAGACCATGGATGAATACCGGCTCTTTTTTAGCAATCTATTTTTATTTGGTGAATTAGAGATCAGCCAGGTCAAGGGTATAGTCATTTCCAGTGTAGTACCACCACTGGGGACCACCTTGAAAAATGTTTTTCAAAAATATTATGGCCTGGAGCCTCTCCTGGTCGGACCTGGTATAAAAACCGGGATAAATATTAAAATGGATAATCCCCGGGAAGTTGGCTCTGATAGAATTGTCAATTCCGTAGCCGGGCGGGAGAAATTCCCTGGTCAGGCTTTAATTATTGTAGATTTCAGTACAGCTACTATCTTTGATCTGATTTCTGCCCAGGGGGATTATTTAGGCGGAGTGATTGCCCCAGGCATAAAAATATCTACAGAAGCCCTTTTCCGTAGTACCGCCCAGCTTCCCCGGGTGGAGTTAGTAAAACCTGCTACAGTTATCGGAAAAAACACAGTAGCCAGTATGCAGGCAGGGATTATTTATGGTTTTATAGGGCAGGTGGAGGGTCTAATCAGGAGGCTGAAAGAGGAATTAAAAGAAGAAGCCTATGTCCTTGCTACCGGGGCCTTGATGGATGTGATTGTAAGTGAGATAGAAATGATTGACAGGCAGGAACCCTACTTAAGTCTGGAAGGTTTATATTATCTGGCCAGATTAAATGGTCTTGAGACATAATATAGCAGGTAGAAAAGAAGGTGATAGAGATGCAGATTGGAGACCTGGAATTAAAAGTCCCTATTGTGCTGGCACCAATGGCCGGGGTTACAGACTGGCCCTATCGGAAGATCATAAGAGAAATGGGTTCAGAGTTAGTCTATAGCGAGATGGTTAGCAGCAGAGGTCTGGTCTATGGTAGTGAAAAGACCTTTGAACTGATGGAATATTCTTCTGATGAAGGCTATATGGCCATCCAGCTATTCGGGGATGACCCGGATATCATGGCTGAAGCAGCCAGAATAGTTGAAAGGGAGGTCAAACCAGATCTTATAGATATAAATATGGGTTGTCCTGCCAATAAGGTTATAAAAAGTGGTTCCGGCTCTGCTTTAATGAAATCTCCCAACCTGGCCGGAGAGATAATTAAAGCTGTTGTGGAGGCAGTAGAGATACCGGTTACTTTTAAAATCCGGGCTGGCTGGGATCAGAACAGGATCAATGCGGTAGAAATAGCCCGGATAGGAGAGGAAATGGGTGCCGCAGCAGTAACAGTCCATGGCAGGAGCCGGGAACAGTTTTATAGTGGTCTGGCAGATTGGGATATTATCAAAAAAGTCAAGGAAGCAGTAGCTATAACCGTTATTGGCAATGGTGATATTTTTACGCCAGAAGATGTCCTGAGGATGATGGCTGAAACTGGTTGTGACGGGGTTATGATCGGCAGAGGCTGCCTGGGGAATCCCTGGTTAATAAAAAGGGCTATCCATCTATTAAATACAGGTGAACTTTTACCGGAACCAGATTATGAGGAGATAATAGAGATGGCTTTATTGCACCTGAAAGAAGCTGTGGCCTATTTTGGTGAAAAAAGGGCCATTCCCCGGATGAGAAAACATATTGCCTGGTATCTCAAAGGGATGCCTTATTCTACCGAGATAAAAGAGAGGATTCAAAACCTTACAAGTGAGGAAGAAGTAGCCCAAAGCCTGAAAAATTACCTGGACAGCTTACTTTAATGGCCTGTCCAAATCCTTCTTGAAAAATATTTATCCTGGTAATTTCTATTCTGGTAAGAAAACCAAAAGGCCGGAGCCTTTTACATGATCTCCAGAATCATTTTACCGGCTATATCCATGGCATGAGGTCCCAAAAGGAGAATGATATCATTTTCTCCCACCAGTTCCAGGGCTTTTTCCAGGGCTGGCCTGAGCCTTTGATAATGGCTGGCTTCTATATTGTGTTTTTTCAGGGTTTCCCGGAAAACCCTTTCTTCTTCCTTACTTACCAGATCTATTTTTTTGGCAACATCAGCACAATTAGTATTAAGAAGATAGGTTTTTTTCAGCCGGGGAAGATATTTGCATAGGGTCTCGGCATTTTTTTTATTAATAAGGGTACCCCTGTTACCCCTTAGGGAATTGACTATGATCAGTTTATTGTAATTCATCTTTAATACAGAGTTAAATACAGCTGCATAGCTTCCTGGATTATGGGCACAATCATCAATAATTGTAAAATCCTTATCATATATATATATTCCAGCCGGCGCCAGACTCCCTGGAAGTTCTGGAAAAAATCCTGGATTGTTTCAGGAGGGATATTATAGTAGAGGGCAATGGTTATGGCAATCAGGCTATTATAGATATTGTGCTCACCAGGCAGGTTTGTTTTGATTGGGATTTCACAGGGCTTGATAATAAAATCTTTATTTTCATTAATTAAATAACGGTTTAATTGGTATATGAAGCTGTGCCCCCTCTGCCAGCTTTTTATATTTTTGGCACAAACATCATTAGTTTCCCGAATACTGAAATTAATCTGTTTTTCTGCTATCTTACCAAAGGATCTTATGTATTTATTATCCTGGTTTAATAATACCAGGCTATCTCCCTTTTCCTCCAGGAATTCTCTTTTTACCTGTACATAATCCTCAAAATCAGGATGCAGGTCAAAGTGATCAGCACTGAGATTTGTACCTACCTTAACAGCAAACTCTGTCTCTGCAATTCTTTTCAATTTTATTCCATGAGAGGAGACCTCCATACAGACATACTTACAACCTTCATTAAGCATTTCCCGCAGGTAAGCTTGCAAGGTCACCGGGTCAGGAGTAGTCAGGTTACCAGGTATAATCCTTTTGCCAGTATCTACATTAACAGTACCAATTAATCCGGCTACTTTCTTTTCCTTTTTTGGCCTACTGTAATTAAATAGATGATAAAGGAGGTGGGTACTTGTTGTTTTACCATTAGTACCGGTTATTCCAATCAGGTCCAGTTTTTTTGAGGGATGGTTATAATATTGGGCAGCCAGATAAGCCAGATATTCCCTGGCATTATCCACCTGAATGATCGGTATTTCAGGGTCCTGTACTCCTATATTCTGGCTTATTTTTTCTGTAAAGATAATCCGGGCTCCTTTTTCAATGGCTTCATTTATGAATCTATTACCATCTGTCTGGAAACCATTAATAGCCACAAAAGCATAACCAGGCTTGACTTCCCGGGAATCACAGGTTACTCCTTTAATAAGGGGTAGTTTTTCCTGGCAGACTACTTCTTCCATTTCTATAACCTCCACTTTGTCTCTAGATATATATTATAACTAAGTGTCCAACTTTGATACTTTTTAGTTACATAAAATTCTCTATATTTTCTTGAATTAGCTATAAAAAAATGGTAAAATTAATGTGTACATTTTTGTGCACATTATAGAGGAGGCGCTTATGAAATTTTCCCGTATTGGCAAAAAGATAATCAATAATACCCAGATTGAGAGGGTAATACAAAAAGTTATTGCTTTAAGGGAACGGGGCTATTCCCAATCGGAGGTAGCAGAAGCCATTGGAGTAGAAAGAAGCTTTATTTCCAGGCTGGAGAGTATAGGGGAAGTCAGAAGAGGAAAAAAAATAGCCCTCCTTGGTTTTCCCATCAAAAATAAAGAAGAAATCCTGGAATTGGGGCGGAAATATGCCCTGGATTATATCCTGGTGATGACTGAAGAAGAAAGATGGACTTTTCTGGAGGAGAAAGCGGGCCTGGAATTATTTAACGAGATTATAGAAATAATGGTTAAGTTAAAGGAATTTGATTTAATTATCTTTATAGGTTCAGATATGAGGCTGGATCTTATGGAAAAACTGCTTGATGGCAATATTGTCGGGATAGAATTGGGGAAATCTCCTTTGAAAAAGGATAAATATGTTGATCTTACAATGGTAGAAAACCTTATTAAATCCTTTCTAGAGTAAATGGGGTGGAGAAAATGAAAAAAGTGCTTAGTATTAGCCTGGGCTCCAGCAAGAGGGATCATCTTGTCCAGACAAAAATTTTGGGGGAAGATTTTTTAATTGAAAGAAGAGGTACAGATGGTGATAAGAGAAAGGCCTATAGATTATTTACTGAACTTGATGGACAATATGATGCCTTTGGGATTGGGGGCATAGATCTCTATATATATACCATAAATAACAGGTATACTTTTCGCGATGCCAGGAAACTAATAAAGGATGTACGCTATACTCCAGCAGTAGATGGGAGTGGTCTAAAAAACACTTTGGAAAGAATGGTTATTGAATATCTGGAAGATAAATTAGGGATGGATTTCAGGCAAAAGAAAGTTTTACTGGTTGCTGCTGTAGACCGCTTTGGGATGGCAGAAAGCTTTGTCAATTGTAATGCAGATATTATTTGTGGAGACTTGATTTTTGGCCTGGGTATCCCTGTTGGTATTAAGTCTTTAAAGAGTTTACATAGGGTGGCCAGTATAGTTGCCCCTATTATCACCAGGGCACCTATAGAATGGGTATATCCAACAGGTAATAAACAGGAGAATTCTATCAAAATAAAAGAAAAATACGCAAAATATTACCGGGATGCTGATATTATTGCCGGTGACTTCCTTTTTATCAAGAGATATTTGCCAGATTTCCTGGAGGATAAAATTATCGTAACCAATACAGTTACAGAGGAAAACATCAAGGAACTGGAACAAAGGGGAGTTAGAATGCTGATAACTACGACACCGGAGTTAAATGGCAGGTCTTTTGGGACCAATGTTATGGAAGCAGTCCTGGTAGCCCTCTCTGGAGTTAAAGACAGGGAATTAAAGCAGGAAGAATATATAGAACTCTTAAGAAAAATTAATTTTACACCCAGGGTTATTGATTTTACAAAGGCTAGAAATAATTATGAATATGTCTAAAGAGATAGTATTGGAGGCAATTAAAGAATGGATAGGTTTGCTTTTATAATTCACCCCTTGGAGAAAGAAGACCTCTACCGGAAATTTTCCTGGGCAGAGAAGGTACCGGAAACAGTAGTGGACAATTTTGTCAGGTTTATTCCACCTGTAAAAGCCTCTCATATTACAGGTATAAAATCTAAAACAGGTAAAGAAATTGAGGGTTTTTTTATTGGTGTACCATTGACATCCAGGCAGATCTTAACCCTGCCAGTAAATAAGGTGCTGAAGAAGATTATCAAGGCCTGTAAACTGGCTGAAGAGTTAGGGGCAAAGATTGTAGGTTTGGGGGCTTTTACCTCTGTTGTTGCTGATAAAGGGATTAGCATTGCCCGGGAAGTGGATATCCCGGTTACTACAGGGAACAGCTATACAGTGGCAACAGCCATTGAGGGAACAAAAGTAGCTGCAGAAAAGATGGGACACAAGTTGGACAGTTCAACACTGGCAGTTGTAGGGGCTACAGGCTCTATTGGCAGGACTGTCAGCCTGATGCTGAGTAAGGAAATCAAGGCCATAATCCTGGTAGCCCGGAATATAGACAGGTTAAAACTTTTAAAAGAGGAGATCCAGGGGCAGAATCCTGAAGTAGAAGTTTCTTATACTACAGATGTAAATAGGGCAGTAAAGGAGGCCCAAATAGTAGTAAGTGCTTCTGGAGCTGTGGAAGCCTTGATTGATCCCTACTCTTTGCAGCCTGGGGCAGTGGTCTGTGATGTAGCCCGGCCCCGGGATGTGGCAGCAAGTGTTAGCAGGGAGAGGGATGATGTCCTGGTTATCGAGGGTGGGATAGTAGAAGTACCAGGTGAAGTTGAGTTCAACCTGTATTTTGGTTACCCTCCCGGGACAGCCTATGCCTGCATGGCTGAAACCATGTTATTAACACTGGAGGAAAGGTTTAGTGAAGACTATAGTCTTGGCCCTATTATAGAAATTGAAAAAGTAAAAGAAACACTGGAAATGGCGGCAAAACATGGCTTTAGATTAGCAGGATTAAGGAATTCAGAAACCCCTTTAAGTGAAGAAGAAATTAGCGCTATCAGGGAAAGAGCCAGGGCAGGGAGCCTGGTCTGTTTTTAATTTTTTCTAGAAAGAGGAAAGATTCCTTGACAAAAATAAGGGTCTAACTTATAATAATTAATAATTGGAATATACATAATAGTGTCAAGCAGACGGTCTTGACACTATTTTTTAAGTAGATTAGATGATAATAGATTTCCTCTTCGTTTGACCGGTAGCTAATACCTTGCTTTTTGAAGGTATATTTTTTCTATGTTTTAATATAATAAAGTGGTTCTTCTGCATATAGAAGTTGGAGGATAAAATTATTTGCAAAGGGGACGAAGTCGATGGAAGAGATTTTATTAACTCAGGATGGATATGAGAGATTACAGGAAGAATTGGGTGTTTTAATAAATGTAAAACGAAGAGAGATAGCAAAAAAAATAAAAGCAGCCAGGGAATTTGGCGATATCAGTGAAAACTCTGAATATGATGATGCGAAAAATGAACAGGCCTTTATTGAAGGCCGTATTAAAGAGATTGAAAATATGCTAAGGAATGCCAGGATAGTCAAAGATGATGAGATTACTGGCAAAACAGTCAGTCTGGGGACTACTGTCAAGTTATGTGAAAAAGAGAGCGGGGAAGTATTTTCTTATACAATAGTAGGGTCAGCCGAATCTGATCCCTTAAATTTTAAGATTTCCAATGAATCACCCATCGGTAAAGCCATTATTGGCCATAAAAAAGGAGATATAGTCAAAGTCAAAGTGCCATCAGGTTTAATGGAATTTGAAATATTGTCTATAGAAAAATCTAAAAAGGAGTAAACTGGTATGAGCACAGAAAAAATAGAAGATCTAAATATATTAATGCAACAAAGAAGAGAAAAGTTAGCGGAACTAGAGAAAAACAATATAGAGGCCTATGGGCAAAAATATGACTTTACCCATTATGCTGCAGAGATTGTAGAGAGATTTGAAGAGCTGGAAGGAGAGCCAGCCTCTCTCTCTGGCAGGATTATGAGTATGAGGACTCATGGGAAGGCCAGTTTTGCAGACATAATGGATATGAGTGGCAGAATTCAGTTATATGTCAAGATAGATGAGGTTGGGGAAGAAGCCTATGAATTATTTAGTAGTCTTGATATTGGTGATATTATTGGTGTAAGTGGCTCGGTATTTAGAACCCGCCGGGGACAGATTTCTATCAATGTAAAGGAATTTACTCTCTTGAGTAAATCTCTCCGTCCTTTGCCAGAAAAATGGCATGGATTAAAGGATAAAGAGACCCGTTACCGGCAACGTTATGTTGATCTGATAGTAAATCCAGAGGTAAGAAAAACTTTTGAATTGAGAAGTAAGATTATTAGGGAGATCAGGAGATACCTTGATGAAAAGGGCTTTCTGGAAGTAGAAACCCCCATGATGCACCCAATTCCTGGCGGTACCAGTGCCCGTCCCTTTATAACCCATCATAATACTCTGGATATAGATTTATACATGCGGATTGCACCAGAATTGTACCTGAAGAGATTAATAGTTGGTGGTTTTGAGAAGGTCTATGAATTAAATAGGAACTTCCGTAATGAGGGAATGTCCTACAAACATAATCCGGAATTTACCATGATCGAGCTCTATCAGGCTAATGCTGATTATATTGATATGATGGATTTAATGGAGGATATGGTTGCCCATGTAGCAGAAAAAGTCCTGGGAACATGCCGGATTAACTACCAGGGTAAGGAAATTGATCTAACTCCACCCTGGCGCCGCCTGACCATGGTTGAAGCTGTTAAGGAGTATACAGGCATTGATTTTAATGAAATAGAAAGTGATGATGAAGCCAGAAAGGCTGCTAAAGAGCTGGGTCTTGAAGTAGGAAAAGATACCAGTAAAGGCACTATCCTGAACCTTATTTTTGAAGAAAAGGTTGAAGAGAATCTTATTCAGCCTACCTTTATTATGAATTATCCTATTGAGATATCTCCCCTGGCTGCCAAAATGAAAAAAGATCCCATGTTTACTTATCGTTTTGAGGCTTTTATTAATGGCTGGGAGCTAAGTAATGCTTTTACAGAATTAAATGACCCCATTGATCAGCGGGAAAGATTTGAGGAACAGATGAGAAAAAGGGCTGCCGGTGATGATGAAGCCCATATGATGGATGAGGACTTCCTCCGGGCTCTTGAATATGGCATGCCTCCCACAGGGGGCCTGGGAATAGGTATTGATAGATTGATTATGCTCTTGACAGATTCGCCTTCTATCAGGGATGTTATCCTCTTTCCAACCATGCGGCCTGAACAATAGGGGTTTTAGAAGAAAAAGAAGATCAGGAGTCAACACTATGTGTTGGCTCTTTCTGTATTTACATCTTGAGATAAAGGCTCTATTTTATATTTGCTTCATTTATATATTTTAAGATAAAGGTTCTATTTTATATCCGCCTTATCTTATATTCACCCTTTATAATACTCCTAAATAAAGGCTCTAAGAATTAGTATTATGGACAGTTGGGCCTAAGCTATTTGGCCTAAACTATTAAGATTATTTTGTTAGCCCAAGGTCATTTTTTTATATAGATAGCTATATATTTAATAATAGGGGATGGTGGGATGAGGATCTTAATTGCACCAGATTCCTTTAAAGGGAGTTTGACGGCCAGAGAGGTTGCAGACAATATTGAGAAGGGTATATTGAAGGTATATCCCGCAGCTGAAATATATAAATTGCCTTTAGCCGATGGCGGCGAGGGTACAGTAGATGCCTTAATATACGCCAGAAATGGGAAAAAAGTATTTAAAGAAGTTACCGGCCCCCTGGCTAAACCTGTCAAAGCCTTTTTTGGCATTTTAGAGGATGAAAAGACAGCTGTAATAGAAATGGCTGCTGCTTCAGGCCTTGCTTTGCTATCTGCAGAGGAGAAAAATCCCCTGCAGGCGACCAGTTTTGGGACAGGGGAATTGATCAAGGCTGCCCTGGATGAGGGGGTAGAAAAGATCATTATTGGCCTGGGAGGTAGTGCCACTGTTGATGGCGGTGTTGGCCTGGCCCAGGCACTGGGTATCAGCTTCAAAGATAAGAGAGGCCAGGAAGTCCCTTTTGGTGGCCAGGCCCTGGTTGATATAGAAACCATTGATCTTGGCGGACTGGACAAGAGATTAAAGGATCTGGAAATAGTAATTGCCAGTGATGTCACCAATCCCTTATATGGGGCCAATGGAGCAGCATATGTTTTCGGGCCCCAGAAAGGTGCTACAGAGGAGATGGTTAGTATTCTTGATGCTGGTTTGCGGAACCTGGCCAGAGTTATAGAAAAGGAAACAGGAAAAGCAGTAGGCCATCTGGCAGGAGCCGGAGCTGCCGGTGGAGTAGGGGCAGCCTTGATGGCTTTTCTACAGGCCCGGATGGAATCAGGTATTGATTTAATCCTGGACCTTAATAATATTGATAACATTCTTAAAAAAGTGGATCTGGTTATAACCGGTGAAGGGAGAATAGATAGACAGACCCTGATGGGGAAAACTCCTTATGGAGTGGCCAGACGGGCCCGGAAATTTAAGGTGCCAGTAATAGGAATAGCTGGTTCTGTAGAAAGTGAAGTCATGAGTGACTTGAATCAATATTTTACAGCTGTTTTCAGTATTATCAAGGAAGCAGTATCTCTGGAGGAAGCAATGGCTAATAGCCAGGAATGGTTGCAGTTAACTAGCCAGCAGGTCCTGCAGGTTCAGAAACTCACTGCTAAAAATATACTCTAATGCAAATAATTAATAAAATTTGCCAATAAATTTGCCAATTAAATAAAATAATATTATAATAAATATAAATTTTAAAATCAGCTTAGTTTAAATGGGGTGAGTAGATGGTAAAGAAAATAAACATCCATACAAATAATAGGACTGAGTTTATTGATATTACAAAAGAGGTCCGGCAAATGGTAAAAGAAAGTGGTATCTCTGATGGTATTATTACTATTTTTATCCCCCATAGCACGGCTGCTGTTACCATAAATGAAAATGCCGATCCCGATGTAGTGAGGGATATTATAATGGAGATCAATAAGGTGATCCCCTTTCTGGATTCCTATAAACACTTTGAAGGCAATTCAGCAGCCCATATAAAAAGCAGCCTCTTTGGTGTATCTGAAAGTGTTATAGTAGCTGATGGGGAATTATTACTGGGAACCTGGCAGGGTATATATTTCTGCGAATTTGATGGACCAAGGAATAGAAAGGTTTTTGTTAAAATTAGTGCAGGATAAAATAAATTTCAAAAAGTATAAAAAAGTTCTTGACAGAAGAAACTAAAGGTGTTAAGATAACAAATGTCGCCATAAAAGCTG
>LFRS01000002.1 GCA_001512435.1 Halothermothrix sp. DTU029 | reverse complement strand
AATGTTGAGCTGGCTGTTACAATTCTGGTACTGGGTTGTCCGGGGGCCCTGGTTATTGGTGTGCCAGTTTCAAATGTTGCCGGTATTGGTAATGGTGCCAGAAAGGGTGTTCTCTTAAAAGGTAGTGAGGTAATTCATGCCTTCAGTAAGGTTGATACAGTGGTCTTTGATAAAACCGGTACCTTAACAAGGGGTAATCCTGAAGTAGCAGAAGTAGAAACTTATACAGCTAATACTGAAGAAGTCTTTGCCTATCTGGCCAGTGTTGAAAATGAATCTGATCATCCACTGGCTAAAGCAATCTTAGAATACATTGGAGATGTTGATTTTTATCCAGTTGAAAATACTGATGTTGTAAAAGGCAGTGGAATTATCGCTTATGTAGATGGTCACAGGGTAGTAGTAGGAAATACTGTATTAATGGAAAAAGAAGAGATACTGATCAGTGCAAAAGCCCGGGCAGATATTAAACGCTTCGAGGGAAAAGGGAACTCCCTGGTCCTGACAGCAGTAGATGGCCAATTAAAGCTTTTAATGGGAATCCGGGATAGGATACGTCCAGGTGTAAAGGAAGACCTGGAAAAGCTGAAAAAACTGGGGGTTAAAAATCTGGTGGTCTTATCAGGTGATAACCAGGGAACCGTTGCTCTGGTAGCCGGAGAGCTGGGTTTAACAGAGGCCCATGGAAATATGTTACCAGAGGATAAAGCAGCCTATATTGCAGAACTACAGTCCCGGGGTAAAATTGTTGCCTTTGTGGGTGATGGTGTAAATGATAGTCCTTCAATTGCCCTGGCAGATATCGGAATTGCCATGGGTGGTGGTACAGATGTAGCTATAGAAACTTCTGATCTGGTTCTAATGAATTCAGATTTCAGCCGCCTTCCCCATGCCCTAGGTTTGACAAAAGCAACAGTAAATAATATGCGTCAAAATATCTTTATGGCAGTGGGTGTAGTTTTGGTCTTATTAGCCAGCGTAATATTCAGTGAGTGGATGAACATGTCCATTGGTATGCTGGTACATGAGGCAAGTATACTGGTAGT
>LFRS01000100.1:1140-3359 GCA_001512435.1 Halothermothrix sp. DTU029 | reverse complement strand
TCTAAAGTAACGTATGTGCCTAGAGAGTATATAGAATTTATAAGGACTAATTATGAACGGGGAAATATTTCTTATAAAAATATGAAAAACTGTCTAGAATTTATCGGCTTTTCTCCGAAAACTTTCGGATATCAAGAGCCCCTGGAAGAGGAGTTTTTAGAATGAGGTATGCTGCAGCTATTTCTGATGCAGATATCTTAATTAATTTAGCTAGTGTAAACAGATTGGATGTTTTAGAACTCTTATTTAAGGAAATCATTATTCTACAATATGTGTATGAAAAAGAAATAAAGGGAAATGCAGGAAGGTATTATACTACTATAAATAAAGCTATTTGCAAAGAAGAGAGCATATTCAAGATAGTTGATAGGAAGGAAGATAAGTATTTAAATTATCTTGCAAGAGTTATTATTAAAGATAAGATAGAAGTAATAGGCCCGGGAGAAAGTGAATGTGCAGGTTACGCCTATGCAATGAGGATACCAATTATAATATCAGATAATTATACTGAGTTTAAGTGGTTGGAGGAATTCATTACACTTACACATAATAATATTTTGGCTTTATGCGTATATTTCGGCAAGCTTGGTAAAAGCGAAGCTGAAGATATCTTTAACAAAATTAATGAAAACTTACCACGCCCAACGGGAGATACTTTTGATGACCAATATAGAAAGGCCTTTATGAGATTTGAAAAAATGGATTGGAAGAAATATTTAGGTATATAACAAATAAATAAATACTCCTTTAGATAAAGAACAATGGGAATGTATCTTCCCATTTTTTTATTTTATGGATAATAAGTCATTGATGTATAATCCCCATTAATCCTGCGGAAAATATACTTACAGTGTAGATGGAGGTGTTTCCTTGCTTGGACATTCTTTGATATATTTAGCTATAGCTGCCCTGGCAGGCTTGACTATGGCTTTGCAGGGTTCCATGAACTCCATGTTAGGCAAGAAGATTGGCATCCTGGAAGCCTCCTTTATTGCTCACCTTTCGGCAGCTCTAATATTTATTATTTTAATTTTATTAAACATTAAGAAAGGAAATATAGAGGCCTGGAGGGAGGCTCCCTGGTATCTGTATTTGGGTGGCCTTCTGGGGGTAATTATTACTTATACTGTTATCGTCAGCATACCGGAACTGGGCATGGCAGTGGCTACCACAGCAATTGTTACAGCTCAGGTCTCTACGGCCTGTGTCCTGGATTATCTAGGAGCCTTTGGCATGGAGAAGGTTCCATTTAGCTGGCTTAAGCTTGTTGGGATAGTATTTCTGGCCCTGGGGGTTAGATTGATGCTGGTAAAATAATGCTTTGAGACTGTGGGTATAGAGGTAGGGGGTATCAAGATGGAAGCGCTGGATTTCAGGCAAAGGCTGACTCTATTAAGAAGTGAAATCGATAGATTCCTGCAGAGGATAGGGAAGAAGATAAAAAAGAAGGCACAGCATATTCTGGTAGAAAAAGAAATTATCAGGGAGGCGGATCCGGATCTGGAGGAGAATTTAAAAGAAGCCTACCGGGAGTGGAAGCTGGCCCTGGAATACTTTGATAATGCAACAGAGCCGGAATTGATTGACCATGCTTCTTACCTGATTGGTGCTGCAGAGAGAAAGTACATGTATCTTTTGAGAAAGTACAAGGAAAGTCAGCCTGAAGGCCTGCTTAATTGAATATTTTCTGAAAATGTGCAAGAATAGAGATAGGAAGTTTACACATTTTTTTATGGGCTCTATTAATTATGTAAGTATCCTGTTAAAAATTGAGCCCTGTATTAATGAATATTTTAGAAGGAGGAAACATTTGAATGCAATTCAGAAAAAGAGTTTTGATGCTTTTGCTACTGGCAGTTATTTTGTTTACGGGTATGGGGAGGCTTTATGCTGAAGATGACCTGGCCAGCTTATTTGAAGGTATCAGGTTGGCCACTGGCTACAAATATTTTCACCACCACAATCCCATCATGACCCACAGGTTTGGTGCAGATCCCTATGCACTGGTTTATAAAGACAGGGTTTATGTCTATATGACTCATGATATTTACCGTTATGACAGTAAGGGTAATATACTGGAAAATGATTATTCCCAGATTCATACCTTAAACCGTTTGTCTTCTGCTGATCTGGTTAACTGGACAGACCATGGTACCATTGAAATTGGCAGGAGATATCTGGGAAAGGCAAAGTGGGCAGATAAATCCTGGGCACCGGCA
>LFRS01000100.1:0-1060 GCA_001512435.1 Halothermothrix sp. DTU029 | reverse complement strand
CCCTGGCTCTTTGACCCGGCAGTGGTGATTGATGATAATGGTAAAGGTTATCTCTATTTCGGTGGCGGAGTACCGGAAGGGAAGGAAGCCATGCCTAATTCAGGCAGGGTAGTTGAGTTAGGTGAAGACATGATCAGTTTAGCCGGGACACCGGAAGTAGTAGAAGCCCCTTATTTCTTTGAGGCTGCTTTTGTAAATAAGATCGGGGATACCTATTATTATTCCTATTGCTCTAACTGGGCTGACCGCAGCAAAGCCGGTGGTGTCCACAAACCTTCTACTGCTTCCATTGCTTATATGACCAGTGATCACCCAATGGGCCCCTGGGAGTATCAGGGAGAAATCTTCCGGAATCCAGGTATATTCTTCGGGGTCTGGGGCAATAACCACCACAGCCTGATTGAATTTAAGGGTAAATGGTATTTGTTTTATCATACCGAGCTTTTACGCCAGCAGATGGGGATAGCCAATGGTTATCGCAGTACCCATGTAGATAAAGTAGAGTTTAATGATGATGGTAGTATTAAGCCTGTTATCGGCAGTAAAAAGGGAGTTGAACAGGTAGGGAGTTTGAATCCCTATCAAATAAATGAGGCAGAAACCATGGCCTGGTGTGCCGGTATAAGTACAGGCAGGACTACAGAACCCAGCCATGAATTTGGCCAGATCAATATGGTAGTCAAGGAGATGAGCACAGGCAGTTATATTGGCCTGGCAGGGGTAGATTTTGGGGAGGAAGGGCCAGAGACCTTTACGGCCAAGGTGGCCAGTGTTACAGATGGTAATGCAATCAAGATAGTTGCTGGTATGATCAATGATGAGGCTATTGCTTACTTAAAGGTGCCTAATACAGGAAGTCTAGATAACTTCGTAGAGGTTACTGTAGATGTTAAAAAGGTGACAGGCAAAAAGGACCTGTTTTTCATCTTTGCCGGAGACGGCTTCTGTTTTGATGCCTGGAGATTTGAATAAGTTTATGGGTGGTTTAAAAAAACCTGAAAGATAGTGTAAAATTTAAGTAGGAAGCAGGAAAAGGAGGTATAAATATAGAAATAGAGAC
>LFRS01000049.1:1672-16062 GCA_001512435.1 Halothermothrix sp. DTU029 | reverse complement strand
TCTTTCTGGGAAGAATTTAGTAGTGAGATAAGTAAAGAATATGATTTAACCAATACCCAGGTCCGATCAAAGTTTTAAAGTACCGCAAAAGGAAATATACAGGGAATTGCAGTAACTGGTTACAGGCAAAGATGCCAGTACTATACGGAGTTGATAGTGGTAAAGACTGGGTAAAAGCGATAAAGCAACTGGTCACTGTTTGAATTGATTTGTATAAATATTGGGTTTCTATTTATTTACCTACTAATGCTTGACACAAACCCTGGATTTGATATACTTGACTTTATAGCCCCAGTTTGTTAAAATAATAAAAATATTTAGCTGTCTTTTTGATACAAAATCTTGATGCTAAATCATTTAAGAATATATTTTCAGGATAAAAATAGTTCTAAAGAGAAAGGGGCGCGAATAAATGGATAAGATCGTAAAAGAAGGAATAACCTTTGATGATGTGTTGTTGATACCTGCCAGGTCGGAGGTTTTACCCAGAGAAGTAGAAACCAAAACAAGGTTGAGTAAGAAGATTACATTGAATATACCAATCATTAGTGCCGGAATGGATACCATTACAGAGTCCAAAATGGCTATTGCCATGGCCAGGCAGGGTGGTATAGGTATTATACATAAAAATATGAGTATCAGCCGGCAGGCCGAGGAAGTGGACCGGGTTAAGAGGTCCGAAAGTGGGGTAATTGTTGACCCCTTTTATCTGACAGCAGATAAGCCTATCAGTGAAGCAGAGGCTTTAATGTCCAAATATAGAATCTCTGGTGTTCCCATTGTTGATGAGAATAAAAAACTGGTCGGTATTATTACCAACCGGGATATGCGTTTTGTCAAGGATTATAGTAAATTAATTTCTGAAGTCATGACTTCAAAAGGCCTGGTTACTGCACCTGTTGGCACTACTATGGAGGAGGCCATCAAGGTCCTGCAGGAACATAAGATTGAAAAACTACCACTGGTGGATGAAAACAATGTCCTGAAGGGTTTGATTACCATCAAGGATATAGAAAAGGCTGAACAATTCCCCGATGCAGCCAAAGACAGCCAGGGCAGGTTACTGGTAGGGGCTGCAGTAGGTGTTGGCAATGAGACCATGGAGAGGGTAGCTGCCCTGGTTGAGGCTGAGGTAGATGTGATTGTGGTAGATACAGCCCATGGCCATTCTGTGGGAGTTATTAAGACAGTTGAAATGATTAAAAAAGCCTATCCAGATCTCCAGCTTATTGCCGGTAATGTGGCCACTGCAGAGGCTACAGAGGATCTGATCAAGGCTGGTGCTGATGTTATTAAAGTAGGAATTGGCCCAGGCTCTATCTGTACAACCCGGGTAATAGCCGGAGTAGGTGTTCCCCAGATTACAGCTATTTATGACTGTGCAAAGAAAGCCAGTGAATATGGTATACCGGTTATCGCTGATGGGGGTATTAAGTATTCCGGTGATATTGTGAAAGCCCTGGCAGCTGGTGCTTCTACAGTAATGCTGGGCAATCTCCTGGCCGGTACCGAGGAAAGCCCGGGAGACCTGGAGATCTATAAAGGTAGAAGTTATAAGGTATACAGGGGAATGGGGTCCCTGGGAGCCATGCAGGAAGGTAGTAAAGACCGCTACTTCCAGGAACAGGAGGATGAAGTCAAGAAACTGGTTCCAGAAGGAATCGAAGGCCGGGTTCCCTATAAAGGCCCTCTGGCAGATACAATTTATCAGCTAATCGGTGGACTAAGGGCTGGTATGGGTTATTGTGGTGCCAGGACAATAGAGGAATTACATGAAAAAGGCCGTTTTGTCCGGATAACCTCTGCTGGTTTGAGAGAAAGCCATCCCCATGATGTGAACATAACCAAGGAGGCCCCCAATTATTCTATAGATTAAGCTTCTGGCTGGAATAATTGGAGTCTATAAATATGGCAGGCAGGAGTAGAGCCCCGGGCTCTACTCTTTTTTGCTTATGTTCCTGTTTTACTTAATTTATCAATTTTATAGGGTATAATAGGTACAAAGGAAGTGGGAGGTTTGATCTAGATGACAGAGGAAATTAAGAAAGAGAAATTAGTGATTATTGGCGGTGGTCCGGCAGGCCTTACCGCTGCCATTTACGGGACCAGGGCTGGACTGGATCCGATCATTCTCATGGGGCCAGAGCCAGGAGGACAGATTACTACCTCACCGGAGGTAGAGAATTACCCTGGTTTTCCTGATGGAGTTAATGGCTTTGACCTGATGCAGAAGATGATTCAGCAAGTGGAGAACCTGGGTGGTAGGATGGTCTATGAATTAGTAGAAGAGGTGGACTTTTCCCGGAAACCCTATCGGATAAAAAGCAGTGGTGGCCTTTATGAGGCTGATGCAGTGATTATTAGTACCGGGGCCTCACCCCGGAAACTGGGCCTGGAAAATGAAAAGAGGCTGCTGGGTAAGGGTGTTTCCTATTGTGCTACCTGTGATGGAGCCTTCTTTAAAGGCCAGGAAGTAGCTGTAGTCGGCGGCGGGGATACTGCCCTGGAAGAGGCCAATTACCTGACCAATTTCTGCTCCAAGGTCTATATAATACACCGGCGGGATGAATTTAGAGCTACCAGGATATTGCAGGAAAGGGTTATGAATAACCCTAAAATAGAGATAATCTGGGATTCAGAACTGGAGGATATACTAGGAGAAGACAGGGTAGAGGCCTTATTGCTCAGGAACAATAAAACAGAGGAGAGAAAGGAATTACCTGTAAGTGCTGTCTTTATAGCCATTGGCCATATTCCCAATACAGGGCTCTTTAAGGAGTATCTGGAGCTGGATGCTGGTGGCTATATTGTAACAGACAAGAAACACAGTACCAATATAGAGGGTATCTATGCTGCCGGTGATGTCCAGGACCCCTTATACAGGCAGGTTATTACTTCGGCCGGGGCCGGGGCAGCTGCAGCAATAGAGGCCAGCCGCTATATCGATAATTATCAAGGTTAGTTTATGGTATTATTGGTGCTAGAGTAAAGTTTAGCAGGTCTTTCCTCTAGCTGTTATCTTCCTCCATTAAGTCTTTCATGACTTCCTGGACCGTTTCCAGGGAGACACCTAACTTTTGTGAAATTTCATAATCATTCATTCCAGTAGACCAGGCGATGAGGAAATCGTACCGGTCTACTTTTTCTTTATCTTTTTTAATTTCTTTTTTCATCATGATAAACCCTTTCTATGTAAAAACTGAAGATTAGAGATGCCTGTTTGTCAGTGCCGGAGATTTACTTATCTCTAGTATTTGCTCTTCAGGAGTGAATTATACCTGTAAGATAATTTGCAGGGATTTCACAAATTATAGAGAATATATTTAAAATAAGGATTAATATATATTATGCAAAGACATCTAAGCTGTTAGATTATTTAGATAAATATTTAGATGTATTTTAGTTGTATTTAGAAATATATATAGACAATATATAAAGACAATCTATAATAGACAGTATAGATAGACAATCTATAGATGTATTTAGATTATATAGGGAATAGGAGCTGGAATAATGGCAAGGGGAAAATTGATTGTAATTGAATCAGGAATAGATGGAAGTGGCAAGAGTATTCAGTTTGAACTCCTCTATGACAGGTTGCAGAAGGAAGGATATAAGGTACATAAGGTGAAATTTCCTGATTATGAAAGTGCTTCTTCGGCTCTGGTGAGGATGTATCTGGAGGGTGATTTTGGGGATAATCCCCAGGATATTAATCTCTATGCAGTTTCCACCTTTTATGCTGTAGATAGGTTTGCTTCCTTTCAACTAAAGTGGAAAAAACTCTATGAAGAGGGGGCTATTATTCTGGCTGATCGCTATACCACCTCCAATATGGTTTACCAGGCTGCCAAGATCAGCGATAAGGACTTGCAGCAGGAATATCTGGACTGGTTGAGGGATCTGGAATTTAATAAATTTGCTTTACCGGAGCCAGATCTGGTACTCTTTCTCGATATGCCGCCCCGCTTTAGTTTTGAGTTTATTGAAAATCGGGAGGAACAGGATATTCACGAAAGGGACCGGGAATACCTGCTTTCTACCTATGAACATGCTGTAGGAATTGCCCGGAGCTATAAGTGGTCAATTATCAACTGTACCCGGGAGGGGGAGCTCCGGTCTATAGAAAATATCCATGAAGAGATTCATGAACGGGTTATAAAAAGCTTAAAGGAGGTCTAAAAATGGAGAAAAAAAGAGGTACTAAAATGGTACTCGCCATTGTCAATGACCATGATGCTCAGAGTTTATTGGAAGCTTTGAATAAGAAAGGATTTCAGGCTACCAGAATGGCCAGTACAGGAGGTTTTCTTCGGGAGGGTAATACCACCTTTCTAATTGGTACAGAAGAAGATAAAATAGAGGATCTGCTGGCTATTATCAAGGAAAAATGCCAGACCAGGAAGAAGATTATTGCTCCCATGTCTCCTGTAGCCAATACCCTGGAAAATTATTATTCTTTCCCCATGGAAGTACAGGTGGGAGGAGCAACCATATTTATTGTAGATGTAGACCAATTTATAAAAATCTAATGATTGAGGTTACTGAAGATGGCTTTTGATAAATTGCTGGGGCAAGAGACTGCTATCCGGCTTTTAAAAGATGATCTGGATAGTGGCAGGATTCATCATGCTTATTTATTTACAGGTAAAAAGGGTGTAGGGAAAAGGACTCTGGCTCTGGAGTTTGCCAGGGCCCTCTTTTGTCATGGGCAGGAAGGGGAAGCCTGTGGCAATTGTCTGGCCTGCCGGAAGATAGACCATTCCAACCACCCGGACTTAAGTATTGTCAGGATCAGTGAAGGGGATTCCATTAAGATTGAACAGATCAGGGAATTACAGAGAGAACTGGCTTTCCGGCCCTATGAAGGCCAATGGAAGGTCTTTATAATCGAGGATGCGGATAAAATGACTCCAGAGGCCGCCAACAGTCTTTTGAAGACCCTGGAGGAACCGCCTGCTTATGGGCTTATTATCCTCCTGGCCAGAGAGACAGAGAGCTTACTGCCTACCATAATATCCCGCTGTCATTTGATACAGCTTAACCCCTTATCTGCAGAAAATATTGAGCAACTTCTCCTGGAGGCTGGTTATGGGGATAAGGAAAAGGTCCGGCTCATTGCTGGCCTGGCTGCCGGAAGTCCTGGTGAGGCCATAAAATTAATGGAAGATGAGGATTTTTTTCAGCAACGGGAGAAATTATATGATTTTCTGGCCAGACTGCCGGAATTAACAGAGCTGGATGTTTTTCAATATGTAGATGAACTCCATGGATTTATAAATAATAAGGAAGACTTTCCTACTTTTAATTTGATATTGAACTGGTATAGAGATATAATATTATATAGAATGGCCTGTCCTGAACAGGTAGTAAATTCCGACTATCTTGATTATTATAGTAGGCTTTGTGAATATTATTCACTGGAAGAATTACTATCAGTAATGGATCTGGTAAATACTATTAAGAGGTATATTGACAGCAATGTAAAGGTAGACCTGGCCTTACAGGTAATGTTTTTAAAGATAAGAACTAAGAGGGTGAATTAGATATATGTATATAGTAGTTGGAGTAAGTTTTAAAAGGGCCGGGAAGATATATTATTTCGATCCTGGTGACTTTGAGTTGAATAAGGGAGATCATGTTATTGTAGAAACAGCCCGGGGGATAGAATTTGGTGAGGTAGTCCTGGCTCCACGGGAGGTTTCTGAGGAGGAGATAGTGGCACCATTGAAGAAGGTAATCCGGCCAGCCACTGAGGAAGACCATGAGCAACATATAGAGAATAAAAAGCTGGAAAAAAAGGCTTATGATATCTGCCAGCAAAAGATCAAGAAACATGAATTACCCATGAAACTGATTGATGTAGAATATACCTTTGACCATAATAAGATTATCTTTTATTTTACTGCTGAAGGCAGGGTGGATTTCCGGGAACTGGTCAAGGATCTGGCCCGGGTATTTAAAACCCGGATTGAATTAAGGCAGATTGGCGTAAGGGATGAGGCCAAGATGCTGGGTGGCATGGGTATTTGCGGCCGTCCCCTTTGCTGCTCTCTTTTCCTCCGGGATTTTGACCCTATTTCCATCAAGATGGCCAAGAAGCAGGAGCTGACCTTAAATCCTTCCAAGATTTCTGGAGTCTGTGGACGTTTGATGTGCTGCTTAAAGTATGAAGCAAGAACCTACAAAGAACTTGGGGCAATTATGCCAGACATTGGTGATATTGTGGAAGTGGAAGAAGGCGATGAGGTTGTAGATGGTGAGATTGTAGATAGGAATCTGATGAAAAAGACAGTTATCGTAGATACTGGAGATGGAGAATATGTTGAAATAAATATTGAGGAAATTAACGGTTGTTGTAGACCGGAGGATTAGGGGGGAACTGGATGGACAAAGAGGTTTTAAGTGCATTGGCTTACTTCCAGGAACATTTAGAAGAGATGTCCATTAGGTTCCAGAAGCTAAAGGATATAACTTATCAGCTTTATAAGGAAAATGAAGAATTGAAGAATGAAAATGAGGAATTAAAGGAGATTATCTTCGCCCGGAAGAAGGAAAAGAAGGGAGAGGCTGCTACCAATCTCCTCCATTTGTATAAGGAAGGGTATCATGTCTGTCATCCCAGTTTTGCCGAAAGGCGCAAGGGCGACTGTCTCTTTTGTCAGCAGCTGATTGATAATCAATTGACGGAGGAATAGTTTGTGATGGAAGAGCTTACAGTTTTAGTCCCTGGCCAACTTTATGTCCTGCAGAATCCCGTTTTTTTTAAATTTGGCTGTGATTCAGTTTTCCTGGCCAATTTTACAGAGGTAAAAAAGGGGAGTACTGTAGTAGATTTTGGAACTGGCAGTGGTGTTATCCCACTGCTTTTGGCTTTCAAGCAGGAGCCAGGCAAGGTAATCGGGCTTGAAATACAGGATAAAATCGTGGAGATGGCCAGACGGAGTATAGAACTAAATAACTTAGGAGATAAGATAGAAATTATGCAAGGGGATTTTTCTAAAGCCAGTGAGCTATTTGCCCCGGAGAGTATTGACCTGGTGGTGACAAATCCCCCTTATATGCCTGTGGCTGACGGCAAGATCAGCCATGGCCTGGAAAAAGCCATTGCCAGACATGAAATCCATGGTAACCTGGAAGACCTGATCCGGGAAGCCTCTATTATCCTGAAAAAAGGCGGCAAATTGACCATGGTACATAAAGTAAACAGGTTCAGTGAGATAATATACCTGTTGAAGGAATACCGCCTGGAACCAAAGAGGATCCGCCTGATCCAATCCAGATTAAAGCTGGCGCCAAAAACCTTTTTGCTTGAAGCCAGGAAGGGAGGCAGGCCTGGCCTGGTCTTTGAACCGACCCTGATGGTTTATGAGGAAGACAGGGAAGAGTATACCCAGGAAGTGAAGGAGATCTATGGAGATGGTTTTTAATGTCTGAGAAGAAAAATTATGTTCAGGGGGGTACCCTGTATGTTTGCGGAACTCCCATCGGCAATCTGGATGACATGACTTTCAGGGCCATCCAGGTACTGAAAGAGGTTGATCTGATAGCTGCCGAGGATACCCGGCGGACCATTAAGTTACTGAACTACTTTGAGATTAAGAATCAACTGGAAAGTTATCATGAGCACAATGAAGAGGAAAAGGCAGAAAAACTCCTGCAATTAATGCAAGAGGGTAAAGCCATTGCCCTGGTCAGTGATGCCGGGATGCCAGGAATCTCTGATCCTGGTTATAAGTTGGTTAAAAAGGCTATTGAGCAGGGGATAGAGGTTGTACCTGTTCCGGGGCCTACTGCTGCTATAAGTGCCCTGGTGGTTTCCGGACTGGATACCAGCCGTTTTGCCTTTGAGGGTTTTTTAAGCCGCAAAGGCAGGGCCAGGGAAGAAGAGCTGGAAAAATTGCGGTCTGAAGAAAGGACCATAATTATATATGAATCTCCCTACCGGGTCCAGGCCACCCTAAAGGATTTGGAACGGGTGCTGGGGGACCGGAGAATAGCCTTAGTGCGGGAATTAACAAAGCTCCATGAGGAAAAGTATTATGGTAAGATCTCCAGCCTGCTGGAAGAGCTGAAGGGTCAGGAGGTCAAGGGAGAAATAGTGATAATAGTGGAAGGAAAGCAGCCGGGCGAAGGGCTGGAAACAGCTGCCTGGGCTGAATTGGAGATAGAGGAACATGTCCGGCTCTTGATGGCAGAGGGGCTGAGTAAAAAAGAAGCCATCAAAAGGGTCGCTGAAATCAGGGCTATACCCAAAAGGGAGGTCTATCAAGAGGCCATCGGTATTGACTTTGGGAAATAGTTGACAATGTTTCATATCTTTTATAAAATAATTGTAAAATTGTGGCTGAGTAATGTATACCAGGTATATTTGAATCAGGAAGGAGTAAATATTTATGTCAAAAGGAACTTACTATGTGACAACCCCTATTTATTATCCAAGTGATAAATTACATATCGGGCATGCCTATACTACTGTGGCTGCTGATACCATTGCCAAATATAAGGCCATGCAGGGCTATGAGACCATGTTTCTGACAGGTTCTGATGAGCATGGCCAGAAGATTCAGCGGAAGGCCCTGGAAGCCGGTAAAGAGCCTAAAGAATATGTTGATGAGATTGTAGCTAGCTTTAAAGCCCTCTGGCAGAAATTAGGGATAGACTATGATTATTTTATCAGGACAACAGAGGAGAGACATATCAAGGTAGTCCAGGCTATTTTCCAGAAACTCTATGACCAGGGAGATATCTATAAGGGGAAATACGAAGGCTGGTATTGTACCCCTTGTGAGACTTTCTGGACAGACAGACAGGTGGCAGAACAGGAAGAGAAACTCTGTCCTGACTGTGGCAGGGAAATCGAATGGGTAGAGGAAGAGAGTTATTTCTTCCGTTTGAGCAAGTATGCAGATAGGCTTTTACAACATATTAAAGACAATCCTGCCTTTATCCAGCCAGAGACCAGGCGTAATGAGATGGTCAGTTTTATTGAAAGCGGTCTGGAGGATTTGAGTGTTTCCAGAACTACCTTTGACTGGGGTATACCTGTTCCTTTTGACCCAGATCATGTTATCTATGTCTGGATAGATGCTTTAAGCAATTATATCACTGCTATTGGCTATGAGACTGAGGAGGAGAATTTCCAGAAATACTGGCCGGCTGATCTGCATCTGGTTGGTAAGGATATCCTCCGTTTCCATACCATTATCTGGCCTATAGTCCTTATGGCCCTGGATTTGCCCCTGCCAAAGCAGGTTTTTGGCCATGGCTGGCTCTTGACTAAGACCGGGAAAATGTCCAAATCCAAAGGCAATGTAGTTGACCCGGTTGTTTTGATTGAGGATTTTGGTGTAGATGCCATTAGATATTATCTCTTACGGGAGGTTGCCTTTGGTGCTGATGGCGCTTATTCCACTGAGGCCTTAATCCAGAGGATTAACTCAGACCTGGCCAATGACCTGGGGAATCTCCTTAATAGAACCATCAGCATGGTTAATAAATATTTTGGCGGGGTTATTCCGGCTGCCGGGCCAGAAGAAGAAGTGGACCTGGATCTGAAGAATTCTGCCAGCCTCATGCTTGCTAAGGTAGAGGAAAACATGGAGGCCCTGAAATATACTGTAGCCCTGGAGGAGCTCTGGACCTTTATCAGAAGGTCCAATAAGTATATTGATCAGACTACTCCCTGGATCCTGGCCAGAGATGAGGAACAAAAAGAGAGACTGGCTACAGTTTTATATAATCTGGTAGAGGCATTAAGGATTATTGCTGGAACCCTTAAACCATTTATGGTTAAAACACCCTATTTAATGGGCGAACAACTGGGGATAGAAGACCTTATCAGGGAAACAAAGTGGGAAGACCTCAAGGTTTGGGGCCAGGTTAAAGCAGGGGTTAAAGTAAAACAGGGAGACCCCATTTTCCCCCGGATTGATCTGGAGGAATATTTTGCTGAAGTAGAAAAGAGAAAAGAAAAACAGGCTCCTGGAGAAAAAGAAACAGCAAAAGGAAAAGAAACTGAAACAGTAAAAGAAAAAGACCTGATTTCTTATGATGAATTCAGCAAGGTAGAGATCAGGGTTGCAGAGGTACTGGAAGCAGAAAAAATAGAGGGCAGTAATAAGTTGCTGAAACTACAGGTTGATCTGGGTACTGAAAAGAGACAATTGGTGGCAGGAATTGGCCAGCATTATCAGGGAGAAGACTTAATAGGCAAGAAAATTCTCATGGTTGCCAATCTGCAGCCAGCCAAAATTTTTGGTGTAGAATCCAATGGTATGATACTGGCGGCATCCAATGATGAGGGAAAATTGGTTATTACTACTGTTGACCAGGATATAAGTAATGGTAGCAGGGTTAAGTAAGGATGGGTTTTCTGGAACTGGAGTTTGTGTAGGGAAGAATAATTCCAAAGCTTAAGGTCAGGAGTGAAAAAGATGAAAAGAAGTAATTACATACCAAAGGCTACCATTGAAAGACTACCCTTGTATTACCGGTGTCTGGAGAAACTTTCTGCATATGAGCAGGATGAAGTGGTTTCTTCCAGGGAACTGGGGGAGCGCTTAGGTATTCCTCCTACCCAGGTTAGAAAAGACCTATCTTATTATGGTGAATTTGGCCGCAGGGGTGTAGGTTATGATATTGAAGACCTGAAAAAAAGTCTGGCCAAAATACTGGGGATCAATAAAACCTGGCCAGCTGTCCTGGTAGGAGCAGGAAACCTGGGCCGGGCCCTGGTTAATTATGAAGGTTTTCAGAAAATGGGATTACAGATTACTGATGTTATTGATGCTGATTTAGATAAGATCGGTAATAATGTGGGAGAGATTACTGTTAGAAGTACCAAAGACCTGGCAGAGATTGTTAAGAATAAGCAGGTGAAGATTGGCATTATAGCAGTACCGGTCAATGCAGCTCAGGAAGTAACTGATTTGTTAATAGCTGCAGGTATCAAATCCATCTGGAATTTTGCCCCGACCAGATTAGTAGTACCAGAGGGAATCCTGGTTCGTAATGAGGATCTTTCTGTAGGGATTGTTAGCCTGATCTATCATCTAAGTTGGGAGAATCAATAGCCAGGTGGATGAAAAGCAATAGTGAAAATAATAGGGCCAGATTGAACTGGCCCTAAATCTTTTTATAAAAGGAAGAATGTAATTTTTGCAGACCGAATTTTTCCGGACTAAAGATAAACTCGGTATTTCCCAGGAAGAGAAAGCCTCCTGGCCTTAAAGCCTCGACAAACTTATAGGTTAACATTTCCTTTATTTCTGTGGTTAAATAAATGAAGAAATTCCTACTGAGGATCAGGTCCCACCCCTTTTCATAAGGGTCATTAATCAGGTCCTTTTCTTCAAAGGTAACTTTCTTGATTATTTCCGATGATAATTTGTATTTTGTTGATAAACCTTCTATTTCCTCAAAGTATTTTCCCAGCAAGGCTGGTGGTACATTGGTCACAGCGTTTTCATTATAGATGGCTTTCCCGGCATCCTCAAGGATTCCGGCATCAATATCACTGGCCAGGATCCGGTACTGGCTTTTGGTATAACCTAATTCTGTCAGCATAATTGCCAGGGTATAGGGCTCTGCCCCGTTGGAACAGGGGGCACTCCAGATATTAACCACCTTGTTTTGGGAAAACAGGACTGGAATAATTTTCTCTTCCAGGTATTGAAAACTCTGCGGATTGCGGTAAAACTCCGAGGTATTAATGGTAAAGTGATCCAGGTAAGCATTTCTGAAGTCCTGGTCTTTTTTTAATAATTCCAGACATTGACCATAATCCTCTATATTGTATCTGCGCATAAGGCTGTCAGTTCTACGTTGTACCCTCTTAATTTTGTATCCACGTAGGTTGATATTTAATATCTCCATTGCTTCATCAACAAACTGGTCAAAACTTATGGTCATTGCAATCTCCTCTCTATAAGTTTAATCAATTGTCCTGGTATTTCGTGTAAGGGTAAGATTTCATCATAGGCCCTGGCCTTGATGGTTGCTCCTGGCATACCATAGACCAGGGCTGTTTCTTCCGCTTCCACAATACCATAGCCTCCATTTTCCTTGACTACCTTCATGCCTGCAGCCCCATCCTTGCCCATTCCGGTCAGGACAACCCCAATGACCCGGTCCTGAAAGTTTCTGGCCAATGATTTAAAGAGGTGGTCAGCACAGGGCCTTACCCCCCAGACAGGCGGGGTTTGATCCAGGAGGACTTTCCCCTTTTCATCTACCTGCATGTGGTAACCCCCAGGGGCCATTAAAGCCAGTCCTGGTTTCATAATATCTCCCTCACTGGCTTCTTTCACTTTTATTAATGATTCCTGGTTCAGGCGATCAGCAAAGGACCTGGTAAAACCAGCCGGCATATGTTGGACAATCATTATGGCTGCCGGGAAATCAGCAGGAATGACAGGAATAATGGCCTTTAGGGCTTTTGGGCCGCCGGAAGACGTGCCAATGGCTACAATGGGAAACTTGCTTTCCAGGTCTTTTTTTGATATCTTATCTTTAATAGGACTAATAGGTTTAATTTCAAAACCAGGTAATTTAGGCTTTGTTTTTGCTGCGGTCTTGATTTTAGGGATCAGGGTATCGGCAAGATCAGTACCGGTAAATTGCTCAGTTTTAGGTATGAAATCAAAAGCCCCCAGTTCCAGTGCTTTCATGACTGTTTCCCTATCACCCAGGGCACTGACCATGATGGTAGGTATGGGGTTTTCCATTTTCATGATTTCTGTTAATGTATCCAGGCCGTTTTTCACGGGCATGTCTATATCCAGGGTGATTACATCAGGCCTGACTTCCTGAATTTTTTCCAGGGCCTCCTGGCCATTTTTGGCAGTTGCCACTACAGTTAATTCTGGATCACGTTCGATTATATTTTTAAAAATTCGTCTTATAAAAGGCGAATCATCAACAAGCAAGACCTTGATCATAAGAGTGCCTCCATCCAATAAGTTATCAAAAAGTTTTATAATTCGACAGTATAGATTAGTTATTCTTCCTTGTTAATAAAAATCCTGCATGAAATGTGGTGAAAATATGAAAATCGAGGTATCTGTTCTGGCCAGTGGCAGTTCCGGCAATGCCCTATATATTTCCGGTGGAAAGACCAAAATACTTATTGATGCCGGACTCAGTGGCAGGGAAATTGATAGAAGATTAAAGAAAATAGGGGTAGCCGGTGATGACCTGAATGCTATCCTGGTGACCCATGAACACCTTGATCATATTAAAGGAGTAGGGGTCTTGTCCAGGAAATATGATTTGCCCATCTATGCCAATGAGTCTACCTGGTTGGGGGCAGAGGACAGGTTGGGAAAGGTTGCAGAAAAGAATTGCCGGATCTTTAAGGGTGAATTCATGATCGGAGACCTGGGGATTTCTCCTTTTGCTATCCCTCACGATGCCAATGAACCTGTAGGTTTTATTATCAGCTGTGGTAATAAAAGGATCGGCCAGGCCACAGATATGGGTTTTGTATCTCCGGAGGTAGAAACCTCTTTAAAGGGACTGGATTTACTGGTTATAGAAGCAAACCATGATTTGGAGATGTTGATGAGTGGTACTTATCCCTGGCCGTTAAAGAATAGAATCCATGGCAGGAAAGGGCATTTATCCAATGATGATACAGCAGATTTATTGCCCAGGATAATAAGCGATAATTTTCCCAGAATACTATTGGCCCATTTAAGTCAAGATAATAATATACCGGCTCTGGCCTATATAACAGTGAAAAACAGTCTGGAGGACCATGGTTTTACCATAGGCAAAGACCTGTTACTGGATATTGCCTACCGGGACCGGCCAACAGAGCTATTTGAAGTGGGCTAAATAACTGAAATGACAGGGATTAGAGCAGGTAGATTTTTACCGGCTAAGGAGAGTTAGAATAGGAGAGTGGCCAGTAATGAGATTAAATTCCGGAATAAGTTCTGGCAAAGACAGAAAACCTTTTAACTGGAAAAGGTTCATCCTCTTTCTTGTGCTTACCTTTCTGCTCCTCTCACTGCTGATTTATCTTGTCTTTCCTGGTTTTTTCTCTGGCCCGGATATAAAGCGTATTCCCATTATAATTGAGTGGGAAAGAGGGGAAGTGAGGGGGATAGTATGGAGATTAATATAATAAGTGTAGGCAGGCTTAAGGAAAGGTACTTACAGGAGGGAATTGATGAATTCATAAAAAGACTCCGGCCTTATAGCAGAATTAATATGATAGAGCTGGCTGATGAAAGAATACCGGCCAACCCCTCTCTTAAGGAGCAGGAAGCCATAAAAAACAAGGAGGGGGAAAGGATCTTAAGTTCCCTGGGGGAGAGGACTTATGTAATAGCCCTGGACATAAAGGGGAAGCCTATGAGTTCTGAAGGCCTGGCCAGATCCAT
>LFRS01000049.1:1006-1568 GCA_001512435.1 Halothermothrix sp. DTU029 | reverse complement strand
CTAAAATACAGTATTTACGGTATAGTGACAGAGATTAACCTGGAATTTAATACTGATATAAGTTTATTAATAGTCGATAAATATAGTTGGGATAATGGCATGTATTCAATTATGTCTATTAAAAATGAGGTAGAACAGGACGGGGTTAAATATAAGGATAAGAACCGTCTTCAATTGGCTAAATATTGGATGGAAGAGGCCTGTCATGGGCCTTTTATTTTTGCCCATTGCCTGCATCCTCTTTATAAGGTTCGATATGGATGATAACCTCTGAATTTCTGTGGTATTTTTCCATGATGGCATCCTCTATATCATGGGCCAGCTGGTGTGTCCTTTTTACATCCAGCTCCGGGTTAACCTCAATGTGTAGGTCAATATAGAGGTCATTAATGCCGCCCCTGCTCCTGATATTATGGACACCTTTTACATCCGGAAAGGCCATTACCAGCTCACTGATCTCTGCTGCATTAATAGCTACACTGTCCAGGAGCACGTCGCTGTTTTCCCTGAAAATTTCATAGCCGGCATGGATGATGAAGCCGGCAACTATCAGGGAGACCAG
>LFRS01000049.1:487-819 GCA_001512435.1 Halothermothrix sp. DTU029 | reverse complement strand
GGAATGAAAACCATCAGCAGTCATACTGGTACTTTTTATAATTGAACCAATAATAATTTTTAAGGCAGCCACCAGTAGATTAGCCAGTAAAATAATAGAGAGAACCTGTTTTACTTTTTTATAATTATTTTTTTCCATGGAGATTCCCCCCTATTTAATTAATTTTCAGTGTCAAAATATGCCTTCAAGTCTTCCATTATTTTATATGCTATGGGGCAGATAAAGGTATTGTCAACAAAACTGATCAGCCTGTGATTGATATTATCCCTGTGCAGATGGGGATAAGACCGGCAGGCCTCTGGCCTGTATTCATATACAGAGCATTTGTTTTC
>LFRS01000049.1:0-333 GCA_001512435.1 Halothermothrix sp. DTU029 | reverse complement strand
GGCCAGCCTTTCCAGTTTTTTTATATTTATTTTCACATTAAAACCTCCGTGGTTTCATTCTATCACATATTTACATTTTTGAAAAACAAGGAAAAGGACACAGGGGAGTCGTCTTATTATTATTTCAGAGACAGGTCTTTATGTATTAGTTTTTAAAGGAAAATTAATGTCTATACTTCCAGGAAATATCAGAGAATGGAGTCAGAAGGATTTATCTTTCCCTGGGGACAATATTTAATAAAAATGAAGGGTATGAAAAAAATCTATAATCATTCCAACCATCCCTAAACCTATTACACTATTTTTGTAGAAGTCTATCGATAGACATCCTCA
>LFRS01000064.1 GCA_001512435.1 Halothermothrix sp. DTU029 | reverse complement strand
AAGATGGCAAAAGCCTGCTGCCTGTATTCCTCCAGTAAAAGTTCCTGGAGCTGATACTTTAACCCTATATCCAGGGATTTAAAGGGCTCATCCATCAGGACCAGCTCTGGCTTAATGGCTAAAGCCCGGACCATCTCCAGCCTCTGTTTCATACCTCCACTGAGCTGGGCCGGGTAAACATCCTTATAATCCAGGAGGCCGGTTCTGGCCAGGAGCCTTTCCCGGACCTCTCTTCCTTCCTCTTCAGGCAGAAAATTCTCCTGGACAAAGGCTATATTGCCTGTCACGCTTTTCCAGGGCAGAAGCCGGGGTTCCTGAAAGATATAGGCCAGGCGCAAACCCTCTTTCAAAAACAAGTCTCCTTTATCCGGAACAAGGAGGCCAGAGATAATATTTAAAAGGGTGGTCTTGCCACAACCAGATGGCCCCACCAGGGCTACAATCTCTCCCTCCTGGATTTTGATAGAGATATCCTCCAGGACCCGCAGGTCACCCTTATTATTTCTAAAGCTTTTATAAATATTCTTCAATTCCAGCAAAACCCTATTTCCTCTCTTCATTTATACTCCACCCTGTTACCCTTTTTTCCAGGGCCTCCAGAATACCATATTCAAAAACCAGCATAAAGGCAACCAGCAATAAGGTCCAGGCAAACAATTTCTCTGTTTCCAGATTGCTATTGGCCCTACTGAGGGCAAAACCTATCCCGCTATTGCTGCCTATGTACTCGGCAAAGATAGTAGACTTCCAGGCAAAGGAAAGGCCTAAACTGATTGCTGATACCAGGTGGGGTACCAGGCTGGGAAAATAAATTCCTGTAATGATTTTCCCAGGGGAACAACGGTAAATCCTGGCCATCTCTACCAACCTGTAATCTATACTATCCAGGCCGGAAAAAATATTGACAAAAATAATGGGAAAGGTAACTATAAAAATCAAAAAGACCGGTGTCAGGTCAGCAGCTATGCCAAACCAGATAACAGCAAGGATTACCCATAATACCGGAGGTATAATCTGGATAATAGTAATAATAGGACGGAAAAAATCCTGCCAGAAACTAGAGGCCTTCAGCAATAAGGCCAGCAGGACCCCAACCAGTAAAGCCAGGGAATAACCCAGCAGAGTCCTCCGCAGGGTAATCATTACATTTGCCCATAAGGCCCCGGATTGCCACAACCCCCCCATGGCCTGCAAGGTCTCTCCCGGTGAAGGGAGAATCAAGGGATGATATTTCCTGGATAAGAGGGCCCAGAAAAGAAGCACTACCAG
>LFRS01000023.1 GCA_001512435.1 Halothermothrix sp. DTU029 | reverse complement strand
CAGGAGCAGGAAATAGTCCTTAATGATTTAATCAGAGGAGAAATCAAGTTTAGCCCTGATGTGCTGGATGATTTTATTATCTTTAAATCAGATGGAATGCCTACTTATAATTTTGCGGTAGTTATTGATGATGCCTTGATGAAGATTAGTCAGGTAATCAGGGGAGAAGACCATATCTCCAATACACCCAAACAAATTCTCCTCTATAAAGCCCTGGGTTTTCCTGTACCTGAATTTGCCCATTTGCCCTTAATACTTGATGAAAATAGGGCCAAATTGAAAAAACGCAGTGACAGTGATGCTATCTATGTAGGAGAATTCCGCCAGAAAGGTTATTTACCTGAGGCCTTATTTAACTTCCTGTCTTTAGTGGGCTGGTCTTCCAAGGATGAACAGGAGATTATGTCCCGGGAAGAGATTATTAGCCGCTTTGATATAGCTGATGTTAACAAAAGTTCAGCTGTCTTTGATGTGGAGAAATTAAACTGGATGAATGGCAAATATATCAGGGAGGCAGATCTGGATAGAATCCTGGAACTTTCCCTCCCCTATTTGCAGGAAGCAGGCCTTGTTGGTGAGGAGATTTCCGGAGAGGAATACCAGTGGTTGAAAAAGGTTATAGATGTAGCCAGAAGAGGAGTTGATTATCTCTCCCAGATACCGGCAGAAACAGAACTGTTCTTTAAAGAATTAGAATATGAAGACAAAGAAAAGGCCATTGAAGAGTTCAGGGATGAAGAAGTGGAACTGGTCTTTACCAGCTTAAAAGACAAATTAAAGGCTTTAACAGATTTTAACCAGGACTCTATCAATGATATTTTCAAGGAAATACGGAAAGAGTTGGGGGTTAAGCCCAGGAAAATTTACCATCCTGTCCGTCTTGCCCTAACAGGGAAGAATTCAGGACCAGAACTCAGTGATATTATCTATATCTTTGGCCTGGAAGAAGTGGAAAAACGCCTGGATGAGGCCCTGGCCCTGGCTAGATAAGGGGACAATAAAGCCAGATAATCCAGTTGACACTTTTCAGAGGGAAAAGGAGACTGGGAAAAGAAAGTTAAATATACTATAAAACCATGAAGGGAAGAGGGGATAAGGACCACTATGACAGAGAGGAATACCCTGGCTGCGAGTATTCCATAGCTGGCTTATCTCTATGCATCCTGGAGTTGAATTCCTGAAAAGAAAGCCTTAATAGGGGAAGTTTGAGTAGGGAATTACGGGTAAAACCGTTATTTTAGATGAGGTGGTTGATGGGGTTAAGTTCCCTTTTCCTATCAACCAAACAGAGTGGAACCACGAAGCCTTCGTCTCTGTCTTGAGATGGAGGCTTTTTCTTATAAGGGGAGAGAAAGAATTTAGTTATTATGAGGAATTTATTAGCATGGAGATTCTTAAAAACCAAGAGCAAAGGAGGCTGGTGCTAATGCTTAAAGTATATAATACCCTGACCAGGCAAAAAGAAAACTTCATCCCCCTGGAAGAAGGAAAAGTAGGGATCTATGTCTGTGGTTTAACAGTACAAAATTACTCCCATCTAGGTCATATCAGGAGTGCAGTGGCCTATGATGTCATGCGGAGATATTTAGAATATAAGGGTTATGAAGTAACCTATGTACAGAATTTTACCGATATAAATGAAAAAATCGTGGACCGGGCCAGGGAGGAGAATTTAACCCCCGAGGAATTGGCCGACAAATATACTCAAGCCTACCTGGAGGATATTGCTGCCTTAAATATCAAAAAAGCCACCCATTATGTGAAGGCAACAGAAAACATAGATGCTATAATCCAGATGATAGAGGGCCTCTTGGAAAAGGGCTATGCCTATGAGATTAATGGCAATGTCTATTTCAGTGTCGAGAAATATGAGGATTATGGGAAACTATCTGGCCGTTCCCTGGAAGACATGCAGGCCGGTGCCCGGATAGAGATAGTAGAGGAAAAAAGAAATCCCCTGGATTTTGCCCTCTGGAAGAAGGCTCCGGCAGGAGAAAAAGAGTGGGAGAGCCCCTGGGGTAAAGGCTGGCCAGGCTGGCATATTGAATGCTCGGCTATGTCCATGAAATACCTGGGCAAAAGCTTTGATATCCATGGCGGGGGAGCAGATTTGATTTTCCCTCATCATGAAAACGAAATAGCCCAATCGGAAGCCTGCACAGGCCAGAAACCCTTTGCCAAATACTGGCTCCATAATGGACCAGTAAATTTAAAAGGGGAAAAGATGTCCAAATCAGTGGGTAATTTCTATACTACCAGGGAATTGCTGGAGAAATACAAAGGGACAGAGATCCGGTATTTTCTCCTGACTAAACATTACCGTTCCCCCATTGATTTTAGCCTGGAAGAACTGGAAGAAGCCAGTACCAGTCTGAAAAGGATCATCAACACTGTAAATAATATAAAAAGATTCTTAAATAGCAAGCTGGAAGAAAATAATAAGGTCAGGGAGGAAGAGCTGCCGGATCTTGCTGGGCTAAAAGAGGAATTCCTCCAGGCCATGGATGATGACTTTAATACTGCCCGGGCCATAGGGGTACTCCATGACTTTGTTACTGCCATTAACCGCCTGATCAATGCCCAGGACTTTCTCTTAACAGAAAGCAATTATCAACTAATCCAGGAAGCAGATCAATTATTTACAGAATTCCTGGGCATACTGGGTATAAATATTAATATGGAGGATCAGGAGCTGGCAGATGAAGGCCTGTCTAAGCAATTAATAGAATTGCTCCTTGAGGTAAGGGAAGGGGCCAGACAGCAAAAAGACTGGGCCATGGCTGATAAAATAAGAGATGGCCTGAAGGAATTGGGAATAATAGTTAAAGATACCCCCCAGGGTGTGATCTGGGAGAAAGAAAGGGATTAAAAATGTATACAGCAAAAGAGGCTTCCCTCCTGTCTCCAGGCCTCCTGGCCTATATAGGAGATAGTGTCTTTGAAGTAATGGTCAGGGAACACCTGTTAAAAAAAGGCTTTCGGAAATTACAGGAAATCCATCAGAAAACAGTGGCAATAGTTAATGCTACTTCCCAGGCTAAACTTGTAGCCTTGTTGGAGGATTGCCTTTCCCCGGCAGAAAAGGATATAGTCCGTAGAGGGAGAAATAGCCAGACCGGTAAAATACCCGATAATGTTGACATGATAGATTACAGGTGGAGTACGGGCTTTGAAGCCTTGATAGGTTTTCTCTATTTAAGTGACCAGAGGGAAAGGCTGGCAGAGATCTGGGATAATATAATAAGAGCTATTGAAGAGAGGGAAAAGGAAAAATAGGTTGCCTTGATTTGGAATCAGGAGCTAAAGGCAGGTGATGAAGATGGTAAAGATAGAAGGACGGAATCCGGTTATTGAAGCCTTGAAAGGCAAGCGGAAGATAGAGAAGATCCTTATTCAGGAAGGGATAAAAGGGGAAAAAATTGACGAGATCATAAAGGCTGCTCAGGAAAAGGGGATCAGGATACAAAGGGTTTCCCGCACCAAACTGGACCATATAGGTGTTTCCCATTCCCACCAGGGGATTATAGCTTTTGCAGAAAAAAAGGAATTGGTGACAGCCCTGGATATAGTAGCTTATGCTCAAGAAAGGGGAGAAAGCCCCTTTATAGTTATTCTGGACCAGATCCAGGACCCCCAAAATTTTGGTGCTATAATAAGGACTGCCTATGCTGCCGGTGCCCATGGAGTTATCTATCAGGACAAACGTGCTGCTGGCATTACCCCTGTAGTGGTCAAGAGTTCTGCTGGCGCTATCGAGCATATCCTCTTAGCTGAAGTAAAGAATATCAACCAGACTATTGAAGAACTGAAAAAAGCCGGTCTCTGGATTGTGGGGGCAGATATGGCAGGGGAAACCCTCTATTATAATGCAGATTTTAAAGGCCCTATTGGCCTTGTCATAGGGAGTGAAGGAAAAGGATTACGCAGATTGGTTAAGGAAAACTGTGATTTTCTGGTCCAGATACCCATGCCCGGGGAGTTTTCCTCCTTAAATGCCTCAGTGGCAGCAGCCATACTTATCTATGAAGTGCTGCGGCAACGCCAGTAAGGGTTTATCCAGTTTAAGAACTCTTTATATCAGGTTTTTTGGATAACTTGCAAAGGATCTTTTAGAAAATACTTTGAAAAATAAATTAGTTTTTTTATCCTGGAAAAGAGGACCCTCCTTAAGAGACAGGGGTTTTCTCCATAATTTGTATAGCTTGACTAAGTAATACTTAATAAGTATAATATATTGTATAAGCCATGCTTATAGAGGTTAGGGGGGGTCTTGTTGAGGGGATATGTACAGGAAATACCTTATGAAGATTATTCCAGGATGAGTGATGAAGAGTTAATCCAGCTGGTTCAAGATGGTGATAAAAACGCTGAAGAGATTATTATAAAAAGATATAGAAATTTTGTTTTAGCCAAATCAAGATCTTATTTTCTGGTTGGTGCTGATAGAGAAGACATAGTACAGGAAGGTATGATTGGCCTATTTAAAGCCATTAGAGACTATAAGGTAGAACGCCTGGCTTCCTTCCGGGCTTTTGCAGAATTATGTATAACCAGGCAGATTATTACAGCTATTAAGGCAGCAACACGGCAAAAACACCAACCTTTGAATTCCTACGTATCGTTAAACCGCCCAATATATGATGAAGAATCAGACCGTACCTTATTGGATGTATTAAAGGGTGGAAAATTATGCAATCCAGAAGAACTAATTGTCAGCCAGGAAACCTATGATTTAATTGAAAACCAGATAGATGCAATGTTGAGTAATCTGGAAAGAGATGTATTGCAGGAGTACTTAGATGGAAAATCCTATCAAGACATTGCCACATCCCTGGACAAACATGTCAAGTCTGTGGACAATGCTTTACAAAGGGTAAAACGCAAGTTGGAGGTTTTTCTTAAAAAACATAACCTATAAGATGGTGGTACATAGGTAAAGGGAGAATAAAAATTTTAGAATATATTTTGAATATATAAAGGTAATAATAAGGAGTGTGTGAAAAATGGCAAAACAAAAGTTTGAAAGAACAAAACCCCATGTTAATATTGGAACAATTGGTC
>LFRS01000135.1 GCA_001512435.1 Halothermothrix sp. DTU029 | reverse complement strand
GATTTAGAGAATATTTCTTCATAGCTTTTCTTGCCCTTCAGCAGTTCTAAAACCTTATCCCAACCATAATTATTGTCCAGGAATTTTATATAGGTATAAGAATACTGATATCCACCTATTTCTCCGAACCTTTTTTCATTTTCACTTTTAATATCTTTTAATGTAGGTATATCATAAAAATAATCCAGACTGAAATTAGGTACTTGCCCGGCCAGATATGTTGCTATACCATTATCAAGCCAATATGATAGTTCCGGATTTATCTGATAATTTATTGCATGTACCAGTTCATGCATCGCTGCACTCAAGATACTATCAGAATTATGTACCCTTGTATCTGCATCTGGAGATACTATTAATACCTTGTCTCCCTTATTATCTCCTATGTACCATTCCGGTGCTCCTAATAAAGTAACCAGGCCGTACTTCCTTATCCATAAGGATTCTTGATTTTTATATACATATACTTCAATGGGATCTGTATTTTCAAATTCCAGTTTTTTACGAATCCCTCCTGCTCCTGTTTCCAGTACTTCGAAAACTTTAGTGGCTCCTGCCTTATCACTGGAATTATAATATACTATAACATTGTTACCCTTTAATACTTCTGTGTCTGATGGTTTGAGCATTACAACAGGTAATGATTGTATCAGTAATAATAATAAGATAATAGATAGATCTGAATAAATTTTTATTTTTTTATTCACAGGAATACCCCCTATTATAGCTTTAGAAAATCATATCCAGTTATTTCTACAAGCAAATGGAAGTTCCTTCTTTTTATTCTAAATAAAAAAACAGCCCTTAATCTCAAAACTAATATTAGGTAATCATCAAAACCAATAAAATAGTCAATACTTTTGCCGTACAGATTGGCCAGTTTTGTTAGTAGACTTAGGCTTATTTCCCGTGTGTCATTTTCATAACTATTTAATAATGGCACCTTTACGGCACCAAAATAAGAATTTATGAAAAAAGCCCTCTTACTTAAAGAGGGCTTAATTCATTGTCATATCAACATTTATCAATTGGAGGCGGCACTCGGATTCGAACCGAGGAATAAAGGATTTGCAGTCCTCTGCCTTACCTCTTGGCTATGCCGCCACATTAATTAACCTCTAATGGCAATTAGTATTATAGCATCAGGAGTTCTTTATGTCAAGAATAAGTCAACTGTTTTTTTAATTCTCATCTCCCCATAACCAAAAAACTCAATCAGTTAAACCAGGGGATTCCTGACAACAAAACCTGTTTAAATAAAAGAAAAGTTCCTGATAAAATCAGGAACTTTTATGAATTGGAGCGGGAAACGAGACTCGAACTCGCGACCCTCACGTTGGCAACGTGATGCTCTACCAGCTGAGCTATTCCCGCTTATTGGTGGTGAGAGGCAGAATCGAACTGCCGACACGTGGATTTTCAGTCCACTGCTCTACCATCTGAGCTATCTCACCACTGGCGAGGGCGATGGGATTTGAACCCACGATCTCCAGCGTGACAGGCTGGCGCGTTAAACCACTACGCTACGCCCCCTAATACAACAAGTTATTAGATGGTGGGCGAAACAGGGCTCGAACCTGTGACCCCCTGCTTGTAAGGCAGGTGCTCTCCCAGCTGAGCTATTCGCCCTTTGACAACACTGTAGTGTTGCCAGCAATGATAAGTATATACAAAAAACCCATTTAAGTCAATTACTTTAAACCTTTATTATTAAGGATTATTAACTAAAATATCTTTATTACTTTCTATATCTCTTTTTTTCTACTTAAAATAATATATTAATCAGCACCTTCTGTAATAAGACCATAGTTAATGCTCAATTCCCTATTCTTCATCAAATACTCAATTATGTCAACTACTAAAGTATATTCAAGATTAGTATCTACTGAATTATAGGTAGTAATAGCTGTATTAAACATTTGTGGTATGTTTACCAGGGTAGTTTCATTAAGAGCTTTATCAATAATAGCACTGATAACTTCCTGTTGCCTTTTTACTCTTTCTGCTTCATCTTTAGTATAGTCGAAGAAACGGGCATAATTTAATGCCGCTGAGCCAGATAAAGTGTTATTCCCCTGTCTTAAAGCCAGATCAAGATCTGGAACATTTAGTTCCTCTTCCCTGGTGATAGTAATTCCACCAAGTTTATCAACAAGCTCTACAAATCCCTGATAGCTGATGGTAAAATAATAATTCAGGTCTACCCCGGCTAACTTCCCTATTCCAGTCAGAAAAGTCTCTAATTGCTCCTTTTCAATTTTTTCTCCAAAAGTTACTGTTTCATTTAAGACTATATTAGTGATTTTTATTTCTTTGCCATCTACAAGTAGCTGTGCCAATACAAGGGCATCTGCCGACACCTCTCCTTCCACTACACTCTCTCTATCATCAAGACCAATTAATAAAATATGTACATCCTGTTTTAAAGAGGTGCTGGCCAGACCTGGTATTACCTGGGGATAAAAATAATAAAGGTAAAACCCTATAGCCAGTAAGAGTATAGCTATTCCAATAGCTATATATATTTTTTTCAGCTTCGCCTTTTCCACCAAAAGCAACCCCTTTCTTAAAGTTAATGATTTACCATTATTTCCTTTTAATGTGTTCAACTTACTAATTCCTAATTGATAGTTCTCTCTAAGAGACAAAATTCCTTCATATGCTATGTTTTTTTAGCAAAATTTCTGTTGACAGAAATAAGGGGATATGTTATATTATATATCGAGCCTAGGAACATGCCGAGGTGGCGGAACTGGCAGACGCGCTAGTTTGAGGGACTAGTGGTCACATAGACCGTGCGGGTTCGAGCCCCGCCTTCGGCACCATACATTTTAAAGGATATCAGGAAATGCCGTCAATCGTTGGTTTGACGGCATTCTTCATTTTTGCCATATCATCTAATATCAACAAAAATCACCCGATTTCAGAAAAAATGGCGACAATATGGCGACAGATCCAGGACAGAGGATTTGCAGTCCTTTAGCCATCTTCTTTTTACTCAAGTATATAAAAAAACCGCCAATAAGGCGGCTAACATTAATATGTAATTGTAAGTCTACCAGCACCCACGAAGTACTGGCCCCGCTTGAGTCCTTCTATATTCCAGGTGTCAATAACTACCTTCCCATAGTATGAAGAGGCATTAATAAATTCAAACTCATTATCATCTATCCATCTGATGAATAAACCACCATGAGTAATCTTCTTCCCATCAATAGTTATAAAAACTATATCTCCTGGCATAATATCCCCTTTTTCCAGAGCTACAACATTATATTGCCATAAATCCTGCATATTAACATCTCTTGCTTTCTTATTATTAACTCTAAAGATATCATCTTTCCCCAAAGCCTTTTTATAAGCCCAGGTAATAAGGCCAGAGCAGTCAAACTCATCGGGTCCTCTTGCTCCCAGAACATACNNAGGCTCCCAAAAATATAACTACTAATAAAGATATTATAAAAATCAACATATATTTTCTGCTAATTGGAAAATTTCTTTTCAACACCAACACCTACACAAAAGAATTTCTTAAGTTCTCTCAATTTACAAAGATTTGTATTATCAGTATAATTTGCTTTATATATTTTTTCAAGAAAATTTTTCATTTTTTTCATATATAATATAGTAATTAAACCAGAATTAGGATATAATAAATTTAAAAATATATAAAGAGGAGGAATAAGCTAATGGCCAATCCCGAAAACAAATTTGCGGACAATGTTGCTGGACCCTTTTATGTAGATGATTCCTGCATAGCCTGTGGTATTTGTGAAACAGAAGCTCCTGAAAACTTTAAACTAAGCGATGATGGTGATCATGCTTTTGTTTATAAGCAGCCTGATAACGATGAAGAAAGAGAAGCTTCAATAGCTGCCATGGAATCCTGTCCTGTCGATGCAATAGGCGATGACGGTGAATAGTAAAGATAAAGGGGAAAAATAAATAAAATAAATAATTAGTTAATTAATAGTAAACCTGTATTTGATCATTAATACCTACTACCTTTATGTTTTATATTACATAATTAAACAGGAGTTTTTTTCTGTTTAGAGAATTATATTTTAAAAACATACAAAGGGGAAGGTGTAGCATGATCAAATTTACAGGTTTACTTTTTTTATTAATACTTTTATTCTCCTCTCATACAATAGAAATAATAGCCAGTGAATTAGCTGATTATCCACCTGTACTCAATATTTGTAGGGGAATAAATATGGGTAATATGTTGGAGTCTCCTTACAGGGAAGGAAGCTGGGGAACAATACTGAAAGAAGAATATTTACAGCTGGCAAAGGAGGCTGGCTTTGATCATGTCAGGGTTCCTATCAGGTGGTCGGATTATACTGATAAAAACCCTCCCTATGAGATTGAGGAAAGCTTTTTCCAGAGAAT
>LFRS01000173.1 GCA_001512435.1 Halothermothrix sp. DTU029 | reverse complement strand
TCATCTCCTACATAGGCCAGGACCAGGGGTTTTTGTTCAATCAGGGCCTGTTTGGCTGCTTCTAGTTCATCCAGGTCCCGGGTGTTCATGTCATAACCCAACATTTTAAGGGCAACCCCGATGGAATCCCGTTGGCTATCCAGCATCAGGATTTGCTTGCTGTACTTCTGATCCCAGAGAATCCGCCAACTGGTAATAGGTTCATCGACCATTGTTTTATTGTAAATTATCCCTACTGTCCCCCAAAAATAGGGTACCGAATACTCATTATGCGGATCATATTCCAGGTTTTTAAACTGGTCCTCAATATATTGGTAATTGGGGATATTGGTAAGATCTAATTTATGCAGCATGTCTTCTTTTATCATCCGCTCAATCATGTAGTCGGAGGGGAAGAGGACATCATAGTCTGCCCCTCCTGCCTTGATTTTGACATACATATCTTCATTTGTACTGAAGGTGTCGTAGTTCACCCGGATGTTGTATTTTTTCTCAAATTCCTGGATAACCGATTCGTCAATATAGTCTCCCCAGTTATAAACATTGAGGACAA
>LFRS01000138.1:4325-15703 GCA_001512435.1 Halothermothrix sp. DTU029 | reverse complement strand
ATTACTTCATGAAATGGATTTAAATCTGGATGATGTAGAAATATATTTAGATTTGCTTGAATATATAGGTCCAAAAAAAGATAGGATTTATAGATGGCAAAGTAGAAATAATGAATTTTTTGATACCTTGGAACAAGTTGAAATCAATGAAAATGAAACTTTAAGACTTTTTATTTACTCATATTATAAGGATAAATGGAGTACCCTTATTGATTCGACGTTAAATAATCAGGAAAAAATAAACCTAATTGCGAGAGTTTTCGCTGAATCTTATTTAGATAATTATATGATTGATGATTTAACGGAGCGATTTAAAAAATCATTATCGAAAGTTAAAAAAGATAACCAGCAATTGACTAATTATTTATTAAATATGCATTAAAGTTACTCTTTTAATTAATAATTCTCTTCAGTATACCTGGGGAGAATTTTTTTAAGTAGATAATCAGAACTTTTGGAGTTGATAAAATGCTGATTATCAAGTGTGCTAAATGTAAGGCCAAGTTGCTAAAATATAATAAGATTGGAATGGGCAGGGTCTTGCGCTGCTGGAAGGATAGAATTAAGCAAGTTTATGAAGCTGGGGTTCAAGATGGGCATTTGCTCTGCTTAAAATGTAATAATATAATTGCTGAAGATGTGGGTGATTTTTATAAGATGGACAGAAATGCCTTTACCTATACAGGGACGAAGGTCAGGAAATAAGGGTAGGGCCCTGTTTTCTAAAAGTAAAATGAAATTTAAGAAAATTATCATTATTATATTACATTTACACCTGACTTGTGTTATTATATAAATTGAATATTATACATAAAAGCATTAAATAAAATTACAGAAAAAGTGAGGTATCAAAATGAAAAGAAAAAGTTTAGCAGTACTGGTTTCGGTAATATGTTTGTCTCTCCTGTTAGTTACCTGGGTAGGGGCTAAAACCGTTTATTATAATGAAATAAGCAAACATGATGGCTATGATTATGAGTTCTGGAAAGACTATGGCGGTACTGGTAAAATGGTCCTGGGTAGTGGAGGTACCTTCACCTGTGAGTGGGAAAATATCAATAATATCTTATTCCGCAAGGGCCGTAAATTTAACCAGACTCAGACTCATGAAGAGATTGGTAATATAACTGTTGAATTTGGTGTTGACTACCAACCAAGGGGTAACTCCTATCTCTGTGTCTATGGTTGGACAGTAGATCCCCTGGTAGAATATTATGTGGTTGAAAGCTGGGGTAACTGGCGTCCGCCTGGAGCAATATCTAAGGGTACTATTACCATTGACGGGGGTACTTATGATATTTATGAAACAACCCGTAAAAACCAACCTTCTATAAAAGGTACCGCAACCTTCCAGCAGTACTGGAGTGTACGTAGAAGCAAACGTACTGAAGGTACCATTTCTGTCAGTGAACATTTTAAACACTGGGAGAGCATGGGTATGCCTATGGGCAAAATGTATGAAGTAGCCCTTACTATAGAAGGTTACCGGAGTAATGGTTGGGCAGATGTCTATAAAAACGAATTAATTATTGAACCTTAATTTTTTATTTTAAATTAATGCAGGAGAGAATGCTGTAGTTAGATTGAGGGGGAAGGGTTTTGTTTAAAAAAAGAAAGTATAGCTTAACTGAATTTGATTCTGGTGTTTGGGAAATAGTTGATTATGCCAGGACCAGCATGTTCCTGATTGAAGGGACCGAGAAAGCACTTTTAGTAGATACCGGTATGGGGAAAGGTAATTTAAAGGGTTTTATCAAAAATATCACTGATAAACCCCTGGAGGTAGTAATAACTCATGCCCATGGTGATCATATTGGCCAGGCAAATCAATTTGAAGAAGTATATATGTCAGATAAAGAAAATGAGCTTATTGACCTATTCAAGATGAAAATAGATCTGGCTAATTTCAGAAATATCAAAGATGGCCATATCTTTGATCTGGGTGACAGGAAATTGGAAGTGATAGAAGTACCAGGACATACGCCAGGTTCTGTTGTCTTACTGGATGCTGCCAATAAACTTCTCTTTAGCAGTGATGCCATAGGAACAGGGCATTTATGGATGCATATTCCAGGAACTTTAACCCTGGAGCAGTATTTAGAAAGCCTGCGTAAACTGGCTGAAAGAAAAGCTGAATTTGAAAAAATCTATACTGGCCACCTGATGGAAGTCGGTAATGAACCTTTAGATCTGGAGTATTTTGATAATATTGTTTACCTGGTAGAACAGGTTCTGGCCGGGGAACTGGAAGGAAAAGAGTATAATAATGGGCCTTTCCCTGGCCTGTATGTTGAAAAAGGGAAGGCCTTACTGGTCTATAATCCGGATACTATCAGATGATGACCAGGAAGAGGATTACTGAACAGCCTTTTTAAGGCTGTTTTTTTCTTGCCATAAAAATTTTTTAAAAAAGCCTTGACAAGAGAAATTGTTATACTTATAATAATAGTAACGATTACTAATATCATTAAAATAAAGGGGTGTTTATCTATGGAAGAAAGAAGACAAATGCCGTTGATCGGTGACAGGTTTCCAGAGATGGAGGTAGAGACAACCAAGGGTAAGATTAATTTACCCGGGGATTACAAAGGAAAATGGTTCCTTTTATTCAGTCATCCAGCAGATTTTACACCAGTTTGTACAACTGAATTTTATTCATTTCAGAAGAATTATGATAAATTCAGGGAACTAAATACAGAATTAATTGGTTTAAGTGTTGACCAGGTACATAGCCATCTAAAGTGGGCAGAATGGATTGAGGAGAATTTAGGTGAGCGGATCGAATTCCCTATTATAGCTGACGGGATGGGTAGAGTAGCCAACAGGTTAGGCTTAGTTCATCCTGCAAATAGCTCTGCAACAGTGAGGGCAGTATTTATTGTTGACCCGGAAGGAGTAATCAGGGCTATCCTTTATTACCCATCAGAACTGGGCAGAAATGTTGATGAATTCCTCCGGATGATGAAAGGTTTCAGGGTAGCAGAGAAAGAGAGAGTAGCTATCCCTGCTAACTGGCCAGCCAATGAACTGATTGGTGATAAGGTAATAGTTCCACCGGCTTCCAGTGATGCTGAAATCCAGCAGCGGAACGAAGCAGTAGAAAAGGGCCAAATCGAAAGCTATGACTGGTGGTTGTGTTATAGAAAAGTTGATTAATTTAATAACCTAAAAGAGAAGATGGAGATAAAAAGGGGCTGTCTCAATATGAGATGGCCTCTTTTTTTATGTTATGATTCCTTTCCTTGAAAACCAGTAGAAGTTAAACTATAATAGGGGTAAGTAATTGGCAGGAAAAACCAATATATATTAATAAATAATGCCAGTTACTATCTAGTATTGCCAGGATTAAAAGGGGAGTATATAAGATATATTACGGGAGTATATACAGATTTATTATTTAGGAGTTGAGAGCCTTGCCTGATAATAAAATAAGTAGAAGAGGATTAACAAATAGAAGGAGGATACTGGTCCTTGCTCTATGCCTATTAATTATTCTCAGTATCCTTGTCCTGTTTAGGGCAATAAAAAATAATATTTACTGGTTAAGTGGCTTCCTTTTTATTATACCCTTATATTTTATACTGGCCAGAAGCTATCTCCATTATCGAAGGATGAAGAACTTATTTAGACTACGGCAAAACTGGGGCCAGCGGGTAAGAAGGGAGAGGAATTTTAACTACATACGCTTACTTTTTGATAAGCTCCAGGCAGAATATACAATAACAACTAAAGAGAGCCCCTATATTGATGAAGAGACCTGGCAGGATCTTAATCTGGATGAGGTTTTTGCCAGACTGGATAATACCCAGACTACAGCTGGTGAGACAGTTTTATATCATATGCTCAGGAATCCTCTTTTTAATAAAAAGGACTTATTAAAAAGGGACCGGATTATAAAGGAGTTTCAGCTTAATCAGGAATTCAGGGAAAGGCTAGGCCTGGAATTGCAGCAATTAAAAAGACAGTATGATAATAGTCTGGTTGAATTGCTCTGGAATGAGCTGCCTGCACCCAGTCCCTTTGGACTATTCTTGAATCTCCTGGTCCTGCCTTCTATAGCCATAATAATATCATTTTTCTTTTTAGGCGGCATGGCTTTGTTTTTTCTCTCCCTTGCCCTGATGATAAATTCTGCAGTAAACCATTTTTTCAAAAAGAGATATTTCAATAAACTGCCTACTCATTCCATAAAATATCTTTCTTCTCTAATTAAAACTGCAGATAATATTATTAAAATAGAGAATCCAGTACTGGAGGAATACCAGGCAGAGTTAAGAGTACTGATTCCCCAGGTCCGCAAACTAAGGGCAAAGGTAAGTAATATTATCCCTAAATCCGTAAAGGGTGAGCTGGATTTTCTTTATGAATACCTTAATATTTTGTTTTTGATAGAGATCAGGAACTTCAATTCTGTACTCCGCCTACTCCAGGAGAAACAGGAAGTATTGCAAAGGGTTTTCATACTTGTAGGAGAAATAGATGCCCTTCTGGCAATTGCCTCCTACCGGGAATCCCTCACTTATTACTGTGTACCGGAATTTCGGGAAGAAGATGATGGACTTCGGGTTGAAGATGTTTACCATCCCTTATTGGAGGATCCTGTGGCCAATTCCATAGAAATTAAGGATCGAGGCCTGATAATTACCGGTTCTAATATGGCTGGAAAGTCAACTTTTTTACGGACAATAGGTGTGAATACCCTCCTGGCTCAAAGTATTGCCACCTGTCTGGCCACTTCCTATAGGGGGAAAATGTTCAAGGTCTTTACTTCAATAAGCAGAACAGATAATATCCTACAGGGTAAAAGCTTTTATTTTGCAGAAGCAGAAAGGCTTCTGGAAATGCTCAATGCTGTCAGGGGGGAATTTCCTGCCCTGTGTATCGTAGATGAATTGCTATCTGGTACAAATTCGGCAGAAAGATTGGCTGCTGCAGAGGGGATCCTGGACTATCTCTATGAAAATAATGTCCTGGCAATAGTGGCTACCCATGATTTAGAACTGGCAGAAAGGTTGCAGGCCAGCTATGATACCTATCATTTTACTGATAAGGTCAGCAAAGATGGCCTGGATTTTGATTATAAGTTGAAGAAGGGTATTGCTGTCAGTAGTAATGCTATTAAACTATTAGAGTACCTGGGTTACCCGGAAGAGATAACAGAGGCTGCTATAAAAAGGATTTCATTAATTGATAAAAAATAGAAAGAAAAAAAGAATAAATTTGGCTATAGAAAGATTATTAGAAAAAAGATATAATGTAAGGGGTAAAGAATAATTAAGAATTAGATAATTATAAAATTATATGAAATAAATAATTACACCTGGAGGAAAGGAGAAGTAATAATGAAAATAGTTATGTTGGAACCCATAGGGATATCAGAAGAAGATTTAAGTAAATACCGGGAAAAACTTGAAGGGGCTGGCCATCAGTTAATTGCCTACCAGGACAGGGTGGAAGATGAGGATATTCTCATTACAAGGGCCAAAGATGCCGATATTTTAATCATAACCAATTTACCCCTGAGCAGAAGGGTAATCGAAGCCTGCCCTGACCTCAAGATGATTTCTGTAGGTTTTACAGGCGTAGACCACATTGATCTGGCTGCCTGCCGGGAAAGAAATATTCTTGTCTCAAATTCATCCGGCTATGCCACACAGGCAGTGGCTGAACTGGTTTTTGCCATGATCATTGACCTCCTCCGGAATATCAAACCCTGTGATGAGGCTACCCGTAATGCTGGAACAGGAGCTGGCCTTCTGGGTAATGAATTGGCTGGCAAGGTATTGGGGATTGTAGGAGTCGGCCAGATAGGGATGCGGGTTGCGAAGATAGCCGGGGCCTTTGGTTGTAAGATCCTGGGCTATGCTACCCGGGAAAGGAAAGAAGCCCTTGACCTGGGTGTCCAATATGTAAGCCTGGAAGAATTAATGAAAGAGAGCGATATTGTCAGCCTCCATGTACCCTTGTTGGAATCTACCAGGAATATGATAAACAGAGACCTGATATCTTTAATGAAACCATCAGCTATCTTAATCAATACTGCCAGGGGCGCAGTAGTTGATAATCAGGCCTTAGCAGAGGCCCTCAATGAGGGAAAGATTGCCGGAGCAGGTATCGATGTCTATGAAATGGAACCACCTATTCCAGGAGATCATCCCTTGCTTAATGCAAAAAACACTATATTGACTCCCCACATTGCCTTTGCCACTGTGGAGTCTTTTCAGAAAAGGGCAGCTATTGTTTTTGCTAATATAGAAAAATATCTGGCGGGAGAACCACAGAATGTTATTGAATAGTATTCCCTGGATTTCCTGACCTGATGTTTTCTGGCTTGGTGTTTTATTTTATATCCTGGCAGGAGATGGTAAAAAGATGAAAATGATATCTTATAATAAGGAAGTGAAGCTAAGGAAGGAAGTTGATGTCATAGTCTGTGGTGGTGGGCCGGCAGGCATAGGTGCTGCCATTGCTTCTGCCAGACAGGGCATGGATGTTGCTTTAATAGAAAGCCGTCCCTTTCTGGGTGGTAATATCACTGCCTCTTATGTGGAGTCCTGCAATTACTTCCTCTGGCAAGGGCCTTTTGAACTAACAGGAATTTACAAAGAACTGGAAGAGGAGTATAGGAGAGAATTTGGCAATTCCGATGATATCAGGACAGATTTCAGCCCCCACCGTTTTTCCAGCGAATACCTGAAAATTTTCCTGGACAAAAAGATAGAGGAAGAAGGTATCTGGCTCCGTTTGCATACCAGGGTAGTGGACGTAATCCGGGATAATAAGGCCGTAAAGGGTGTTATAATAAATAGCAAATCCGGTTTTGAGGCTATACTGGGGAAAGTAGTGATAGATTGTACCGGAGATGGTGATGTAGCAGCAGAGGCTGGTGTTCCTTTTGAACAGGGCCGGGAAAGTGATGGTTTGACCCAACCTGGTACCGTTAATTTCAGGGTGGCCGGTATTGATACTGAAAGAGTAAAAAAAATACTGGATGAAAAGGGAATTGATTATTTTTATGATATCTATAATCAAAAGGTGGCTGAAGGTATCATTGATATGGGTTATAAAAGAAAGAACTTTCCCATGGGAAGATTAACTGCCGGTGGCCAGATAAGTTATATAAACTTCTGTAATGTGTATAAGATTGACCCCACTGATGCTGATGACCTGAGTAGGGCTGAGCAGTTGGCCCGGAAAAGGGTTCTCAAATTTTTTACTTTCTTGAAAGAGTATTTACCGGGTTTTGAAAAGGCAGAACTGGCTTCCATTGCCCCCACAATAGGCTTTCGTGATAGCCGGCGGATTAAGGGAGAATACCGTCTGACAGCAGAAGATATTGATAAAGAAAGAATTTTTGAAGACACGATTGCTATCTATCCCAGATTCTATGATATGCTTTCACCGACTGGCACCTGGGATGACCTGGTTTATATTGTAGATCTGGATAAAGAATATGGAATTCCTTACAGGTGTTTATTACCAGTAGGAATTGAGCAACTGCTGGTAGCAGGCAGATGTATAAGTACAGATCACCTGGCAGAGAGCTCTATCCGGGCTATTTCAGCCTGTATGGCTACTGGCCAGGCAGCAGGGACTGCAGCGGCAATTGCTATCAGTGAAAATACCAGTGTCAAAAATATAAATGTCAGGAAATTACAGCAGGCTTTAAGAGAAGCCGGCGTAAGACTGTGAAAAGATAAATTTTAATAGATAGTACAATAATGAGGAGGGGTCTAATAATGAAAAAAAGGATCAGCTTGTTTTTAATTCTTAGCATTTTTTTGACTGCAATGGTGTTTGCCGGGGGTGATCCAGGGGCAGACAAGTTATTGGACTTATTTGCTGTAGCAGATAATCAGGTAGCAGAACTCTTTGATGAGAGTGTCCTGGCCCAGGTGCCGGCTGGCCAACTTATCATGATACTGCAGCAATATAAAGGCAATCTGGGTGAATTGCTTGATGTCAGTGGCTCCAGTGGCAATTATACCCTCTTTTTTGAAAAGGGTATTGCACCGGCCCAGATTTATTTAAACCAGGATGGTAAGATAATAGGACTCTGGTTTGGCCACTGGACCTTATATGATGATGATATTTCCGGAATCCTGGCAGAATTTAAGGCCCTGGAAGGTGAGGTTTCTCTGGCTGTAATCAAAAATAATCAAGAGGAGCTTTTAACCTATAATGCTGATCAAAAGATGGCAGTAGGGTCATCCTTCAAGCTTCATGTCCTGAAGACAGTTTATGAGCTTGTGGAGCAAGGAGAGCTGAGCTGGGATACTGTGGTGATTCTTACAGAAAAGGATAAGAGTCTTCCCAGTGGTATATTACAGGATTGGCCGGGAGGCACACCAATGACTTTAAAAACCTTGACCAATCTGATGATCTCAATCAGTGATAATACTGCTACTGATATTTTAATTAACACTGTAGGAAGGGAAAGGATTGAAAAAGGCCTTGCTGACAGGAATATTCCCTTCCTGAAGACCAGTGAGTTATTTAAACTGAAGTATAAGGCTGATCCGGAACTACAGAAAAAGTATCTAAAGGCAACCACCAGGGAGGAAAAATCCAGCCTTCTTACAAAATTAAATGATCTGCAGTTGGGTATCAGTGATATTGTCCTCTCTCCCTTGTTGATAAATGAACTGGAATGGTTTTTTTCTACCGGGGAATTATGTGACATAATATACCAATTAAGGGCTGCAGATGAGATCAGGATTAATCCCGGTTTAGCCCAGCCAGAAGAATGGTACCTGGTAGGCTTCAAAGGAGGTTCAGAACCAGGGGTTTTACAATATACCCATCTACTCCAGAAAGATGAGGGTGGAGACTTTTATGCTATCTCAGTTACTGTAAATAATCCGGAAAAAGAAGTTGATCAGTTTAAGGTCAATGAATTAAGCAGCCGTCTGATTGGCCTGATAAAAGAAGGGAAACTCCAGTAGCTAAGAATAGTTTCATAAGTTAAGGAAAAAGAAGGAAGGTATAAATAATGCTCCTGTCTTAATACTAATAATAAGCTGGCTTTATAAGAGGCGGAAGCAGCAGATTTATAATTTCTATGGAAGAAATAACAGGAGGAATTATTTTAATGATTTACACTGGAAAAGTAAAATGGTTTAATGAACAGAAGGGTTTTGGCTTTATAGAACGGGATGATGGTGAAGATGTCTTTGTTCATTATTCCGCCATCCAGACTGATGGTTTCAGGACACTGGAAGAAGGACAGGAGGTAGAATTCGAAATAGTTGAAGGAGAGCGGGGTCCCCAGGCTACCAATGTAGTAAAAATATAAGACTTTTATGGGGAATTTGTCTATTTGCAGACTAATCCTGGCCCTTAAAGGCCAGGATTTTTTTGTTTTTACAAAAAAATTGAAAATAAAACAGGAATTCTTGCCTCTTTTATTGAATAATATATTAAATTATAATTTTTTTAAAAATCTACTTAACCAGAGGTGAAATAAGAAGTGAAAAGGTTGTCACATTGGATAGAGTATCTGGTTAAAAGATGTAGTAGATCAAACAGGAGAATGAAAGTTTCAGATTGTTTAATAATCTTCTCTCTATATTTAATATCCTGGTTAGTAACCTACTATACCGGAGGGAGCAAGTTTTCTTTTGTTCATGTAGTATACATGCCCATTATTTATGCAGCCCTGAGTTTTAAAATTCCGGGTGGTTTTCTGGGCGGAATCCTGGCCGGTATAGTTATGGGTCCACTTATGCCCCTTGATGTTCAGCTAGGCCTCATGCAAAATTTTACTAACTGGTTTAGCCGGATGTTGTTTTTTGTATATATTGGCACAATGGCAGGGATAATTTTTGAAATCCTCTTTAGCCAATTTCATAAGGTAGAGAAGCTGGCCTATTATGATGTATTGGTGGAATTGCCCAATAAGTTAAGTTTATATAAAAAATTGGAAGAAATAATAAATCCTGATAACAAAAAACCCTTTGGCATAATTACTCTGNNTTGACTGATTATTTCTGGTATAGGGTAGCTAAATACATAGATTCTAACCTGCCTGAGAATATTTCCCTCTATACCTTTGATAAAAATACCTACCAGCTCTTACTGGAAGGTTACCAGGAAGAAAAAGTAGAGAAATTGACAGAGCATTTTTCTGAATTTTTGAATTACCCTCTCAATATCAGTGGTATTCCCATTTATTTAAAAACCAGGCTGGGTTGTGCCTTTTACCCGGAACATGGTAAGTACGGGGAAGAGATTATGCAAAGATCCTTTGTGGCCATGGAAAAGGCCAGGGAAAAGGGTTTAAGCCACCTCTGTTACCAGGAGTCTTTGACAGAAAAGAGTAAGGAAAACTTTTTATTACTGGGTGAGGTGAAAGAAGCCCTGGAAGAAGGGGAATTTGTCCTCTATTACCAACCTAAGTACGATTTATTAACAGGGAAGATTTTCGGAGTAGAGGGCCTGATCCGCTGGAATCATCCTCAAAAAGGCCTGATGACACCTGATAAATTTATTCCTGAAATGGAGAATACTGACCTCATTAACCTTTTGACTTACTGGGTTCTGGAAAGAGCTTTAATTGATTATAAAGATTGGCAGGAGAATGGAATTAATATCAGTATATCTATTAATATTTCTACCCATAACTTACATCATTATAGGTTTCTGAATGAAGTGGACCGGATTATGGCCAAATATGCCACTTGCTCCCCCAAAATTGAACTGGAGATAACAGAAACAGATATTATGATGGAAAATGGGATTCTGAGCAAATTATTGGAAAGAGGTTTCAGTATTTCTATCGATGATTTTGGTACAGGTTATTCTTCCCTGGCCTACTTGAAATATCTTCCAGTGGACATTATTAAAATAGATAAGAGCTTTATTGGCAATATTGTAGAAGATAGCAGTGATAAGGAGATTGTCAAGGCCGTAATTCAAATGGGACATGCCCTGGGCAAAAAGGTCCTTGCCGAAGGGGTTGAGACAGAAGGATCCCTGGAATTACTGAAAGAGATGGGGTGTGACTATATACAGGGTTATTATATAAGCAGGCCTGTACCCAAAGAAAAGATATATGAAATAATAAGTCTATATTCCTAATGGGCGAAATCAATGCTATATAGTTTAAAGCTAGATAGTATTGATTTTTTTATGGGTAAGCAGAAAAACAAATAGAGTAATTTGTAAAAAACTGCGCAAATATCGCAGGAGAATGAGGGAATATGCAGAAATATAATAGAAAATAATTATTTGTGGAGGAGTCAGTATGAAGAGGAGAATTTTTTTATTCTGTATTATGTCAGTTATTCTTGTCTTATTGCTTGCAGGGTGTGAAGAGGGGAATAAATATGAGATAGATGACCAGGTATATATTGACTTAATTGTTAACACTGACAGTG
>LFRS01000138.1:0-4161 GCA_001512435.1 Halothermothrix sp. DTU029 | reverse complement strand
TGTAATAAATACACCCTTTTTATTGAAAAAGAAAAAGGTGATATAATTTATAGTGCAAGCAGAATGACAGAAGATAATAAATTAATACTCTATAAAGATGATTTGCAAATCAAGAAAGGTGAAACTACTTTTGAAACACCAGACAAGGTGACTTTGTATCTTTATGGAACAAATGAAATAATACGAAAAACTCCTTCTGTAGAAATAAGGATACTTGTATTTTCACCTGATAAGGCTGAGGAGATAATAACAGAATAAACCTGGGGTTTAAGGGGAAAACTGCTGATAATAAAAGCCTGGAGGGGTGTCTCTATAAGAGACCTCCTTTTTTTTATAAAAAAGGATAAAAAATGGCGAAAAATAAATATTTCCTTCCCTATTTTTCTGGCAGGAATAATAATTGGAAATGGCGAATATGGTATATCCTACTTTTAATTTATGAGCCAATCTGGCTTAAGGAGGAGGAAACATGCAGATAAAATATTCCCAACCTGCCCGGCCTGTGTTACCAGATTCTTTTGAATTAAATAAACATTATTATGAAAAGGTAATCAATGCCCAGGCCCATACCCTGGTAGCATATTTTATGAACCTTACTAAGGAGCAGGTTGTAGAGAGATATTGCCATCTTAATCCCCTTATAGATGCAGAATATTTAATGTCATTAATCGAATATCAGCCTAAATATATTTACTGGTCTGGAACAGATTTATTTCATGTAACCTCAGCCAGTGGATATAAGAGGATGATTGTGGTGGAAACCAATTCCTGTCCTTCAGGGCAAAAATCTATGCCTGTCTTAAATGATTATCAGGAGATGGGAGGTTACAGGCGTTTACTGGAATCTTCCTTCTTGCCCCTGGTAAATTCCAGGAGGCTTCCTAAAGGAGAATTGGCGGTTGTTTATGATAAGAACCAGATGGAGGCCTCTGGTTATGCTGCAGCCCTTGCTGAAATAACAGGAGAAAGGGTTTTTCTGGTTTCTTTTTTTAATGGTGATGAAGATCCTGCAGTTAGATTTATAGATGGAATCATGGAGGTCAGGGATCCTGAAGGCAGCTGGCACCCCATCCGGGCTGCCCTCCGTTATGTAACCCAGAAACCCTGGAACAGGATACCGGTTAACACTAAAACTTTTATTTATAACCCAATAGTGGCCTGCCTGGCTGGGGGAAGGAATAAATTAGTTGCAGCAAAAGCCTATGATTTTTTCAATGCCGAGCTGCAGGATTATGGCCTCAAGATTTTTACACCAGAGACAATTATGGATCTTACCTTAAATGAGATTCCTTTATGGGTAAAAAGATTTGGCGGCCATGCAGTGATAAAGGTACCCTATAGTAATGCTGGCCAGGGAGTTTATACCATAACCAATGAAAGAGAACTGCAAGAATTCATGAATACTGAACACCATTACAATAATTTTATTGTCCAGAGCCTGGTAGGAAATTATGAATGGAGCACAAGTAGTTCAGAAGGGAAATATTATCATGTGGGAACAGTTCCCAATAAGAGGAAGGAAATCTATGCCTCAGATCTAAGAATGATGATAGTTAGCAGCCAGGATGGGTATAAACCTATTGCCATGTATGCCCGGAGAGCAAAGAGCCCCTTAAATCAAAAATTAGACAAGGGCAGGGATTCTTGGGATATGCTGGGCACTAACCTGTCGATTAAGCTGGAAGATGGCTGGGATAGTGATGTGAGGAGACTTAAGTTGATGGACAGGAAGGATTTCAATAAATTGGGCTTAAGCCTGGATAACCTGATTGATGGCTTTATACAGTCAGTTCTTTCTGCTATTGCCCTGGATAAGATGGCTTCTCATCTAATCAATAGCAAGAAAGAGCTGAAGAAGAGATTATTTGCTTCAATTAACCCGGACCCTGTTTTGTTGAAAGAAATTATGAAGACATAAAAAATTTAAAAATGTATGAATATTTTAAAATGTAAAAAATGATAGAAAAATGTAGAAAAACAGAGTATTTGCTAAATAGAACTTATTAATCAATCTATATCCTGAAATTATAGAATTGCTAATATTTTTAGAATCTTTTATAATTAGAATTGAAAACGTTAACATCTTTTTTAAAAACCAATTAATGAAAACGATTTCATCCTTGTATTAACAATATTTAAGTGTGGTGATGGACTGTGCGGGTAACTATTAAAGATATTGCTAATGAAGCAGGGGTTTCTATCACAACTGTATCACGGGTTTTGAATAATAGAGAGGACGTAAATGAAAAAACCAGGGAAAAGGTATTAAAAATAATTGAAAAATACAATTACAATCCCAATAGTGTAGCAAGAAGTTTAGTTATGAATAAAACCTATACCATTGGCTTAATAGTACCTGATATCAGCAACCCCTTTTTTGCAGAAATTGCCCGGGCTGTAGATGATGAATTAAGAGGATATGGTTATTCTGTTCTGGTCTGTAATACAGACAACAAAAAGCAGAGGGAAAAGGAGAGTATAGACTTATTACGTTCTAAACAGGTTGATAGTATTATAGGTTCTTTTTCCTACGATATTTATGAAGAAATATTTAAACTGGAAAGGGAAGGAATACCGGTTGTACAGATAGACAGGTTTGTTAAAGACAGCAAGGCACCTGCCATAATAGTTGACAATACTTCTTCAGCCTACCTGGCAACAGAATACCTGATCAAAAAAGGCCACAAAAAAATAGTCCATATAGCAGGTGACCTAAACACGAATACCGGGTATTGCAGGGCTGAAGGATATAGAATGGCCCTTGAGGATAATAATATTGATTTTAATGAAGAGCTTTTTCTCCAGGGGGATTTTGGCTTAAGATCAGCTTATCTGGCCCTGAAGGAATTATTGGAAAAAGAAGCAAGCTTTACAGCGGTTTTTGCCAGTAATGATTTGATGGCCATCGGCGCCTATGAGGCCCTCCGGGAATATGGGTTGAAGATACCAGAGGATGTTTCTGTTTTCGGCCATGATAACTCATTGCTCTCATCACTTGTCAAACCAGGTTTAAGCACAATGCACCAACCTATATATAAATTAGGAAAAAAAGCTGCCAGGGTAGTGATTGATATCTTAAAAGATAATAAATACCCGGAACCAAGAAGAATTATCATAAAAACCAGTCTGGTAGAAAGGGCTTCAGTAAAAGCTATAAACTAAGAATTACATAATTAACTAATAGGGGTGAAGAGATGGAAAAAATCGTTGTAGTTGGAAGCCTGAATATAGATACCAATATTTTTGTACCTCATATACCCAAAATCGGTGAAACAATTATAGCTAAAGAGATGAAAAATTATTTTGGTGGTAAAGGGGCTAACCAGGCCATGTCAATTGCCCGTCTGGGTGGTAAGGTTGAAATGATTGCTGCTGTTGGGGATGATGCTGAAGGAAAAAAATATATAGAAAATTTACGGGCTGAAAATATAGGGACTCAGGGAATAGTAGAAAAGAAAAATATGCCTACAGGGATGGCAATTATTAGTGTTGATGAGAAAGGCCAAAATAATATAATTGTTTATCCTGGTGCCAATTATGCAATCAGCAAAGAGGATATCAATCAACACCTGGATATTATTAAAGAGGCTAAATATTGTGTACTGCAACTGGAGATTCCTCTGGAAGTAGTGGAACATACTATTAATACCTGTTATGAAAACGATACCATAGTTATCCTGAACCCGGCTCCTGCTGTAGCAGATATCCCGGCAGAGCTCCTTAGCAAGGTGGATTTTTTCCTCCCAAATGAAACAGAACTGGACATTATCTCAAAAGAAAAGGTAAGGGCAGACAATATGGTAGAAGTCTGTAGAAATATCATAAATAAGGGTTGTAAAAATGTAATAGTAACCCTGGGTGATAAGGGAAGCTTATGGGTAGATGAGGAAAGGGCTCAATACTTCAGTGCTTACAAAGTAAAGGCTGTTGATACAACAGCTGCCGGTGATTCCTTTATAGGTGCCTTTGCCTTCAGTTTATCAAAGGGCAAGAGTATTGAAGAGGCTATCAGGTTTGCAACCAGGGCTGCCAGTATTACTGTAACGAGAAAAGGAGCCCAAAGTTCTTTACCCTATTTAGAAGAGCTTGCTGATATAATCCAGGTCAAAAAATGTTCACAATAGATAAATTTAATTAAAAATTATGATAGGGGGGTGGGGA
>LFRS01000167.1 GCA_001512435.1 Halothermothrix sp. DTU029 | reverse complement strand
AGCAGAAAAGCCTTGTTATCAGGCAGGACTATCTTCCTGACAGAAGTCTCCAGGGTAGCAAATAACATATCCTTTTCAAAAACCTGTTTTTCCATTGATCCATGATAATTTTCTATCATTTTATTCATGATAGTTGATTTGCCAGCATTAGTATAACCTACCAGAGATACTACCGGCATACCGCTGTCTTTTCTCTTCTTTCTTTGTACTTTCCGCCTGGAAGCTAATATATCCAGCTCTTTCCTTAAGCTGCTGATTCTATCTTCTATTTTTCTCCGGTCCAGTTCCAGGCCGGTTTCACCGGCTCCCCTATTGGCAAAACCTGAACCTCCCCCCTGCTGGTCATAGATCTTCCTCCCTACCAGCCGGGGAAGCATATATTGCAGCCTGGCTACTTCTACCTGGAGTTTTGCCTCCCTGGTCCTGGCCCGCCGGGCAAAGATATCCAGGATCAACATAGTCCGGTCAATAGCCTCTATCTCCAGCTTATCTTCCAGGACCCGGATCTGGGAAGGGGAAAGCTCATCATTGGCGATCAGGAGATTGGCTTCAGTATATTCAATTAAAGCCTTTAATTCTTCTATCTTACCTTTACC
>LFRS01000128.1:268-587 GCA_001512435.1 Halothermothrix sp. DTU029 | reverse complement strand
ACTTATAAGTAATAATAAAGGATGGAGGCTATAGATATGGTTAAGATCAGTAAATTGTTTACAGCAAGAGATATGACAGAGGGAACCCCCTGGAAACGGATACTGGAATTTTCAATACCCATGCTGATAGGGAATATTGCCCAACATTTTATAATACTGCTGACTCCATTATTGTCGGTAGGTATATAGGGGATAATGCCCTGGCGGCAGTAGGCAGTGCCGGGCCTATTTTGAATCTCCTCCTGGTACTCTTTGTTGGAGTGGCAACAGGGGCTGGGATTATGGTCTCCCAGTATTTTGGCGCCAGGGACCGGGAAGG
>LFRS01000128.1:0-234 GCA_001512435.1 Halothermothrix sp. DTU029 | reverse complement strand
ATCGGCCCTATGCTTACCCGGCCCTTGCTTCAATTCCTTAATACTCCGGAATCAATTATCGGCTGGAGTGAAGGGTATTTGAATATATTCTTTCTGGGTGCTGCCGGTTTTTCCTATTATAATATTTTATCCGGTATTTTAAGGGGACTGGGAGATTCTGTTTCAGCCCTGATTTTTCTTCTTATTTCTACAGCACTGAATATTGTTCTGGATATCTGGTTTGTGGCAGGTTTT
>LFRS01000177.1:33590-34366 GCA_001512435.1 Halothermothrix sp. DTU029 | reverse complement strand
AAAAACCAAATAAGGAAGTCTACAAAAAGAATGACAAGGTAAGCCTGGAAGCTATACCCGCTGGGGGTTATGAATTTGCCTTCTGGGAAGGTGCTATTAGAAGTACTGAACCAGAGCGTGTTATAATTATGGATAAAGACAAACATCTCAAGGCCAACTTTGGCGAGAAATACTGTTTCCAGGACTTCAAAAATGAAGATAAGATATTCCAGAATAGGAACTTTATAAATAGTGACTTTATAAAAGAAGAGATAACAAATGAAAAATATGCTTTAACTATGAAACAGGCAAACCTTTTTACAAGGATAAAATATTTTCAACCAGAGCCTTTACCGGTCGATTTCTATGGGGAAGTTGATTTGGAATTTGGCAAAACAGATCCTTACACCGTTGCCGGGTTTCATTTTGGTGAGCTGGAGTTTGACAATATTATTCCAGTTTATAATAGTGAAAAAGAAATAGAAAAATATATTAAGGGAAAGTATCTTTTACTTCTAGTTAATACAGAGGGTAAATATATTATAAAAGAAACAGAGGTATATGAACCAATAACAGAAGAAAATGATGTAAAATATGAACAATATCAGAAATATAATGAAATGCCAATAATAGAGCAGGGAGAAATACCAGGTTTTGAAAAAGATAAACCAATTAAACTGGCTTTCAGCAAAAAGGGTGACTTATATTCCTTCTATGTTAACGGCCTTGTGACAGAACAGGTTGTTGATAGCGAAAATATGAAGCCGGTATTCTATCTACTGGCACTCCATACTGAA
>LFRS01000177.1:6822-33560 GCA_001512435.1 Halothermothrix sp. DTU029 | reverse complement strand
CCCTTTTAAATTTCTGCTTAATATTTTTAAGCCTCTGGCTCTGCTTTTGCCAGAGGTTTTTTCTGTGAACTTATTCGAATGGTCCCTGGCCCTTTTTCAGGAAATATACTATATTTTCCCGGATTTTTGCANNGAATATATTCTTATATCAAGAAATATATAGTAAAAACGCTAAATGGAGGTATTTTACGAGGTCCAGAAAAAATATTTTTTTGTCTATTCTCATTATCTTTGTTCTGGTTTTTATGCTGGCAGGATGTGATAATGGCAAAAAGAGCACTGGTACTCCTCTTCCAAATGTACCTGAAACCTATTCCCTAAAAATTGATATTATTGGAGAAGGAAACGTAAAGAAAACACCGGATAAAGAAGTATACGAAAAGAATGACATGGTAACCCTGAAGGCCATACCTGCTGAAGATCATGACTTTGCCTTTTGGGAAGGTGCTATTAGAAGTACTGAACCAGAGCGTGTTATAATTATGGAAAAAGACATCCATCTCAAAGCCAATTTTGGTTTAATATTAGGTCATGCTGATTTTAATGATGATGACCCTGGTGAAGAATATGATCATATGAGGTGGGTTATAGAAGATGGCAAATTAAGTTTCACTGTTAATGCTGGATTCCTTGGCCAATTACCAATAATAGATATAGGTTTTTTACCAGAAAGCTTTTATGGAGAAACAGACATTGAGTTTGATGATACTGATTTTTATCAGGGTGTAGGTTTAACCTTTAACTTAATTAGTGAAGATGCAAAAAGTTTTCATTATTTTAAAATCATGAAAAATGGTTATTATTATATCAGAAAAGCCATACCTGAAGGAGGTATGTTTAAATTAACTACCTTGAAAACTGGACAGGTACCAGGATTCAAAAGAAATGAGGCAAATAAATTAGCTTTCAGTCTTAAAGACTCTGTTTTTACCTTCTACATAAACGGATCTTATGTGGATTACATAAAACTAGAAGATATTATACCAGTATTTTTCCTAATATTAACCAGTCCTGATAATGACACAACTGCTTATTTTGATAATCTTAAGCTATTAAGTCTTGACCCACAGATAGAACCTATTAACCTGGATATAGTTTCTCAAAATAAAAATCTACCAGAAGCAATGAAAATAATAGATATAAGAAATGAATAATTTATAATCTCTCTTATAAAGTTCTGCTAACATGTTCTTAGACCTCTGGCACTTCCTATCTGCCAGAGGTTTTTTTCATGTAACTGTTACTCCATGTCTTTAATAATTTCAAATTTGGAACAAAAAAAATTATATCTTATCACCCCTGTTGAATAGCCTTTCTACAGGGGTTCTATTTTTCTCTGGAATTTCAGTAGCAGGATTTAATCCTCCGGCAAAGAATATATTATATATTGAAAGGGAAGGGAAAAAAGATGGGTAAGGCTTTTATAAATGAACAGAGAAAATTAGTTGTTTCCAATATGAATTCTACCCGTTCCATTGAGATTGGAGATGCTGCTATTGACTGCGGTTTTCTCCTCCAGTTTCCCGGGGTAACTTTGCCTATCTTTTTATATCTGGTTACCCATATGGATGATAATTATCAGATCCGGACCTGTCCCACTATTATTTCCACCTATCTGCCTGACAGCTATAAAGTGGAAGAGATTTATGCTGGCTTAAGTTATCTAAAAAATAATGGTATAATAGACTGTACAGGGGAAAGGGAAGGTGACTATACCTACCTGATCCAGCTTAATATAGATAAAATCCAGCAGGCCGGGGCCTTGCCGGCAGGAAGTAAGACCGGGCTTCATAATGATTATTTTAATAACCGGGAACTGCGGATGAAGATCCTGCAACTGCCCCAACCCTGCCGGGCAGAACTTTTTCAGGCTATTCTAACCTTTATTTCCCCGGCTGAAGACCTGAATATCCTGGAAAGCAAGATTAACCAGTGGCTGGAGGATTTCCCGCTGGAGATGATCCGGGAATTGATCCGCCGGGTAGATAAATGGCAGGAAAAATACAATAACCCGGCAGAAAAGGCCTTCCACTACCTGAAGGGGATCATCGATGACTGGTATAGGAAAGAGATACATAGTTATGAAGACCTGCAAAAACAGGACAGGCTCTTCCGGGAAATCAAGGAAATAGCCCAGCTTTATGGGCTGGCCCAATGGCAAAATATCAGCCCGGTACAAGTGGAGACTTTTCAAAACTGGCTCCAGGAGGATTACCCCTTGAGTGTAGAAGTGGTGAAACTGGCTATCCAGGAAGCCTTCCGGCGGAAAAAGGATGGACAACCATCCCTCCAATATATTGAAGATAACTTTATTAAGCTTCTGAAAGAGAACCAGGTCCGGGATACCCGGGAAGCAAGGGGACTTTTCAAGAAGACCAGGCCCAAAAGAAGGCAGGAGGACAGATTCTCCTTTGACTGGGATAAATTAGCCTGGGATTTTGAAGATTAATTTAGAGGGTGTTTAGCATGGCTGCAAATGAAAAGTTATTAAATAGAATGGAATACAGGAATACAGAGTTTCAGTTACTGGGTATCTTATTACAGTTTCCTGAAATGATTGATGATGTTGCTGACTCCCTGGAGACCAGGCATTTCCTGGACCCCCAGGCCCAACTGATCTATGAAATCCTCCTGAACCAGTTTCAGGAGAGTAACCAGATCTCCAGAACCAAGCTTTTCCTGAAATTAAAAGAAGACGGGATTATTAAAAACCCGGAAGAGATCATCGAGGTTCTGACCTCTGGTTTTAATACAGTTGATGAACTACAACCGACTATTGATATTATCAAGCTTAATTATCAAAAACAGTTAATCCATAAGGCAGCTGAAAGACTACAACAACTGGTGGAAAAAACTGACCTGAATATTGCTGATTACCAGGCCAGGGCCCAGGAGATTATCTTTGAAGCTACCAATGAAAGTAATGACCTGGAAAAACATATCTTTACCATGGGCGAAGCCCTGATGGATGCCTACAATAGTTATGTATTACGGAAGAACAATGAAGAGGATATAGGGCTCCAGACCGGCTTTATTTCCCTGGATAACCTTATTGGTGGTTTTAAAAAGGGCCACCTGAATGTTATTGCTGCTTCAACCAGTATGGGTAAATCTGCCTTTGCCATCAATATAGCCAAAAATGTCCTGAAGAGAAAAGTACCGGTAGCCATTATCAGTCTGGAGATGGATGCCCAGGAGATAGTGGACCGGATGATTGTACAGGAAGCCGGAGTCAATGCCTGGAAATTCAGCCAGGGGGAAACCAGTGAGGAGGAAGACAAGAAAATACTCAAAGCCCTGGATAACCTCCATGAACTCCCCCTGATGATTTCAGATGAGAGGGGCCTCAATGTGGCCCAGATTAGAGCCCGGCTCCGTAAATTCAGGGCCCAGATGGGTGAGTTGGGACTGGTCATCATAGATTACCTGCAAATGATCCAGTTACCGGAAGATCAGCTCCATAATACGGCCAGGGCCGTGGGTCAGATAGTCCTGCAACTCCGAAACCTGGCTTCAGAGCTGGAAACACCAATTATCCTTGTCTCCCAGATCAGCAGGAGCTTTACCAGCCGCCAGGATAAAAGGCCTGTCCTCTCTGATTTGAGGGATTCCGGTAATATCGAGGAGATTGCTGATGGGGTAATCTTCCTTTACCGCCATGCCCATACCAGTGCAGCAGCCCGGGAACAGGCCATTGAAGAAGGGACAGAGAGGGATACAGAGGTTATAGTGGCCAAGCAAAGAACCGGCCAGACTGGTTCAGTCAAACTTTATTTTGAAAATGAATATGTCCGCTTTGTGGATCCGGAAAACCTAGCTATAGAGGGAATGATACCTTATGGAGGATAAGCAAAAGAGAGACCTGGATCAGCTGGATTTCAGGCTGATTCTGGCCTTTACCAATGCCTATGGCAATTTATATAGAAAGGGCCTCCTGACAGAAGAACAACTGGATCAGGTCTCCTTCCTCCTGGATAACTATCAGAACTATTCTGCAGCAGAGCTGGAGAGCAAATTAAAGGAGATTTTTCCGGACACTTAAGCAAAATGCTTGAAATTATTATTTTTTTAGTGTATAATAAATATTGAGAAAATTTATAAGAATATAAGTATATAAGGAGGTTGATAGCATGTCTCACTTAGAGGTTATCTCTATTTTATTGGAACATGCTCCAGAAAAAAATGTTCTTGATTATGTAGCCAATAAGATCAGAACAAATGAAAACTATTTTTCCAACTTTAATAAGGAAAAATTGATGTTTGACTTCTTGATTTCCAACTAAAAGAAAAAGGGCTGTTAAAAACAGCCCTTCTTTTTATGCCTCTACTACCTGGATTTTGATATCAGCTACTACATCTTCGTAGAGCCTTACCTTGACCTTGTGCATACCTAAGGATTTTATATTTTCATCTAACTGAATCTTTCTGCGGTCTATTTCATAACCAGCTTTCTCAACAGCATCAGCAATATCCTTGCTGGTTACAGAACCAAAAAGCCTGCCCTGTTCTCCGGCCTTGACCGGAATAACAAATTTCTCTTTTTCCATCCGGGAGGCCATTTCTTCTGCTGCTGCCTTTTCTTCCTTCATTCTTTTCAGCCTTGCCTTTTCCCTATCCTTTTGCTGCTGGATATTCCCTTTGTTGGCTTCCTCGGCCAGGCCCCGGGGAAAGAGATAATTTCTGGCATAACCGTCAGAGACATTAACTATATCACCCCTGGAACCTAATTTCTTGACATCTTCTTTCAGGATTACCTTCATCTATAACCCCCCCTTTATATTCTTCAGTATAAAAGAGCCTTAAGCCCTTTGATCTTTCCTAAGATTAAACCACATATCGATAAAACCTAATAAAAGCAAGAGATAAATTACNNGAAATTGGAATTCCTTCTTCCCAACCAGTTTATCATCACTGCAAAACCCTGGAGGAAAATCAAAAAGAAAAGCAAAATCATAAGATTGGCAAAGGTTATCCGCAAGTATTCCGGCAGGCCTCCCGGGTAGGAGTATTGTAAATAGGTCCTGACTATAATCAGGGAGATTAAACTTAAGGAAACCCACCAGCGGGAAAAATGCCAGGTGCGGAATGGTTTGTATTGATGAAAATCAAAGCCCTTCTTTCTTACATACCAGATTGTAATATAATAAATCAGAATACCATGTATGGCTGAAGTAACCAGCAGCAATGAAGGTATGAGGGTTTTTACCAAATAGAGTAACTGTTCCAGCAAGAGCCCATATTGGGGGATAAACTGGCTATTTTCCATTAAGGCCTTCATCTCCACCATTATATCCTGATAATTAAAGCCCAGGATATAGGGTAAGGACAAGGCTATAGCCAGATTGGAGATAATCACGGCCAGAATTGTTAATAATAGGGTCTTTAAGGGACTGAACTTTTCCTTAAGGCCTGAGCCCAGGAAAAAGCCAATTAGTCCAAAACCCAGGATAGAATAAACCCCCATAACTATACCACTGGAGATATTATAAATGGCTCCTATCAAGAGGCCATTGGCAATGGCTGCCAGGGCCACCAGGGGAACCGCTTCCCCGGTACCATATTTGACTATATACATTATTAAGGGTAGTGGCCAGATTAAATATATCAAGGCTGAAAAGAAAGGAAAAATAAAACTGATCAAGGTGAAAAAAGCCAGTAATAAAATAGTCCTGAAAAAATCCTTCTTTTTCATCTGGAGTGTACACCTCACAAATTTTACAGTTGAATATGAAAGCAAGGAGGCTGGTTACGCCCGCTGCCTCCTTGCCTCCATCTTATTCTTTTACAAATGGTAACAGGGCAATTGCTCTTGCTCTTTTAATCTCCCTGGTCACGGCCCGCTGATGCTTGGCACAGGCCCCTGTAATTCTTCTGGGAATAATCTTGGCCCTATCAGTTAAAAAACGTTGTAAGGTCCTGACGTCTTTATAATCTATCTCTTTATCCTTATTGGCACAAAAATAACAGGTTTTATTACGCATTCTTGCCATTACTTATGTCCCCCTTTCTAAAATGGTACATCGAAGTCGTCATTCAGATCCAGGTTATCAAAAGGATCATCTGCTGCTTCTTCTTCTTTAGGTCTGGTGTTCCTCTGTTCATAGCCAGTACCAGCCTGTCTATCATCTGCCCACTCCAGAAAACGGACATCATCGGCTACCACTACAGGGTTTATATTGGTACGGCCATCACTTTCATATCTCTGGATCTGCAGGGAACCATCCACTGCCACCAACCTGCCTTTTGCCAGGTACTTGGCACAGTGCTCGGCCAGTTTTCTCCAGGTAACTATATTAATAAAATCAACCTCACGTTCTCCCTGCTGATTAGTATAATTACGTTGTACAGCAAGGGTAAAGTTGGTTACAGGTATACCATTACCGGTAAAACGCATATCTGGATCCCTTGTTAAACGACCGATCAAAACAATACGATTTAACATCCCTGGTCACCATCCTGTTTAAAGAAGTTTTTAATCTTCTTTATTGATTATTAAAGAACGCAGAACTCCGTCAAGGATTCTGTAATTACGTTCCAATTCTTTAACCAGAGCAGTACCACCTTTAAAGGTTAATAAGACATAATAACCAGTATCATACTTATTAATCTCATAGGCTAACTTTCTGTTGCCCCAGATATCTTCCTCAACAATCTCACCCTGGTTATCGGTGATAATTCCTTTAATTCTTTCCACCAGGCCATCTCTGGCTTCTTCATCCAGATCTGGCCTTAAAACAAAGACTGTTTCGTAAAGACGTGTCATTTCCTTTCACCTCCTCCATCCGGACTATGCGGCCCTGCATCAGAGTACAGGGCATGGAATAGTTCATCCTACATTATAACATCCTTTTCAGGCTTATGCAAGAATTCTCTGGCCTGGAAGGCAGAAAAATATAAAATCCCGGGATATCCTAGACATTGAAGCGGAAATGGCAGATATCCCCGTCCTTGATCAGGTAATCCTTTCCTTCCAGCCGCAGCAGGCCTTCTTCCCTGGCTTTGGCCAGGGAACCGGTCTGAACCAGATCCTGATAACTGACTACTTCTGCCCGGATAAAACCCCGCTGCATATCAGTATGGATTTTACCGGCAGCCTGGGGGGCTGTAGACCCTTCCCTTACTGTCCAGGCCCTTACCTCATCTTCCCCTACTGTAAAGAAGGTAATCAGGCCCAGGAGTTTGTAACCGGCCCTGATAACCCGGTCCAGGCCCCTTTCCTTTAAACCCAGATCAGCCAGAAAAAGCTCTGCCTCTTCCTGGTCCAGTTCAGCTATATCAGCCTCAATTTTGGCACTGACAGTAACCAGCTCAGCCCCTTCCTTTTGGGCCAGGTCTCTGACCCTTTCCACCAACTCATTATTTTCACCAAGGAGGGAGTCCTCGTCCACATTGGCAATATAGATCATGGGTTTGGCGCTTAAGAGGGATAATTCCTTGATTAACCTCTTTTCCTGCTCTCCCAGGTCTAGCTGCCGGAGGCTACCGCCATCTTCAATAACTGCAATAAAGTGGTCCAGTATGGCCAGCTCTTCCCGCTCCTTTTTTGCCCCACTCTTGGCTGCCCGTTCTGTCTTTTCCCTCCGCTTCTCTATTGTAGCCAGGTCTGCCAGGAGTAATTCCATATTGATTATCTCAATATCCCTGACGGGATCAATACTGCCATCTACATGGGTAACATTTTCATCAATAAAACACCTGACCACCTGGGCAATGGCATCAACCTCCCGGATATGGCCCAGAAACTGGTTGCCCAGGCCTTCTCCCCGGCTGGCCCCCCTGACCAGGCCGGCAATGTCCACAAATTCTATAGTAGTAGGCACCTTTCTTTTGGGATGATACATATCATTGAGAACTTCCAGCCTCTCATCAGGAACACTTACAACCCCCACATTGGGGTCAATGGTACAGAAAGGGAAATTTTCTGCCGCTGCTCCCGCATTTGTTAAGGCATTAAAGAGGGTGGATTTTCCTACATTTGGTAGTCCAACAATTCCAATCTGCATCTAATTTTCTCCTTCCCTTATTATTTCTTTTACCCTTTTTTCAAAGGTTCTTCTAGGTAACATAATAATCCGGCCACAGGTAGTACATTTGGCTTTAAAGTCCATACCGACCCGGATAATCTCCCAGATATCACCACCACAGGGGTGTTTTTTCTTCAAACGAACCTGGTCTCCCAGTCTGTATTCTCTTTCCTCCAATTTTCTGCCCCTTTCTATCAAGATATTAAAAGATTATTTATTAGAATTCTATATCTTCTTTACCGGACATTGAATTGGATAATAAGACCATACGGGGATAGGCAATCTGGATTCCTGCCTGATCAAAGTGCTCCTTAATCCGCTGCCGCAGGTAACGGCCCATACCCCAATGCTGGAGGGGTTTTGTCCTTGCCATCAGGCGGAGGACTAAACCATTAGGAGATAGTTCCTGTACCCCAAGAACAGAAGGACCGCTGGTAATTATCTCTGCCTTCTCTTCTTTTACCAGAGCACAGAGCTTTTCCAGTTCTGCCAGGGCCCTGGCAGGGTTTTCCTCATAAGGGATGGTCACATCCACCATTACCCGCATATCTTCTGCCACAGAATAGTTGGTTACCTGGCGGATCTCGCCATTGGGTATCACATAGATCTCACCGGCTGTGTTCCGGATAATGGTAGTACGGAAACCTATTTCCTGCACTATCCCTGTTTTGCCTCCAATCTCAACAAAATCACCAACAGCAAATTGATCTTCGATGAGGATAAAGAAACCGCTGATGACATCTTCCACCAGTTTCTGGGCCCCAAAACCCACAGCCAGGCCCAGGATCCCGGCCCCGGCCAGCAAGGAGGTTACTGGTACTCCAAAGATAGAAAAGACAACTATAATAGCGATAAAATACAGGGTATATTTGGTAACACTCTCCAAGAGCAGAATCAGGGTATTCCTTCTCCTGATATTTTCTCCTATACCGGTATCAATCCACCTATGGATAAAACCACAGGACAGTCGAATTAGAACTTTAGCTAAAATCATTATCAAAACACTGTAAAGTATTTTAAGTAAAATTTGCCCCAGAGTTACATAGGAAAAAACCCCCTCTAATCCGGCAAAAAAGTCAAGGAAAGCTTCCTTCATAATTTATTCACCACCTATCACTTCCTTCTTCCTATTCTACAATATATTATTTTTATTATCAATGAAAGAGAAAAAAATATTTCCCGGGCAATATTTTTCTCCTTTTCGACATATCCTCTCTCTTTTCAGGCCTCCTCCAGGTAAATGATGATATAGAGAAAGATAATGACTAAAGCCAGGCCGCCAAAAAAGGGATATAGTTTATTAACCAGGGTAGAAAAGCCTGAAGGCAGGAGGGGCAAAATCAGGAACAGGCCTGCAAAAAGGGTAATTTCATAGGGCAGGGCCAGAAATAAGGCAAATCTCTTGCTAAAGGCATAATAGTTGGCCAGGGCTGTTGTAAGCATGGCAAAATAAAGGACAATAATATAGCCGATATAGAGCCCCTTACCTGTCCTGGCAGCCAGATATAAGAGGGGTATTTCTCCCTCAGGTCCCAGGGGATAGGCCTGCTGTAGGCCCAGGGCAATCAACAATAGAAGGAGGGTAATGACTATACCACCTATTATGGCTCCGGCAAGAATTGTACCTTCCTCTTCCCCATAAATAATAGGAGTCATTACTGCAATGGCCATGGCCAGATTATAGGCACCATAAAAAAGACCATCCTTGACCCATAATAGACCGGGAGAAATAGTCCCTGGAAGTGCTAAGCCTGTAAAGGAGGCTTCTTTTCGCAAAAAAGTAATGAGCAGGTAAAGGGTAATTAAGACCAGTACGGGAATGAGGATACTGTTGACAGTAAGCAAGCCTTCACTCTTTAAAAGAAGGGTCAGCAATAAGAATACTATACTGAAGGATACCCCCAGCAGGTAAGGCAAAGCTAGTAATTCATTAAATAAGGTGCCTGCTCCGGCCATCATTACAGCAACACTGCCCAGGAGAAAAAGGCTATAAAAAAGGTCAAATAGATAGGGCCAGGGACCTGGCAGATAACGATAAAAAAAATCCTGGTAATTCTCTATCCCGGCCCGGCTGCCTGCTCTATACAAAAAGGGGGCCAATATAATGAAGAAAACAGCAATCAACAAGGAGGCCCAAAAAGCAGCCCTGCCATGTCTGGCGACAAAATGCCAGATCTCCTGGCCGGATAAAAAACCAGCTCCAATAACAGCCCCAATATAGACAGCGGCCAGGGCCAGTGCTCTTCTGATTTTCATCTTCTCCCCCCTCTTCTTCCGGACAGAATCCCTACCTTGTAATATTTATGCCCGATAAGGAGTATAAATTAATGAATTAAAGTTGATAATAACTTATATACATCTCCATAGGAGTTATTATTTTTTTGGGGGGAAGCAGATGTTTTTTGAAAGAAAGAGGGTCCATATTGATCAGCAGAATGCAGTTAATCTCCTGGAAAAAATTATTCTTAACCAGATGAATAGCCTGGATTATAGGAGTGAGAAGGATTTAATAATCCTCTGTGTAGGCACAGATCGTTCTACTGGCGACTCCCTGGGTCCCATAACCGGCACACTGCTTGGCAAGAATGATACCTATCCTGCCAGGGTGATTGGCAATGTCCATGAACCGGTCCATGCCAGTAATCTGGAGGAAAATATAGAAAGGATTTATCAAAACTATGCCGACCCCTTTGTCATTGCCATCGATGCCGGCCTGGGCAAACAAAACAGTGTCGGTTATATAGACGTAAAAAAAGGTCCCTTGAAACCAGGGACCGGTGTTAAGAAAAAATTACCCGAAGTAGGTGATATGCATATTACAGGCCTGGTGAATGTAGGCGGTTATATGGAATACCTGGTCCTACAGAGCACCAGATTGAGCATTGTCTTTAAGATGGCAGAGATTATCTCTGCTGCCCTCTGCCTGTCCATTGATAAGCTTAGAAAAAACAGCAGGGCTGAACTTATGGCCCTGGATTAGGCCTTTTCCTTTGTTGCTGCTGCTTCCTTTACTGGATCAGCCTTTCCGGCGTTGGCTGTATTGGCATCCACAGTCTGGCTGGAACCAACAAAAACAGCCCCTGCTTCAATCTTAATAATCTTTGTTTTTATATCTCCATATAATTTACCACTTGGTAAGATTTCAATTTTATTCTGGGCTTTAATATTACCCTTAACAGTACCGGCAATAAGTACATTCCTTGCCTCAATTTCTGTCTCCAGATTACCACTTTCACCTACCAGCAGGTCTCCTTCAGCCTTGATCCTGCCTTTAACCTGTCCTTCAATCCGGAGAGAACCTTTAGTATAGAGATCTCCTTCTACAATTGTGCCATTTCCCAAGATTGTTTCCACTTTACCTTTTGCCTCTTCCATTTTTCTTTCTCTTCTCCTTTTTCCCAAGATTCTACCTCCCTATATATTCCCTTGGGTTCTGGGGAATATTGTTTTTCCTGACTTCGTAATGTAAATGGGGCCCGCTGCTACGGCCGGAATTCCCGCTATAAGCAATGATATCTCCCCGGGAAACCTTTTGTCCTTTCTTAACAGCTGCTTTATTGAGATGAGCATAACGGGTTTCAAAACCAAAACCATGCTCAATTGTCACCATTAAACCATAACTACCATTCCTGCCGACAAAAGTAACTTCCCCATCAGCAGTAGCCAGAACAGGGGTATTGTACCAGGTTCCTATATCCAGCCCTTCATGGATAGTCTGCTTGCCGGTGAAGGGGTCTTTGCGCCAACCGAAGTTAGATGAGATATAAGCACTGCCATCATCAGCCAGGGGCCAGATAGAAGGGGTGGCTGCCTTCAGGGCATTGTATTCCTTAACTGAACTTTCCAGGCTACTTAATTCCTCTTCCTGTAGAGGCAATTCTGACCGGACCTGATCGATGTTTTCCCTGGCTCTTTCAATCATCTGCCAGGAAAAGTGGTAAGCATAGTTAATGTCACCACCACCAATGGGGAGGCCTGCCGGATAAACAGTATCAGTACCCAGATAAGTCCTCAATTCCAGGGTAAACTCTTCATTGCCCTTCTGCCCCTCATCTTCTTCTTTGTCGATCATTACCTTGATTTCCCGATTGTATTCCTGTAATTGGCTTAAGGTCTGCTGTAAGGCCTCTGTGTCCTGAGCCAGTTGGTATAATTCGTTCTTCAATCTGGTATTCTCGGCCCTGACCCCCCTTAATTCCTCCAGTTTTGCTGTTACCAGATGGTATTCCTCATAATAATGTTTATACAGGAGGGACAAACTGGTGATAGTTATCGCCAGCAATAGGAAAATAATCAGAGGGGTAATCCTTTTGACCTTAAAGTTTTTGATCCTCTGGGCAGGTGAGGGTATGACAGAGACATCTAAATTCTCAAAGAAGTAATTTTTAATTTTTTTCAACCTGGCCATTGGTGCTTCCTCCTCACATAAAATTCAGAATCCTCTCTTTAACCTCCTTAAACTTAATTAGATAATTAAAAATATTTTTATAAAAGAGAAATTAAAGAAAAAGTTCAGAATAATACAAAGTTTGTAATATATATATTCTCTATATCGCAAAAAAATCCTTTAGGAAAAAATGATTATTTTCACTTCTTAAACTATAAAGAAAGATAAAATAATAGCATATAATAGTGAGGGTAAGAGATTGCCTACTTTAATCTTACTGACCTTCATTAAGTTTAAACCTATAGCCAGGATCAAAAGTCCTCCTGTGGCAGTCATCTCCACAATCACAGCCTCAGTCAGAAACCTGGCTATAAAAGCAGCCAGCAAACTTATGCCCCCCTGGTATAAGAGGACCGGAAAAGCAGAAAAGAGGACCCCGATACCGGTAGCAGCTGCAAAGGCTATAGAAGCAAAACCATCCAGGATAGATTTATTAAATAAGATGGTGGGGTCATTGTTGATACCATCGTGGATTGCCCCCATAATGGCCATGGCTCCAACACAAAAAACCAGGCTGGCCTGGACAAAACCCTGGATAAAGAGGTCATCTTCCCGGCCAAATTTATTCTGGATATAGGCACCCAGGCTGTTTAATTTCTTTTCAATATCTATAAGCTCCCCTGTAATTCCACCTAAAACCAAACTAAAGATGATTATTAAAAGATTCTTGCTTTCCAGGGCCATCTGCAGGCCGATGAGGACAACAGCCAGGCCTAAGCCCTGCATAACTATTTCCTGTAGTTTTTGCGAAAACCTTTCCTTCAGAAATACTCCCAGTAAAGCTCCGACTATAATGGCAAAAAAATTTACAATGGTTCCAGTCATTATACTCCTCACTACCCTCTAATATTTTCTACTCTCTGTATTTTTCAGCTCATATTTTCTGCTATCTAACATTTTTCTGTTCGCCCTCTACCCATTAAAGGCCTTTAACATATCTTCTTCCAGTTCCGGCCTGGTCAGGGCCAGGATAACATCATTCTCCATGATCCTGGTATTACCCCTAGGGACCAGGGAATTGTCTCCCCTTAAAATAGCCACCAGGACAGCCTCGGTAGGTAGCTTAATATCTTTAATCTTCTTTTTGATACTGGGGGAGTTTTTCTGGACAGCTATCCGGATAAGTTTTAATTTATCCTGATCCTTGATCAGGATATTTCTTAGATTATTAAAGGTTATATCCTCTTCCACCATAGCTGAAAGGATGGTGGCACTGCTGACGGCAACATTTACCCCCAACCAGCTGAAGAGCTTTTCATTACCCGGGGTATTTACCCTGGTATAGGTCTTGGCTATATTGTATTTCCTTTCTGCCAATTGACAGATAACCAGGTTGTTCTGGTCATCTTCTGTTACAGCCACCAGGGCATCACAGTCCTCAATACCCGCCTCTTCCAGGACCGTTTCTTCAGAACCATCTCCCCAGACTACTTCAATACCATATTTTTTCCTGATTTCTTTAACCTTTTCCCAATCCTCTTCTATCAGGAGGACCCGGTGACCTTTATCCGTAAAATCCCTGACCAGATAGAGGCCTACCTTGCCTCCACCAACAATAATTATAAACATTATTCCACCTCAATCTTTTAATTCTAATCTTCCTTCAATCTTACTTTTTAATGAATAGAAATCCTGGTTATTATTTGTTCAAATCGATTTGTTTCACGTGAAACAAAACTATCCTAAAGATAAGGTGTTAATCAATTTCTTGACATCACTATAGTTATCACATTCTATGGTTATTACTTTTTTATTATTATTATTCTTTATTTTAACTTTTGTTCCCAGGAGACGGGAAAGTTCCTCCTGAGCCTTAATCCATTCTGGCCCCAGGACGGTTTTTTTGTTCTGGGTCACAGCCTTTTCTTTCTTTTTCTCCATTTCTTTATTAAAGGAGTGGACAAATTTCTCTGTTTCCCTAACAGAAAGATTGTTCTTAATAATATAATCAGCTACCTGAATCTGTTCTTCCGGATTTTTAATTGCCAGTAAGGCTCTGGCATGTCCCATGGAAAGTGTTTCACGTGAAACATAAACCTGGACCTTTGGAGAAAGGTTTAATAACCTTACAATATTGGCTATACTGGACCTGCTCTTGCCCACCTTGCTGGCTACGTCTTCCTGGGTCAGGCCAAATTCCTCCATCATCCGCTGATAGGCCTGAGCTTCCTCAATGGGGTTTAAATCCTCCCGCTGGATATTCTCTATTAAGGCTGTTTCCATCATCTGCCGGTCATCATAATCTTTGATAATGGCTGGTATTTTTGACAGGCCTATCATACGGGAGGCCCGCCACCGCCTCTCTCCTGTAACCAGCTGGTATAAATCCGGTTTAATCTGCCTTACGGTAATAGGTTGAATAATACCATTTTCTTTAATGGAATCAGCCAGTTCCTTTAGTTCCTCTTGATCAAATTCCTGTCTCGGTTGAAAAGGGTTGGGTTCAATCTGCTGTACATAGATTTCCCTCAAGCGCCCACTGGTACTACTGTCCTCCTCAAAAGCTGCATCATTGATAAGGGCTCCCAATCCCTTGCCCAATCTGTTTTTGGACATTATTTAATCACTTCCTTTGCCAGTTCCCGGTAGGCCTGGGCCCCTTTTGAGCTGCTATCATACAGGGTGATGGGTTGGCCAAAGCTGGGTGCTTCACTTAAACGGACATTCCTGGGTATAATGGTTTTGTAAACCCTGTCTTTAAAATAACTGACCACCTCTTCTATAACCTGCTGGGAAAGATTAGTCCGGGCATCATACATGGTCAGGAGGACACCTTCAATATCCAGGTCCTGATTAAGATTGTTCTGGACCAATCTGACAGTATTGATTAGCTGGCCCAGCCCTTCCAGGGCATAATACTCACACTGAATAGGCACCAGGATGCCATCAGCAGCCGTCAGGGCATTCAGGGTCAACAAACCCAGGGAAGGAGGGCAATCAAAAAAGATAAAATCATAGTCTTCATCTATCTTCTTGATGACATTTTTCAGCTTGCTTTCCCGGGAAATCATTGATACCAATTCGATCTCTGCTCCAGCCAGATCAATATTGGCTGGCAAAATATCAAAATTTTCTATCCCGGTCTCCAGGATTGCCTCCCTGACATCTATTTCATTAATCAGGACATCATATATGCTGTATTTCAGGCTGCCTTTATCAACTCCCACACCACTGGTAGCATTACCCTGTGGGTCAATATCCCCCAATAATACTTTCATACCCATTTCTGCCAGGGCTGCACTGAGATTAACTGCAGTTGTGCTCTTTCCTACTCCACCCTTCTGGTTCACGATGGCCAATTTTTTCGCCAAAAGAATCACTCCTTTTTATTCCTTCTCCCCTTTCCACTTTGGGAGTATTATTTTATATTCTATATAATCCTCCGCATCACTCTGTTCTACCTGAACATCCAGGCCGGCATTTTTCATTTCATCTACAGTATTATTGAGGGTATTAATGAAAAGCCTCAAATCCCTGTAAACAGTGTAGACCCGGGGCTCCTTTTCTTCCTCTTTATCCTGGAGCATTCTTTCTATTAGTCTTTCTGTTTCCTTGACACTTAATTTCTCTTTTTTGATCTTTTCGATAACTGCCAGCTGGCTCTCCCTGTCCGCTAATTTTAATAGGGCCCGGGCATGTCTTTCACTGATATTTTCATCCTCCAGCTGCTGACAGACATCAGTTGGCAGGGTAAGCAGTCTTAATTTGTTGGCTATAGTAGACTGGCTCTTGCCGATCTTTTCCGCCAGTTCCCTCTGGGTCAGGCCAAAAATCTTGATTAACTGCTGATAAGCCCTGGCTTCTTCCAGGAAGCTTAAATCCTTCCGCTGCAGGTTTTCCACCAGTGCTATCTCTGCCAGTTCCGGATCATCTATTTCTTTAACTATTGCTGGTATTTCCTTCAGGCCTAAGGCCAAGCAGGCCCGGTAACGCCTTTCTCCAGCAACCAGTTCATAGCCCTTATCTTTTTCCCTGACTATGATGGGTTGAATTACTCCATAGTTTTTTATAGATAAGGCCAGTTCATCTATTTCTTCTGGCACAAAAATACTCCTTGGTTGATAAGGATTAGTACTTATATCATCAAGGGGTATCTTCTTTACTGTTTCCCTGTTTCTGTCTCCCTGTACGAATGGTATCTTCATAGCATATAACCTCCAAAACTATGTATAAAATTCTTCATATCTTAGTTATTTCCTGCTTAAAGAGGACGTTTTTTTGGCATACCAGCCTTCCGGGGGTACCTGGCCGGGCTTGCCTGGACTTTCTCTATTTCCAGTAAATATCTTTCTCCTTCAAGGCCCGGTACCTCTACCTGGTGGACAGCTTTCAGCTTTCCCCCCAGTAATTCAATAGCCTTCTCGGCCTCATCCACCTCTTTCTGGCAGTCGGGACCCTTAAAGTAAACAGCTTTACCCCCCAGGCGGAGAAAGGGTAAAGTATATTCACTTAAAATATTGAGGGGGGCTACAGCCCGGGAGACTACATAATCAAACTTTTCCCGGTATTCCTCCTCCTGGCCCAATTCCTCTGCCCTGGCATGAAGGGCCTCTACCCCTTTTAACTTGAATTCCTGGATTAAAAGTCCCAGGAAATTAACCCTTTTTTGCAGGGAATCCACCAGGACCATTTCCAGGTCTGGCTGGTAGAGTTTCATAACCAGGCCGGGGAAACCGGCCCCTGTCCCCAGGTCCAGAATCCTGCTCCCGGCTGCCGGGTCATATTTTGTAAAAAAAACCAGGGAATCGAGAAAATGCTTCCTGATAATCTCTTCTTCCCTATCAATTGCTGTCAAATTATATTTCCTGTTTTCCTCCCTTAAGATCTGCATATAGAGCCATAAGGCCTCTTCTAAAGCCGGATCAGGCCTTAAAGCCATTTCCTCCAGTCCTGCCAGGAGGAATTCATTGAACTTATCTCTCTCCATTTTCTCTCCCTCTATTCAACCTTTCCAGATAAATCATCAATACTGACAAGTCAGCAGGAGAAACCCCGGAAATCCGGGAAGCCTGTCCAATAGAACGGGGCCTGATCTTATTTAATTTTTCCCTGGCTTCCAGCCTTAAATTTTCCAGTTGGTTGAAATCCAGGTCTTCAGGTATCAACTTATTCTCCATTTTTCTAAATTGTTCTACCTGCATTAGCTGTCTTTCAATATAGCCTTTATATTTAACTTCAATGGTAATCTGTTCAATTACATCCTCTGGATAGTCCGGCAAGTCTTCATGAAAATGCTTTAAGCTATGATAATCCAGGGCCGGCCTCCTTAAGATCTCTTCCAGGCTGACCGGTTTAGATAAATCACCACTGTCCAATTCCTTTAGTTTAGCCCTGACCTCGGGCAGGGGATTGATTTGAATACTCCTCAAGAAATTCAAACCTTCCTGGATCTGCTCCAGTTTCCGCTGGAACCTTTGGTATCTTTCCTCTGATATCAAGCCCAGTTGGTAACCCAGGGGTAATAATCTCTGGTCAGCATTATCCTGCCTGAGAAGCAAACGGTATTCTGCCCTGGCTGTCATTACCCGGTAAGGTTCTTCGGTACCCTTGGTTACCAGTTCATCTATGAGGACACCAATATAGGCCTGGGAACGATCCAGGATAATGGGATCTTCACCCTTTAAGCTTAAAGCAGCATTAATACCGGCTATCAGGCCCTGGGCAGCAGCCTCTTCATAACCTGAAGACCCATTAATCTGGCCTGCAGAATAAAGGCCTTTTATCATCTTGGTCTCCAGGCTTAAATCTAACTGGGTTGGATCAATACAATCATATTCAATAGCATAGGCCGGCCGCATAATCTCCGCCTTTTCCAGGCCCGGTACAGACCTGACCAGCTCAATCTGGACATCATAGGGCAAGCTGGTAGATAAACCAGCAGCATAATACTCATCAGTATGGAGGCCTTCCGGTTCCAGGAAGATCTGGTGCCTCTCCCGGTCGGGAAAACGGACTACCTTATCTTCCAGGGAGGGGCAATAACGGGGCCCAATCCCTACTATTTCTCCACTGAATAAGGGGGTCCGGTCCTTGTTGGCATGGATAATCTGATGGGTCTTCTCTGTTGTATAGGTAAGAAAACAGATATCCTCATCAATGGTTTCTGGTTTGGAATCAAAGGAAAAACTTAAGCCCTTCTCCCCCTTCTGGGGTATCATCCGGGAAAAATCAATGGTATTTTTATTCAGGCGAGGTGGAGTCCCGGTCTTAAACCTCCTTAAAGTTAATCCTGCCTCCATTAAGGATCTGGATAATTTATTGGCCGGGTATTGTAAATTAGGGCCGGAATTAAAGGTAGCCTCCCCCATGATGATTTTTCCTTTCAGGAAGGTACCAGTAGTCAGGATAATCTTTTTACCCTCATAAAAGATTCCCTCTGCTGTATTGACCCCCTTGACCTCCCCATCTTCAATGACTATTTCCTCTACCAGGCCCTGCTTGACAGTCAAGTTATCCTGCCTTTCCAGCAATAATTTCATCCGCTGATGGTATCTGTGTTTATCTGCCTGACCCCGCAAACCATGAACTGCCGGGCCCTTGCTGGTATTGATCATCCTGATCTGCAGCATGGTTTCATCCATATTTTTGGCCATTTCCCCGCCCAGGGCATCTATTTCCCTGACTATATGGGCCTTTCCCGGTCCGCCCAGGGACGGGTTACAGGGCATGAAGGCAATATGGTCAAGGCTGATAGTCAAAATCAGTACTTTAAAGCCCATCCGGGCCGGGGCCAATGCAGCCTCACAACCGGCATGGCCTGCACCAACAACAATTATGTCATAGCTCTCTGGATATCTATGATATCTCATAGCCATAAGCTCTCCCTCCTTTTACACACTCATAATCTATCTAGAGAAATATTCCTTTATATCTATCTAATACAGAATCATTACTTCATGCCTGTAGAGAAAGATTACTTTAATATTACTTGCCCAGGCAGAAATCCTGGAAAATACGGTCAATAATATCTTCAGTCAGGGTTTCCCCGCTGATTTCTCCCAGGGCATCCAGACAATCCCTAAGATCAATACTATATAAATCATAGGGCAGCCCTTCCTGGTGGGCAGCAATTATCCGGCCTACTGCCTGTACTGCCCTGACCAGGGCATTCTTATGCCTGGTTCTGGTAATCAGGATTTCATCATCAGTACTGATTTCTTCACCCAGAACCTCTTCCACAATAGTCTTTTTCAGTTCTTCCAGGCCCTCTTCCTCCTGGATAGAAATCCTTAAAAGGGGATGGCCAGGGAAGCTCTCCTCCAGTTCCTGATAGTCCCTGTCTGGAGCCAGGTCAATTTTATTTAAGAGGACTATCAAGGGTTTTTCCTTGACCAGCTCATAAATCCTTAAATCCTCTTCCCTCAAGCCCTGGTCTACATCCAGCATCATTAAAACCAGATCCGCCTCCTGCAGGTACTGCTCGGTTTTTTCCACACCGATTCTCTCTACCAGGTCTTCTGTTTCCCTGATTCCCGCTGTATCAATAATCCGCAGGGGGATCCCTTCTATATTAATATATTCTTCAATTATATCCCTGGTGGTTCCTGGAATATCAGTTACAATAGCCCTTTGCTCTTCCAGTAAGGCATTCATTAAACTGGATTTACCTACATTTGGTTTGCCCACAATCACGGTTTTCAGGCCTTCCCGGTAAATCCTGCCCTGTTCACTGGTAGCCAGGAGCCTTTCCAGTTCTCCTTTAAGTTCCTTTAAGCTCTCTTCCAGCCCGGCAGAGTCAAATTCCTCTATCTCATCTTCAGCATAATCTATGGCTGCTTCCAGATGGGCATAAAGGCCGATAACCCTGTCCTTGATTTCGGCAATCTTCCGGGAGAGTCTTCCCTCCAGGTGGCCCAGGGCCAGGTCCAGCCCCTTATTGGTTCTGGCATTTATAACCTCCATAATTCCCTCGGCCTGGGCCAGGTCAATCCGGCCATTGAGAAAGGCCCTCTTGGAAAATTCCCCGGGTTCAGCCAGCCGGGCCCCCTTCTTTAAGACTATCTCCAGGACCCTCCTTAAGGGTAAAAGGCCACCATGGCAATCAATCTCCACCATGTTTTCACCGGTAAAGGAATGGGGTTCCCGGAAAACTATACAGACAACCTCATCAGCCATCTTACCCGTATCTGGCTCTATAATATGGCCATAATGGGCAGTATAGCCCTTTTGTTCCCTCAAATCTTTATCTTTAACCCCTTTAAAGATCCCAGCAACCAGATCTATGGCTCCACTGCCACTGACCCTGATTTTCCCTATACCGGCAGTCCCATAAGGGGTAGATATAGCTGCAATTGTATCATTATAAAGGAAAGTCATCTTGATCACCTCACCATAAAAAAAACACCCAGCAGGTTTTGCTACTGGGTTTATTTTGAACTAAAGCATTATTTATTATCCAGATCCTGTACCTTATCTGCTCTTTCTATCAGCACTTTTCTATAAGGTTCTTTTCCTTCACTATAAGTACTGACCCGGGCATCTTTCCGCAAAGTCATGTGGATAATCCTGCGCTCATGGGGAGGCATGGGCTCCAACATGACCTTCCTACCTGTGCTGATGGCTTTTTCAGCTAATCTCTTAGCCAGGTTTTCCAGGGTTTTTTCCCGGCGCTGGCGGTAGCCTTCAGCATCAATGAGGACCCTTAGGTATTTATCACTGCTCTTATTGACCACTAATGAGGTCAGGTACTGAAGAGCATCAAGGGTCTCTCCCCTATGTCCAATGATAATACCCAGATCTGGACCGGTAATATTGTAGTAAATCTGTTCATCATCAGTTTTGTTTTCATCTACTTCAACTTTACCCTGGCAGGCCATTTTCGGAAGAATACTCTCCAGAAACTCCCTGCCTGTCTTGGCAGGGTTTACTTTAACCCTTACTTCAACTACTGCATCTCTGGCTCCAATGAGCCCCAGCAAGCCTTTGCTGCCTTCATCAATTACCTTTATATCTACTTCATCTTCCTTAAGCCCTAATTTTTCCAGAGCCATGGCAATGGCTTCTTCCACACTTTTCCCTTCCTGTCTGATAAGACTCATTTATTTTGCAACCCCCTTTGCGGGATTTTTCTTTGTCATGATTAATTGTTGCAAAACAGTCAGTACTGTTTGGGTTATCCAGTAAACCAGAACACCTGAGGGAAACCTGAAGCTGATAGCAATAATCATTATAGGCATCATCCACATAGTTGCACTGGACTGGCCAGTGGCAGATGTTTTAGTGGTCAGATAGGTCTGGCCTAAGGTAGCAATACCATTTAAGATAACCAGGATAACATCTGGCTGGGCTAAACTGCTTATCCAGAGAAAACTGGTCTGGCTCATATCCAGGCCATAGATAGCTCTATAAAGTGGAAAGATAATAATCAAGGATAAGATCATTGGTAAACAACCGGCAGCAGGATTATAGCCTTTTTCCTGATATAATTTCAACAGCTCTTCATTCTGTTTTTCTTTATTATCTTTATACTGTTTCTGTATTTTTTCTATTTCAGGCTGTAGTTCCTGCATTTGTTGTAAGGATTTAGTCTGTTTTGCATTCAGGGGAAACATCAATACCTTCATGATTATAGTAAATATAATAATTGATAATCCATAATTACCTACCAGGGAATTAATCCCTTCCAGTGCCTGTGACATTAAATTCGTTAACATTTATATTCCTCCTATTCAAGCGGATCATAACCACCAGAGTTAAAGGGATTACACCTGATTATTCGCCTAAGGGCTAAGTAAGTACCTTTTATAATCCCATATTTCTCAAGGGCCTGTATACTATATTCAGAACAGGTTGGATAAAATCTGCATTTTCCCGGAAATAAAGGAGATATGGCCTTTTGATAGAATCTTATCAACAAGATCAAGACCTGCTTCACTCATTAACCTTCTTTCTCCAGAATTCCTGCCTTCAGTAATAATTTATCAAGGTCCCTTTTTAATTCGGCAAATTCCAGATTTACAGCAGGCTTTCTGGCTATTATAACCAGGTCATAACCTGTTTTCAGATCATTTTTTACCCTCATAATCTCTCTTAATCTTCTCTTCAATTTATTCCTCACTACAGCTTTTCCAATCTTTTTGCTGATGGAAAAACCTACTCTATTGAAAGCAAGATTGTCTCTATTGGGATAATAATATAGAACCAGATTAGGTGAAGCAAGAGATTTTCCCTTTTTATATACCCTGCGAAAATCTAGATTTTTTCTCAATCTCTGTATTTTATCCACAAAAGACATTTACCTCCATTATTAACAGTTACAAATTTAATTATATGTTATTTATTTTACATAGTCAAGAATATTTCATTATTCTCATTATCTGTTGATAATCTATTGATAATCTGTTATGATATTTATAATAATAGAATACTCTTCCTGGCCTTGTCAGTAGGCTATTTAGAGGACATTGGCCAGTTTTTACCTGCTTTCCTTTTATAATAGGACACTAATATTTTTCCACAGATTGTTGATTATATTTTTTTCCTTTAATCCTCATTATAACAAGTTTAAACGGGTTTTTTATAAAATACTTATCCACAAAACACATGTTTTTATCCACAAACTGTTGATAAAATAAAGTTTATCCTCTCTTTCTGTGGAAAAAAGCCTTAGATTTCCACATGATTTTGTTAATAACTTGTTAGTTATGTGAATAACTCTGCAATAAACTTTAATATATAAAGGTTTTTTTCTGTGGACAATCCTTAAATTTATCCACAAAAAAATAAGCCTTAAAGAAATTATACTTTAACCTTCTTTGAAGTTTTCCTTTAAAGATATTTTCCTATTTATATAGGAAATAAATTATATCAGCAAATAAATTTTTTATTATATACAATATCTATTTATCAGTTTCTGGGAGGTCTTTTTATGTCTTTATCAAAGGATGAACTTACTCATATCTGGCAGGAAACCTTAAATAAAATTCGGGAGAAATTAGCCCACCCAAGTTTTAAAACATGGTTTTCCGATACTAAACCCTTTCAGGTTAATGAGCAAAACCAGTTCATTATAGAAGTACCCAATACTTTTGTTAAAGATTGGTTGGAAACCAGGTATGAAGTTTTAATAGGAGAAATTATTAAAGAATTAACCAATAATGATTGGAAAATAGTCTTCCTTACAGTAGAAGAGATTGAAAATCTAAATCAAAAAGACAGGAATGACTTAAATAATGCAGCCAATGGTAATTTAGATAATAAGGCTAATGGGAACCAGAAAAGCTATGATGGCCTTAATCCTAAATATGTATTTGATACCTTTGTGGTAGGTAATAGTAATAGGTTTGCCCATGCGGCAGCCCTGGCTGTAGCCGAAGCACCTGCCAAGGCCTATAATCCCTTATTTATCTATGGTGATGTTGGGCTGGGAAAAACCCACCTGATGCAGGCCATAGCCCACTTTATCCTGGAACATAATCCTGATAGTAAGGTAGTTTATGTATCATCTGAAACCTTTACTAATGAGTTAATCAATGCCATTAAAGATGATACTACTGTAGAATTTCGGGAAAAATACAGGAATATTGACGTTTTACTTATAGATGATATTCAATTTCTGGCCAAAAAGGAAAGGACCCAGGAGGAGTTTTTCCATACCTTCAATGCCCTCCATGAGTCCAACAGGCAACTGATTATATCCAGTGACAGGCCTCCAAAGGAAATACCTACCCTGGAAGATAGGTTAAGATCCCGTTTTGAATGGGGTTTAATCACAGATATACAGAAACCAGACCTGGAGACCAGGATAGCTATTCTTAGAAAGAAGGCAGATATTGAAAATCTGGAAATACCCAATGAAGTAATTATCTATATTGCCAATAATATAAAATCCAATATTAGAGAATTGGAAGGGGCTTTAACCAAGGTTATTGCTTATGCCTCAGTGGTAGGAAGTGAATTAAACCAGGAAACAGCCCAAAAAGCCTTAAAGGATCTCCTGTCCCAAAATGGAGATAATAATAGGAAGGTAGATGTTAATTTAATTCAGAAGATAGTCAGCGAATATTATAATCTGGATATAGATGATATGATTTCCAAAAAGAGAACCCAGAATATTGCCTTTCCACGCCAGATAGCCATGTATCTGGCCAGGGAAATGACAGACCTTTCCCTGCCACAGATTGGTGAAGAATTTGGTGGGAGGGATCATACTACAGTAATTCATGCCCATAATAAAATACAGGAACTCTATGATATGGATATTGATTTTAAAACTACTATTAATAAACTGATGGACCGGATCAAAAATAATTAAACTTGTTTATATCTTTCTGGATATCCTGTAGATTTACTGTGTACAAAATGTGGATGAAAAAGGGCTAATTTTTTTTCTGTTGACATGTGGATAATTATTTACTGCCAATCAACATTTTTTCTACAGGCAAAAGGTGCAGATCTACAACTCTTGAAGGACTTTTCAACATATTTACAGGCCCTACTACTATTACTACTATTTTTGATAAGATATCTTTATTATTACTGGAGGCAGTAAATTTATTTTCACAATGTGGATAAGTTTTAATTACAGGGGGTTTAAAAATGAAATTAACTATTAATCAAAAGGATTTTTATCATGGTGTACAGATTGTACAGAGGGCAGTTGCAAGCAGAAGTACTTTACCTATTTTAAAGGGAATTTATCTGGAAGCAATAAAAGACAAGGGCTTGAAACTCATTGCCAATAACCTGGAAATGGGTATAGAGTACTGGGTTGAAGCAAATATTATAGAAGAGGGAGTTTTTGTCCTGCCAGCTGCTGAATTATCCAATATTCTCAGGGAATTACCGGCAGCAGAGATTTCCTTCCAGCTGGATGAAAGCAATTATCAGGCTAAAATAAATTGCCTGAATTCCAGGTTTACCCTGAAAGGGTACCAGGCTGATGAATTTCCCCAATTACCGGAAGTGGAAGGAGCCATTAGCTTTAGCTTTAATTCCCTGACCTTTAAAGAGATGATTGAAGAGGTTAAGTTTTCTACTTCTACAGACCAGACCCAACCTACCCTAACCGGGGGTTTAATGGTCTTATCCCCAGGAGAGATCAGCCTGGTGGCAACAAATACATACCGGCTGGCTCATAGTAAACGGGAATTAAGCAAAGCTCTGGATCTGGAAGAGGAAATAAAGGTTATTTTACCAGGAACAACCTTAAATGAATTAAACCATCTTATTGCTGATAAAGAAGAAGAGATGAATATCCTTTTAAATAATAGTTATGTCCGCTTTACCTTTAATGAAATTGTCTTTATTTCTAGACTTATAGAGGGGCAATTCCCCAATTATAAACAGGTAATTCCAGTGGATTTTAAATCCTCTGTAAAAATAGACCGGCTGGAGTTTTTAAATGCAGTCAAGAGGGTTTCCTTAATAGCCCGGCTGGATTCCAATGTTATTACTCTGGATATTAATCAGGACCAAATGTCTATTAGTTCTAACAGCTCTGAGTATGGAGATGCCCTGGAACTGGTAGAGGTAGACCTGGATGGACCAGAGCAAAGCATTAATATAGATGCCAATTACTTAATGGATGTCTTGCGGACCTTAAATGAGGAAGTGGTAAATATCCTCTTAATTGGCTCTTTAAATCCATTAACTATCAAGAAATATGGTAAAGATGACTATATATATCTAATCATGCCTGTTAGAACAGGGGTTTAAAGGTGACTAATTTTATGAAAAAGATAAAAATAGAAACAGAAGGGATTACCCTAAATCAGTTTTTAAAATGGGCCAGTATTGTAGGCAGTGGTGCAGAAGCAAAAGAATTAATCCAGGCTGGAGAGGTACTGGTCAATGGGGTAGTAGAAAATAGAAGAGGGCGCAAATTAAAAATTAATGATATAATAGAGCTAAGGGGTAGTAATGAAAAATATCAGGTGAGTCGATAGTGATATGATTTTAGAAAAGATCAATTTGCTTAATTTCAGAAATTTGCAGAATCTTTATCTGGAGCCTTCTCCTGCTATCAATATCTTAATTGGGGATAATGGACAGGGGAAGACTAATCTCCTTGAATCTATCTATCTTCTGGCTACCCTTGCTTCTCATAGAACTTTTAATGATAAAGAGATGATTAATTGGGAAAGGGATAAGGCTCAGGTTAATGTCCTTTTACGCAAAAGGGACCATTCCCTTAAATTAGCTGTAGTCCTGGAAGGTTCAAGTAAAAGAGTACAGGTTAATGATACACCTATAGAAAAAAAAGCAGACTTTATAGGGAATTTGAATGTTGTTTTATTCTCTCCGGAAGATTTAAACCTGGTTAAAGG
>LFRS01000177.1:3537-6754 GCA_001512435.1 Halothermothrix sp. DTU029 | reverse complement strand
GAAATTAATAGATTTAGGTAGCAGGATTATAGAAAAACGCCTGGAAGTAATCGATAAATTACAGATATTAGCCCGTCTGAATCAGAGAAAGATTACCGGAGGAAAGGAAAACCTGTCCATAGAATATGAGTGTAGTCTGGGAGAATTAAAGGGGGATATTCCTGCTATATTCAGGAAAGTATTAGTAAATAATAGGGAAGAGGAGATTAAAAGGGGTTATAGTTTATATGGCCCCCACAGGGATGACCTGAGCCTTAAAGTAAACGGGATTGATATCCGTAAATATGGCTCGCAGGGTCAGCAGAGGACCACTGCCTTAGCTTTAAAGCTGGCAGAGTTGGAATTCATGAAATCAGAGAGTGGGGAATATCCAGTCCTTTTACTGGATGATGTTTTTTCTGAACTGGATCAGAAGAGGAAGGATATCTTGCTGGAACTGATTGCCGGTAAGATTCAGACCTTTATTACAGCAACAGATTTGAATATACTGGGGAAATTAAAGCACTCTGCTTATAAGTTATTTAAGGTTAAAGAAGGCTTGATAGAATAAGGAGTGAAGAGAAGTGTTCTTACATCTTGGTGCCAATTATCTGATACCCAAAAAGGAAGTTGTCCTGATTGGTGATTTAAAGAGTACAACCTATTCAGGGATAAGCAAGGAATTTTTGGAAACAGCAAAAGAAGAGGGTTTTATTATAGATTGTTCAGAGGGTAAGGCCAGGACCTTTGTTTTAACAGCTGAGACAATCTATCTGTCAATGATTTCATCAAATACTCTGGAGAAAAGGATGAAGGAATTACCAGGTGAAGATGGGGGATTAGAGTATGGGGAATAATAAGAACGGTAATTATGGTGCAGAGAATATACAGGTACTGGAGGGCCTTGAGGCAGTAAGGAAAAGGCCAGGTATGTATATTGGTACAACCGGTATTGAAGGTTTGCATCATCTGGTCCATGAAGTAATAGACAATAGTATTGATGAGGCCATGGCTGGCTATTGTGATGAGATAGTGGTCAGTATTAATCCTGGTAATTCCATTACTGTTATTGATAATGGCCGGGGTATTCCTGTAGAAATGCATCCAAAAATGAAAAGGCCTACCGTTGAGGTAGTTTTAACTGTCCTCCATGCCGGGGGTAAATTCAGCAGTGATGCCTATAAGGTTTCCGGAGGTTTGCATGGTGTAGGTATCTCTGTTGTAAATGCCTTATCAGAATGGCTGGAAGTAGAAATAAAATGGGGAGACGGTAATCTTTACAGGCAGAGCTTTAGAAGGGGAAGACCGGAAACAGAGCTGGAGATTGTAGGTAAAACTGATGGAAGTACCGGAACAAAGATTACCTTTAAGGCTGATGCAGAGATCTTTGATGAGGTAAATTATAATTTTGAGACCCTGGCCAAGAGATTTCGGGAACTGGCCTTCCTCAACAGGGGAGTAAAGATTATCCTTGAAGATAGAAGGGAAGAGGCAGAGGGACAACTGAAGAGGGATGAATACTGCTATGAAGGAGGTATTGTATCCTTTGTCCAGTTTATAAATAGGAATAAAAATCCCCTATTCCCGGAACCCCTCTATATAAATGAAAAGGGTGAAGAGGGGGAAGTTGAGATTGCTATCCAGTATAATGATGGCTATCAGGAGAATATCCTCAGTTTTGCCAATAATATAAATACCCATGAGGGTGGTACCCATTTAAGTGGTTTTAAAAGTGCCTTAACCAGGACCATCAATGATTATGCCCGGAATAAGGGCTTGTTGAAAGAAGATGAAGAAAACTTTACCGGGGAAGATGTCCGGGAAGGTATAACTGCTATTATCAGCGTAAAATTATATGAACCCCAGTTTGAGGGACAGACCAAAACCAAGCTGGGTAATAGTGAAATGAGAGGTTTTGTGGATTCAGCCTTAAGTAAGTGGTTAACTAATTTCCTGGAGGAAAACCCCCGGGTAGGGAAAATTATAGTTGAAAAGGCCCTTAATGCATCCAGGGCCAGGAATGCAGCCAAAAAGGCCCGGGAATTGGTAAGGAGAAAGAATGCCCTTGTTAATACAGCCTTACCGGGTAAACTGGCAGATTGTTCTTCCCGGGATACCGAAGTCACCGAATTATATATAGTGGAAGGGGACTCTGCCGGTGGTTCTGCCAAACAGGGCAGGGACCGGAACTTTCAGGCTATTTTACCCTTAAAGGGTAAGATCCTGAATGTGGAGAAAGCCCGGATCAATAAGGTTTTGTCCAATGATGAAATAAGGGCTTTAATAACTGCTATCGGGACAGGCATCGGGGAAGATTTTGATCTGGAAAAGGTCCGTTATGGGAAAATTATTATCATGACAGACGCGGACGTGGATGGGGCCCATATCCGGACACTTTTGCTGACCTTCTTTTATAGATATATGCCTAAACTGATTGAAAAGGGTTTTGTTTATATTGCCCAGCCCCCTCTTTACAAGGTGAAGAAGGGGAAGAGGGAGGAATATGTTTATGATGACCGAGCCCTGGAAGACCTGTTAAGTGAAATCGGCAGGGATGGAATCAGCTTACAGAGATATAAGGGTCTGGGAGAAATGAATCCAGAACAATTGTGGGATACAACCATGAATCCAGAACAGAGAACTATTTTACAGGTACAGGTAGAGGATGCTATTGCTGCAGATGAGACCTTTACCATTTTGATGGGGGACAAGGTTATGCCCCGGAGGGAATTTATCTTGAAACATGGCCATGAAGTAAGGAATCTGGATGTATAAGATTAGAGGAAAAGGTAGGTGTCTAAGTGGTGGATGAGCTAGGTAGAGAAAGAATCAAAAAAGTAGATATAAATTCGGAGATGCAGGGGGCATATCTGGATTATGCCATGAGTGTTATTGTCAGTCGTGCCTTACCTGATGTCCGGGATGGCTTAAAACCTGTCCATCGCCGGATCCTTTATTCCATGTATGAGTTGGGCATGACCCCAAATAGCTCCCATAAGAAATCAGCCCGTATTGTAGGGGAAGTACTGGGAAAATATCATCCCCATGGGGATACTGCTGTTTATGATTCCATGGTCAGGATGGCCCAGGATTTTTCCCACCGTTATCCCCTGGTAGATGGCCATGGTAACTTTGGTTCCATTGATGGTGATTCAGCTGCAGCCATGAGGTATACAGAAGCCAGGATGTCCAGGATTGCCCTGGAACTTTTAAGGGATATAGAGAAAGAGACAGTAGA
>LFRS01000177.1:3183-3380 GCA_001512435.1 Halothermothrix sp. DTU029 | reverse complement strand
ATTTACCAGGCCTATAAGACTGGCCGGAGCAAATTAACTGTCCGGGCCAGGACCAGGATAGAAGAAACTGATAGCGGCAGGGCCAGGATTATTGTTGATGAAATACCATATCAGGTCAATAAGGCCCGTTTGATTGAAAAGATTGCTGACCTGGTCAGGGAAGAGAAGATAACCGGTATCAGTGATCTCCGGGATGA
>LFRS01000177.1:0-3132 GCA_001512435.1 Halothermothrix sp. DTU029 | reverse complement strand
ATGCTGGCCCTGGTGGATGGTATGCCCAGGATCCTCAATCTGAAGGAAATTATGGCTCATTATATTGGCCACCAGAAAGTTGTCTTGACCCGGAGAACAGAATTTGACCTGAATAAGGCTAAGGCCAGGGCCCATATCCTGGAAGGTTACCGGATAGCCCTGGCTAATATAGATGAGATTGTAGACCTGATTAAAAATGCCCCTGATACACCAACTGCTAAAGAAAAATTGATGACCATTTATAGTTTCAGCGAGAAACAGGCAGAGGCCATCTTACAGATGAGATTACAGCGCCTGACTGGCCTGGAAAGGGACAAGGTTGAGGAAGAGTACCAGGAACTCCTGAAGACCATTGCCTATCTCACATCAATTCTGGAAGATGAGAATAAGCTCCTGGGTATTATCAAGGAAGAGTTGTTGGAGATTAAAGGAAAATACCAGGATGAGCGCCGGACAGAGATCAGGGAGGAGTCAGTAGACCTGGATATTGAAGACCTTATTGCTGATGAGCAGATGGTGATAACCCTAACCCATGAGGGCTATATTAAAAGAATGCCCCTTGATACTTACCGCAGCCAGAGGAGGGGAGGTAAGGGGATAATTGGTTTAAATACCAGGGAAGGGGATTTTGTTAAGGATATTTTCATTACATCAACCCACCATCACTTCCTTTTCTTTACCAACTATGGCAGGGTTTATAGATTAAAGGTTTTTGAAATACCGGAAGGTAGCCGCCAGGCCCGGGGTACAGCCGTAGTAAATCTCCTGGAACTGGCTGAAGGTGAAGTAGTAAATACAGTTATACCCATTAAGGAATTTGATGATGAACGTTATTTGATTATGGTTACCAGGAATGGTTTAATCAAGAAAACTCCTTTAATTGAATATGATTCAACCTACTCTGGTTTGATAGGTATAACTTTAAGGGAAGATGACCAGCTAATAGATGTTAAACATACTGACGGTAAACAGGATATAATCATAGTTACCCACAAGGGTAAAGCAATTAAATTTTCAGAAAAGGATGTCAGAAAAACCAGCCGGGCTTCTATTGGAGTAATCGGAATCAACCTGGATCCAGATGATTATGTAATTGGCCTGGGGGTCAGTGGTGAAGGAGAAGACCTGCTGATTATTACCGAGAAGGGTTATGGTAAGAGGACTCCCTTAGAAGAATACCGGTCCCAGCGGAGAGGCGGCAAAGGTTTAATAGCTGCCAAAATAACTGAGAGAAATGGCAATATTGCAGGAATAAAAGTGGTTAATGAGGAAGATGAATTAATTATTATCAGTAGTGAGGGTATTTTGATCAGGACAGAAGTTAACCAGATTTCCTGTATCAGTAGAAATACCCAGGGGGTTAAGGTGATGACCCTGGAGGAAGGGGACCGGGTAGTTGCCCTGGCTGGAATTGCCCCTGAAGATGAGGATGAAGGAGAAAATATTGAGTTAGAAGATATTGATATAGAAGATATTGATTTACAAGACAGCGNNAACCGGAGGATAATGATTTAGAAGATTTCACAGATATTGATTAAAGATGAGATAATATATAGAAAAAGAATATAGCTATCCAGATATCACAATTATTTTTCCGGAAAGGCTCAGGATTAGCCTGGAAGAAAATAATTGTGATATTTTTTATTTAAAAATATTATATTTCAGGTAATTTTACTTGACAGTCTTAATATATTTATTCAATTCCGGCCAGCGGTCCCGCATTGCAATCAGGTTATATTTATCTATTAACATGATGGGAGTTACTTTAACCCGAACCTCATGTTCCCCATTTTTGACTACCGTATCATATTCCCAGGGTTCTTGCCGGGCCAGATAGCAGGCTACTTTGAAGCTAACCATCCCCAATACATAGGGCATTTTATCCACATCAGCATCATGTTCCTCCCTGGCAATGGCCAGACAGGCCTCCCTGGTGGCATCTGCCCCTACAGTTATAACCTGTCCGGTCAGGTTTTTCTCCTTTAAAACCTTTACGGCTGCCATGGCCATGTCACTGTTATTGGCCAGAATACCCTTTAAATCCGGGTGTTTTTCCAGTGTTTTTCTTACAGTTTTCTCTGCCAGATCTGCGGACCATTCCTGATGCCATTCTTCACTGACTATATCTATTTTCTGGTTTTTTCGCAAGATTTCCAGGTTACCGGCACTGATTTCAATGGCCACATTATCATCCTTGTCTCCCTTTAAAATAAGTACTTTTCCCTGTTCCTCCATCTGTTGTGCCAGGTATTTAGCCTGTTCTACACCGACCCGGAAACTATTACTTGTTAAGTAGGCATCCAGTTTTGTATCTTCAATGATTCTATCCATGGCGACCAGGGGAATATTCTTTTTTTCAATCTCTTTCAGTATCTCTTTAAGTTCCTCATTTTTTGATTTGACTGGCTGGATGATAATAGCATCTACCTTTTCTTGCAATAATCTCTCCAGGTTTTCCTTCTCTCTTTCTTCATTCTCGTCAGCATCCAGCAGGATGAGTTCTACATTATCCCTTTCCTTCAGGTCCTCCATGGCTTCCCTTATAAATCTGCCAGTAGTACTATTCAAACTGGCAAAGCTGACCCCGATGGTTATCCGGGATGGTAACTTACTGACCTTTTCCTCCCTTGCACAACCGGTAAAAAGTAGAGTAAACAGGATTAAAATGAGAAAAGCATATTTCCTGTGTAAAATTTTCATCCAGCCTTCATCTCCCCATCCAGTTCTTTATCCTTTCATTCTCTAATGTTATGTTTTCCTTTTTATTATTTCCGTCCTTCTCCCTTAATATTTTGTACAAAAACAGGAAATGCTCTTTAAAGCAGTGCTCAACTTAAAGTTAGACAAATCCTTTAATTTAAGGATAAAAGGGAAATATCCAGGGCAATAATAATAAGGGATTATATTAAAGGGTGATCGGATGAAGAAAAAAACAATCAGGGAAAGAATAAATGAGATTCTCAGCAACCGGACAGACAATCCGGGGGAAAAAGCAAAAAAGGAAAAGCTGGGGCAAAAGCTTAAAGAAAACCTTAAACTTATAGAAGACATCATCGGCTTCAGTGATGATGTAGTGGTAAGGGAATTCCAACTGGGCGGGAAAACAGGTATTGAGGCAGCCATAATTTTTGT
>LFRS01000088.1 GCA_001512435.1 Halothermothrix sp. DTU029 | reverse complement strand
TTCACCATACCCAATCAACAGCCCAGAACTCAGGAAGGTTATGGGTCTGGCTTTATTGTCACAGAAGATGGTTATCTGATAACAAATGAACATGTTATTCACAATGCTACCAAAATAGAAGTAACCCTATTAGGCCAGGAAGAACCACTATCGGCTGAAGTTGTCTGGTCTGATTATGATGCAGACCTGGCCATCCTGAAGATAAATTCTGACCAGAAATTCCATCCTATCAAGATGGGGGACTCGGATAATATCAGGCCTGGAGATTGGGCTATAGCCATTGGTAATCCCTTTGGCTTTGAGCATACTGTAACAGTAGGTGTAATCAGTGCCCTGGGCAGGCCAATTACTATCCCTGCTACAGGCAGCAATGAACGGGCCAGGTCTTACTCCAATCTCATTCAAACAGATGCTGCCATCAATCCCGGTAATAGTGGTGGGCCCTTACTGAATATTGATGGAGAGGTTATTGGTATCAATACTGCTGTAAGCTTACAGGGTCAGGGAATAGGTTTTGCCATCCCTATCAATGAAGTAAAGGGTATAGTTAAAACCCTGGAAGAAGAAGGGGAAATTGTCCAACCCTGGTTAGGCATCTATTATAGCGCAATGAGCAGTAAACTAAAGGAAGAATACAAGGCCTACTTTAACCTGAGTGAATTAAATGGGGTAATGATCGGCAGGGTGATTAAAGATAGTCCGGCAGATAAAGCAGGTTTAAGGGCCAATGACATTATTACCAAGATCGACGGCCAGGAAATCAAGGAAGTTGATGATGTAAAGAAAATTATTGAAACCAAAAAGATTGGGGATAAAATAAGGATTGAGATTATAAGGAATGGCTACAGCCAGATGATCTTCGCCGAAATCGGCAAACGGCCTAACCAGCTTTAAGCTCCAGGCCCTAAACAAAAACAGGAGTATCTCTCTTGAGATACTCCTGTTTTTTTAATTTATTTTACTGGCCTCTAGTCTTAGCAGATCAAAATGCAAGAGGGCTTTGATTAGAATCGCATAGATGGGGATATTAAAGGCCTGACTGAACAGGCGCGGTATTAATATAACTTTCATGGA
>LFRS01000102.1:142180-147368 GCA_001512435.1 Halothermothrix sp. DTU029 | reverse complement strand
TGGGGCGAATTACAGTCTGGAGTTTCAATGTGAGAGCATTGCGGATTCAACCGATATATTGATTAGAGGCATCATATTTTAAATGATATGGTGTAAAGATAAGGTGGTACCACGAGACCTGCTCGTCCTTATTGGGCTGTAGGTCTTTTTTGCATTTATACATTTTTTATCAGTTTTTTAATTTAGGAGGTGTTTTTATGGAAAATGTTTTTGATTACTTGAAAGAAAGGGGATTTATAGCCCAGTCCAGCAATGAGGATGAAGTTAGAGAGATCCTGAATAATAAAAAAATAACCCTCTACTGTGGTTATGATCCTACAGCAGACAGTTTACACATTGGCCATTTTATTACCTTAATGGCTCTCCGCCATCTGCAAAAAGCAGGTCATCGTGTCATTACTTTAATCGGGGGAGGAACAGCCTCAATAGGTGACCCTTCAGGAAAAGATGAAATGAGGAAAATGCTTAGCTTTGAAGAGTTGGAAAGAAATGCGGCAGCTATAAAAGAGCAGATTGCTAAATTTCTGGATTTTTCCGATGGCAAAGCAATCATGGTAAATAATGCTGATTGGTTAAGGGAGTTAGAATATCTACCTTTTCTGAGAGATATAGCTGTTCATTTTTCTGTTAACAGGATGTTGTCTGCTGAGTGTTATAAATCAAGGATGGAAAAAGGCCTCACTTTATTGGAATTTAATTATCTGGTTTTACAATCCTATGATTTCTTACAGTTATATAGGAATTATGATTGTGTTCTTCAGGTTGGTGGGGATGACCAGTGGTCAAATATGTTAGGAGGAATTGATTTAATCAGGAAAAAGGAAAGGGCTACTGTAAATGTATTGACCTTTAATCTCCTGACAACCAGTGAAGGCAAAAAGATGGGTAAAACTGAAAAAGGTGCTTTATTCCTGGATCCTGAAAAGACAACACCATATGATTTTTATCAATATTGGAGAAATATTGATGATGGTGATGTAGAAAAATGCCTGGCTTTATTGACTGATTTGCCCATGGAAGAAGTTAGAAGATTGGGTAGTTTACAGGATGAAGAAATTAATAAGGCCAAAGAAGTCCTGGCCTTTGAAGTTACAAAACTGATCCATGGTGAAGAGGAGGCAAAAAAAGCTGAAAAAGCTGCCAGAGCATTATTTAGTGATAAAGGTTCCCTGGCAGGCTCTATCCCTTCTTCTGAAATAGAAAAAGAAAAATTTGCTGAAGGTTATTATATAGTACGCCTGCTGAAAGATGTGGGCCTGGTTTCTTCAAATAGTGAAGCCCGGCGTTTAATACAACAGGGTGGTATTTATATTAACAATGAGGTCATCAATGATATTGATCTGGATATAAGCCTGGAACATTTTGATGCTGACAATAAACTATTAATAAGAAGAGGCAAGAAAAATTACCACCTGATTAAGCTTATATAATAAAAAATTATATAATATAAAAAGGGTCCTTGTTTTATGGGCCCTTTCCTTGCTATATTTTTGAACTTATAATCTTAATAGTATTTTTGAATGGAAGTGATTTGCATGGCTAATAAATATAGGGATAATAAGATAAAACAGGAACATACCATAATCGAAGACTTACTACCATTACTGGAGGAAATTGCAGAAATACCTTCTGTTAAAAGTATTATACCAGGGAGGATTAACAGGAGAAAAGGCAGTGGTATTCCTCCCTATCTGCAGTTAAAATATGATACCGGGAGTGGTATTAAGTTACTGGCCAAAAATAGTTCATCAGTCCAGGAGGTTTTCCTGGTCACAGATGATGTAGAAAAAACTATTGATTATTTAAAGGAAAAGGATTTTATACGCTAATAGAAGTGAAAAGTTTTTAGTTATTAGACTTGACAATAAAGAATGTGCTGGTATATAATATAGATGCTTAACGGGCTATGGCGCAGCTTGGTAGCGCGCTACACTGGGGGTGTAGAGGTCTCGAGTTCAAATCTCGATAGCCCGACCATATTTTAATGCTGGGGTAAGTCCTCAGCATTTATTTTTATAAGCTAAATATTTTATGAGATGAAAAAGGAGTATTGTTATTTTATGATAAAGGTTGCTCTAGTTTCATTGGGATGTTCCAAAAACCAGGTTGATAGTGAATTAATCCTCGGCCAGGTATCTAGTAATAAGGGGTTTCAGCTTGTTAAAGACCCTTACCAGGCAGATATAATTATAGTAAATACCTGTGGCTTTATTCAGGATACTAAAGAAGAATTAATTCAAACAATACTGGAACTGGCAGCCTTAAAATATAAGGGAAGCCTGAAAGGATTAATAGCAACAGGCTGCTTGACCCAACGCTATCAAGGCCTTATTTTGGAGGAAATGCCAGAGGTAGATGCAATATTGGGGACAGGGACCTTTGGGAAGATAAATGATGTTATCAATGGGGTTTTGGCCGGGAAAAGGTTAAAAGAAATAGGCGGCCCAGCCTATCCTTATAAAGCAAGTGAACCCAGGCTTCTAACTGACTCTCATTTTGCTTATGTTAAGATAGGGGAAGGTTGTAATAACCATTGTAGCTATTGTAGTATTCCTAAAATAAGAGGACCCTATTACAGTAGGACAATTGATGATATCAAAAAAGAGGTTGACTGGCTAACAGGAGTGGGAGTAAAGGAAATTATTCTTATTGCTCAGGATATAACCTCCTATGGCCAGGATATCTATGGAAGAAAAAATTTGCCTGAATTAATCAGAAAAATACTGGAAAATAAAGATTTTCAATGGCTACGGCTTTTATATAGTTATCCAGAATCCTTTCCTCTTGAGCTTCTGGATTTAATGAAAGAGGATAAAAGAATCTGTCCTTATTTGGACCTGCCTATCCAACATTCTTCCAATAGGATTAGAAAACTGATGAACCGCCGTGGGAGCAGAAAAGACCTGCTTAATTTAATTAAAGAAATAAGAACTGCTATTCCTGATGTTGTAATCAGGACCTCATTGATAGTAGGTTTCCCAGGTGAAGAAGAAGAAGATTTTGAGGATTTACTGGATTTTATACAGGAAGTAAAATTTGATAGACTGGGTGTTTTTAAATATTCTAGAGAAGAAGATACAGCAGCTGCAAAATTTGATTTTCAAATTCCTGCAGAAATAAAGGAAGAAAGATTTCAAAGGATAATGGAAAAACAACAGAAGATTGCTGCTAATAATAATCAAAAATATGTAAATAGTAACTTAGAGGTTATAGTTGATGAAATAGATAAAGAATACGCTCTTGGCCGTACGAAATATGATGCTCCAGAAGTTGATAATTTAGTCTATATAATGGATGGTCATAATCTTAAAAAAGGCGATATTGTAAAATGTAGGATTAAAGAGGCCTATGAATATGATTTAATAGGGGAGCTAATAAATGAATAAACAAAAATTGAATTTGCCTAATAAAATAACCCTGCTAAGGATATTACTGGTACCAGTTTTCATCTATTTTCTTTTGCTGGAAAACCCTGATAATACTTTTCTTTATAGACTTATCGCTTTATTGATTTTTATTATTGCTGCCATTACAGATGGGCTAGACGGCTATATAGCAAGAAAACAGAAAGTTATTACTAAATTTGGCAAAATAATCGACCCCCTGGCAGATAAATTATTGGTCTCTTCTGCTCTTATTACTTTTGTAGCATTGAATAAAATTTCAGTCTGGGTTGCTATAATAATTATTGGACGTGAATTTGCAGTAACTGGCTTAAGGGTAGTAGCAGCCAGTGAAGGCCGGGTTATAGCAGCAAGTAATTGGGGAAAATGGAAGACAAATCTGCAAATCTATGCAATCATAGCAGTGATCCTGGATCCGGAGATTCTTCTTTTACCTTTTCATTTAAAAGATTTACTCCTCTGGCTTGCTGTACTGGTAACTATAATCTCAGGAATAGATTATTTCAAAAAAGCAGGCCTGGACCTATTCAGGGAGGATGATAATTAATATTATCCTCTTTTTTTTTCTTCCAGAGATTACAAATGTTATACACTGGAAACATATATTATAACATGATATAATTTACTGGTAGCTTAAGAGAAAGGAGTGTTAATGGTGGAAATAAAGGGCTTAAAAATATATATAGTTATCTTTGTTACCCTGCTTATAGTTGGCCTTTTTTTTGCTGCTCAATATTTACTGGCTCTTTATAGGATTGATAAACCTTTGCGAGACCAACTTGCTGCCCTGGAAGGGATTAGGGGGCTGGAGATTATTGAAAATGCTAAAAGTACTGATATAAGGCTAGAATTAGAGCCTGGTATAGATTTTTATAATTTATATCAAAATGTTGATGGAATTATGGAGAAGATCCTGGGGAATAAAAGGGGTAAGATCATAATTACTAACAATAGTATAAAGGAATTGTCTGCCAGCTACCTTCAAATGCATTATGCTATTTATGAGGGTATTAATACAGGAAGGTTTTTAGAAATGAAAAAAAACATTGATGATATAGCTTTAAGCCTGGAACTGGATAATTACCAGGTCTGGGTGGATAATGAGGCTGTATATCTTCAATTAGATAAAAATAATAATTCTTTTTATAGCAGAATATCCTATCATGACAATAATGTAAAATAAGAAAAGCAAAATATATGTAATAGCAAAAAAAAGAAAGGAGGTTAGCCATGATTAGGGAATTAGGTTTAGGAACTCTACTGGGACTAATAATTATTTTTATTAGCCAGGGATATAATATATTACCTTTTCTTTTTCTCGGAGTTTTGGGTTTTTTTATCTGGCAGATCCTTTCCCAGGAGGGTGCTGGGGGAATAGCTGGTTTAACTTCGAATAAGGATGAAAAGACAATACCTGTCATTGATTTTAAAGACATTGGGGGCCAGGATACAGCCAAAAAAGAGCTAATTGAAGCCCTTGAATTTTTAAAAGATCTACCTGGTGTAAAGAAAATGGGAATCAGAGCAATTAAGGGGATTCTATTAAGTGGACCTCCTGGTACCGGTAAAACCCTACTGGCCAAGGCTGCTGCTCATTATACTGATTCTATCTTTCTGGCAGCTTCAGGAAGTGAATTTATTGAGATGTATGCAGGTTTAGGGGCAAAAAGAGTTAGAAATTTATTTAAAAATGGACGGAATCTGGCCAGGAAAAATAATAAAAAGAGTGTAATAATCTTTATAGATGAGATAGATGTTCTTGGAGGTACCAGAGGCCAGGTAAG
>LFRS01000102.1:139467-142168 GCA_001512435.1 Halothermothrix sp. DTU029 | reverse complement strand
GATGATGAGATACAGATTCTGTTGATGGCGGCAACTAACAGAATAGATGTCCTGGATCCAGCCTTATTAAGGCCAGGTCGTTTTGACCGGATTGTAAATGTTGATCTTCCTGATAAAGAAGGAAGATTAAGCATCCTGAAGATTCATGCTGCCAATAAACCTTTAGGAGACGATGTGGATCTTGCAGAGATAGCTGGAGAGACTTATGGCTTTTCTGGTGCCCATCTGGAAAACCTGACTAATGAGGCAGCTATCTTTGCTTTAAGGGAAAATAGTCCCCTAATAACTAGCAAACATTTTATGGAGGCTATTGACAAGGTAATGATGGGTGAAAAATTAGATAGAAAGCCTGTAAAAGAAGATTTGGAAAGGGTAGCAGTTCATGAGACAGGCCATGCTTTAATTGCTGAGATTATGAACCCTGGTTCTGTTTCCACTATTACTATCAGCCCCCGGGGTAAAGCCCTGGGTTATGTACGGCAAAATCCTGCTGATGATCTTTATTTGCAGACAAAAGGATACCTGGAAAATCAAATTAGTATTGCTATAGCCGGTTCAATTGCTGAAGAAATTCTCCTGGGAAGTAAAAGCACCGGGGCCAGCAATGATTTTAAACAGGCTATACAGCTGGTTAAAATTATAATTGAAGCAGGGATGAGTAGCCTGGGAGTGGTAGATAAGGATAGTATTCCAGATAATATCTTGCATCAGGAAATTACAAAAATTCTAAGGCAGATAGAGGAAGAGGTAAAAAAGATAATAATTAAACATCAAGACTTGATAAAAAAGATTACCGAAGAATTGCTTATTCAGGAAAGTTTTTCTGGTAAAGAGTTACGGGAACTTATTGTTAAGGAAAAGGCAGCCTGTAGAGCCTGTTAAATTTTTAACAGGTTCTTTTTTTATAAAAAAATTTATTGTTTAGTAAAGGAATATATAAAAATTCGCTGTAAAAATATGTTATAATAATAATGAAAACAAAATATAGAGATGAGTGAAAAAATGAAAGATGCTATGAAAGACACTATTATAGAAAATTTAGAGCTAGTCCTGGGCGAGGAACTCAAGAAAAAAAATCTAAGTATTTCTGTGGCAGAATCCTGTACAGGTGGACTATTAGGCAGTAGGATTACAGATGTTCCCGGTAGTTCTGCCTATTTTATGGGTGGGATGATTGTTTATAGTAATGAAGCAAAGATTAAACAACTCCAGGTTGCAAAAGATACTATCAGGAAGTATGGGGCAGTAAGTGAAGAAACAGCCAGGGAAATGGCTAAAAACATTAGAGAGCTTTTTCAAACAGATCTGGGTATTGCTATCACAGGTATTGCCGGCCCAGATGGAGGAAGTGCCAGGAAGCCTGTTGGCCTGGTTTATATTGGTCTGGCTTATAAAGAAGACCTGAAGGTTTATGAACTTAAGTTAAAGGGTAATAGGGAAAATAATAAATGGCTGAGTACTGAATATGCTTTATATTTTACATATAAATACATTTTATCAAAAGAGGAATTTTCATAGATTTAAGAGAATACTATATATATTACATTTCAATTCAGTTAATTACTTAAAAAGAGAAAAAAATATAAGGGGGTAGAGGTTTATGAGAAAAAGACATTTATTTAGTTTAGCTGTTTTTCTCATTCTTGTAGTATTTTTATCTTCACTGGTTAATGCAGAAGGGGACTTGCTTATTGAGGGTATAAATGCCTACTACAATAAAATGTATAATGTTGCTATAGAAAAATTCCAGGATCTCTTAAAAGATGATGAAAATAATATAGATGCTTTATATTATCAAACTTTATCTTATTTGGAATTAGCAGATATAGTGAGAGCTAAAGAAAATATCAATCTGTTGGCTGAAAAAGGCTATTCTTTTGGTATCCTCCACTGGAAATTAGGGGAATTATATCTGAACAAATACCAGACCTATGATAGTCCTTTTTATAATGAGGCTAAAAAAGAATTAGAAAAAGCTAAAAGCCTAGGTATTGCTTCAGCTGGCTTACATAGTGATCTGGCCATGGCTTATCAGGGACTGGGTAATCAGGATCTGGCTGCCCGGGAATATGAAATTGCCATCCAAAAGGGGCATGTTGTTTCTGATTATATCAACCTGGCTATAATTTATAAGGAGGCTGGCAAACTGGATGCAGCCCTGGAACTATATACAAAAGCCCTGGAGGAAAATCCAAATAATGTCTCACTTTATTTAAATTTAGGTGATATTTATCTGGAGAAAGAAGAGTATGGATTGGCTATAGATATACTGAATCAGGGTTTGAAATTGAATCCTTCCATGGTCGCCATGAGAACTAATCTGGCCCTGGCCTATTATCATAACCAGGATTATGGCCAGGCTATTGAAGAATTTCGTCAGGTTATCAGGGAAAATCCTAATATATATCAGGCTTATTATTACCTGGCAGAGATATATAATAAGGCAGAAAATAATTATGACCTGGCTATAAACTATTATGAACAGGCTATAAGCTATAACAGGAGTTATGTAAGGGCCTATTTAGCCCTTGGTGATCTCTATCTAAAAAATGAAGAAACCTATAAAGCAATGGCTCAATACCTGAAGGCTCTGGAATATAATCCGGAATATGCAGATGCTCATTTCCGTTTAGCCCTGGCCTATGTTCAGATGGGTATGAGGGAAGCCGCCATAGAGGAGTTGCGGAAAACCCTACACATA
>LFRS01000102.1:0-139453 GCA_001512435.1 Halothermothrix sp. DTU029 | reverse complement strand
TAAGTAATAGGCTTAGTAATTTTAAAAAAGAAACTCTTAATGATATAAGATGGGTGAAAGAAGAAAACTGGCATATTACTTTGAAATTTTTAGGGGAAATAGAGGAAGAGAGAGTAGAAAAGATCAAGGAAAAAATTACCTATGTAGCAAGAAATAACAGGCAGCAATCCATCAGATTTTCCCGGATTGCTGCTTTTCCTTCCTTAGAAAATCCCAGGGTTATATTTATAGGCCTTGATGATACTACTCGTACATTGACTAAGTTATATAGGGATATAGGAGCCCAATTTTCTGAAAAACCCGGTCCATTTACCCCACATTTAACTATAGGGAGGGTAAAAGAGAGGGCTGATAAAAGAAAAATATCTGGCCTGTTAAAGGAATACCAGGAGCTAGATTTTTCCCCTTTTGAATTGAAAATAGAAAAAATCTCTTTAATGAAAAGTGTTTTGCAGAGGAATGGACCAATATATGAAGAGCTTTATTTCATTAATTTAATGGAATCTAGTGATTAGATGCTTGCATTTTGTGAACGAATGTTCTATAATGAATTTAGATAATAATTGGGAGAGGTGAATTTCATTGTCCAGAAGTGAAAAAGAACAGGCCCTGGAAATGGCTATAAAGAGAATTGAAAAACAGTTTGGCCAGGGCTCTATAATGAAGTTGGGAGAAACTACTTCTTTAAACATTGAGACAATACCTACAGGAGCATTAACACTGGATATTGCCTTAGGGGTAGGGGGTGTGCCTCGGGGTCGTATTATTGAGATATATGGTCCGGAGTCTTCAGGTAAAACAACCCTGGCCTTACATATAATAGCCGAGGCCCAGAAAAGGGGAGGAGTTGCTGCCTTTATAGATGCTGAACATGCCCTTGATCCCCGTTATTCTGAAAATCTGGGAGTGGATATTGACAGCCTGCTGATTTCCCAGCCAAATAATGGTGAAGAAGCTCTGGAAATAGCTGAAGCCCTGGTTAGAAGTAATGCCATTGATGTAATCGTAATTGATTCTGTGGCAGCCTTGGTTCCCAAGGCAGAGATTGATGGAGAGATGGGTGATACACATGTAGGATTACAGGCCCGTTTAATGTCACAGGCAATGAGAAAATTGTCTGGTGCTATCAGCAAAACTAAGACAACCTGTATCTTTATTAATCAAATCAGAGAAAAGGTTGGTATTATCTTTGGCAACCCTGAAACTACACCTGGTGGACGGGCTCTGAAGTTTTATTCTTCAGTAAGGTTGGAAATCAGGCGGACCCAGACGATAAAAGATGGTGATGAGTCAGTAGGTGCCCATACAACAGTAAAGGTTGTAAAAAACAAAGTCGCCCCTCCCTTTAAACAGGCTACCTTTGATATTATGTATGGAACAGGTATTTCTGCTTCTGGTTGTGTTCTGGATATGGGCGTAGAAATGGGGATTGTTGATAAAGCTGGTTCCTGGTATTCCTATGGAGATGAAAGACTTGGACAAGGCAGGGAAAATGCCAAGAAGTTCCTGGAAGAAAATTCTGATCTGATGGAAGAAATAGAGCTAAAGATCCGAGAAGGCTTGGGATTAATAGAAGAAGAAAATGAAATTGGTGAAGAAGCATAGTGGATGAGGAATTACAGGAAATTAAAGAAGAAATATTTACCCTATTATCCTATCGATTACGCAGTTCTTACGAACTTAAGCAAAGATTATTACAGAAGGGCTATCGGCAGGAAAAAATAGATGAAGCAATAAACTACCTCCTGGCTGCGGGTTATTTGAATGATGAGGATTTTGCTTATAAATGGATCAAGGATCGTTTAAAACACAAACCCCGGGGTAGAAATCTATTGATCAAGGAACTTAAGAGTAAGGGTATAGGGGATGACATTATAGAAAAAGTTTTGAATGATTTATTAGCTCCTGAAATAGAACTGGAATTAGGTCTTTCCCTGGCTTTAAAATGGTTAAATAGCCGGGAAAAAGATATAAATAAATTAAAAAGATATCTTTATAATAAGGGTTTTCCCTTAAGTCTAATAAATAAAATAGTAAATTCCCTTGAAGAAAAGAGAGGTGTTAATAATCTGTAATATTATTAGCACTTCTTTTTCTTTTGTAACCTAGTTTTCTTGACAGTTTAAAGGAAAAGAGATAAAATAATATCAGGCGTTTTCCCGATTTCAAGATAAGTTGTATATATATTTTACAGTTAAAGATAGGGGGTGAATGGGATTAGTGGAGGTGTTTTGTATGTATTGATTTCTATCCCTATAAGTATCCTTATAGGTTATCTTATTAGGAAATATATAGCTGAAGCCAAAATACAAACTGCAGAAGAAGAAGCAAAAAAGATACTAGAAGATGCCAGCCGTGATGCCGAGTCTAAACAGAGGGAAATAATTCTGGAAGCTAAAGAAACAGCTCATAAAATAAAAGAAGAAGTAGATAAAGAAAATCAAAGAAGGCGTAATGAGTTACAAAGGCTGGAAAATCGCTTAATGCATAAAGAAGAATCTCTGGATAGAAGAACAGAGACTATTGAGAGAAAAGAACAGAGTATAAGGGATAAAGAAAATTATCTAAATAACCTTGAAAAAGAAATAATTGCATTAAAGGAAAAGGAAATTAAAACTTTAGAGCAGATTTCTAAATTTACTGAAAATGAAGCCAAAGAGTTCCTCTTTAAAAAGGTTGAAGAAGAACTGGAATATGAATTTGCAAAACTGATCAAAGAAAAAGAAATTAAGCTAAAAGAAGAGGCAGAGAAAAAAGGCCGGGAAATTATTTCACTGGCAATTCAAAAATGTGCTGCTGATCATGTTGCTGAAACAACTATCTCTGTTGTATCATTACCAAATGATGAAATGAAAGGTAGAATTATTGGACGGGAAGGAAGGAATATTAGAACACTGGAGAATTTGACCGGTATTGATTTGATCATCGATGATACTCCAGAGGCAGTGGTTATATCTGGTTTTGACCCTATTAGAAGGGAAGTGGCCAGAATCGCCCTGGAAAAACTTATTTCCGATGGTAGAATCCATCCAGCCCGTATTGAGGAGATGGTTGAAAAAGCCAGAAATGAATTGGAAGCACATATCAAAGAATTAGGAGAACAGGCTACTTTTGATGCAGGAGTACATGGACTGCATAATGAGTTGGTAAAACTACTGGGCAGATTACAATTTAGAACAAGTTATGGGCAAAATGTATTGCAACATTCCCTGGAAGTATCCTATTTGGCTGGAATTATGGCTGCTGAATTAGGAGCAGATGTAACTCTGGCCAAAAGAGGTGGCTTACTTCATGATATAGGAAAAGCTGTGGATCATGAAGTAGAGGGACCACATATAAAGATCGGTGTTGATCTAGCCCGTAAATATGGTGAATCTGAAAAGGTAATCCACTGTATTGAAGCTCACCATGGTGATATTGAGTTTAATTCTATTGAAGCAGTACTTGTCTCCGCTGCTGATGCAATTTCTGCTGCCAGACCTGGAGCCAGAAGGGAAACGCTGGAGTCTTATATCAAGAGACTTGAAGAGTTAGAAAAAATTGCGACTGGCTATAAGGGTGTAGAGAATGCCTATGCAATACAGGCTGGAAGAGAGTTAAGAGTAATTGTAGAATCTGAAGAAATTGATGATATTACTGCCAGCAAAATGGCAAGAGATTTGTCCCGGGATATTGAAAATAATTTAGATTATCCTGGACAGATCAAGGTAGTAGTTATCAGAGAAACCAGATCTGTAGAATATGCAAAATAAACTTGAATACCCGGGCTCCTTTAAGGAGCCCTTTTTAAATATATACAGGCTCTTTTTCTTATACTAAGGGCAAATAAAAGGTATAATAATAGAATACAGTAATATATATTATGAAATAATTACTTGTAAAGTAATAACCAATATAGGTTCTACTTATAGTAATTAAAAGGATTAGTAAGAGTAAGTAGGGATATGAAAGGAAGGTATTTGTGAAAATTTTATTTCTCGGTGATATAGTAGGAAGACCAGGAAGGCATGCAATAAGGGATCTTTTGGCTGATGTAATTGCAGGAAACAATATTGATCTGGTCCTTGCTAATGGAGAGAATGCAGCTGGAGGCTTCGGTATCAGTAAAGCAGTTGCTGAGGAATTGTTTTCCTATGGAATCGCTGCCCTTACTCTGGGTAATCATACCTGGGATAATAAATCAATAATAGAGATTATTGATGAAGAGAAAAGAATAATCAGGCCTTTAAATTATAATAGTGATGTACCTGGCAGGGGTTGGACCCTGCTTAAATGGAAAACCCATAATATCGCTCTTATAAATTTTATTGGTCAAGTATTTATGAATGGTAATAATTCTCCTTTTGATATATTTGACCAATATATTGAAGAAATAAAGAAAAATGTAGAGATAATTATTATTGATTTTCATGGAGAAGCAACAGGAGAAAAATTAGCCTTTGCTCATTATGTTGATGGTAAAGTAAGTGCTGTTCTTGGAACACATACTCATGTACAGACCTCAGATAATAGGATCTTACCCAAAGGGACTGCTTATATTACAGATCTGGGAATGTGTGGAGCCTGTGATTCCATTTTAGGGATGGAAGTAGAAAGTGTTATCAAAAGGTTTAAAACTCAAATACCGGAAAGATATAAAATTAAGAATGATGGTTTTTATAAGCTGGAAGGGGCTATTATTGAGATTGATGAAGAAACCGGATCTACTCAATGTATTAATAAAATCAGGATTTATAATAAATAATTTTTGAATTTTTTTACTAAATATGCAGGAATTTTTTTGCATATGACTAATATAATATATAAGAATAGAATTTATCTATACACAAGGAGGTAATTGACTAACATGGAAGTATTGAAAGTATCAGCAAAATCAAGTCCCAATAAAGTAGCAGGTGCATTAGCAGGGGTATTAAGAGAAAGGGGAAGTGCAGAATTACAGGCTATTGGGGCTGGGGCCTTAAACCAGGGTATAAAAGCAGTAGCAATAGCCAGAGGTTTTGTAGCACCCAGTGGTATTGACTTAATTTGCATACCGGCTTTTACAGACATCGAGATTGATGGCGAGGAAAGGACAGCTATCAAATTAATTGTTGAACCTCGCTAGGCTTATCCATTATTATTTTTATATTTATAAACCATTATATTTTTATAATATTAAAAAAGTTTTAAATGGCCGCAAGGCCATTATTTTTTTAAGAGGTGAATATAATGAATAAATTTATTGGTCATATAGATACATTACTGAATTATGACCAGGATAAATCTTATGATTTTTTCACCAATAATGATAACTTTCACGTGGATCTAGTTAAAATGAAAAAGGCCGGGATTAAATTAGCAGTTTTTGCAGTCTATGTGGAAAGTAAATATAAACCTTTTTGGGCTTTAGAAAGGACTCTGGAATTAATTGATAGATTCCATAATCTAATTGAATCAAGTCAGGAGCTGCAACTAATAAAGGATCTAGAAGATATAGAAAGTCTTCTGGAAAATGATAAAATAGGCGCCTTGCTGGCTATTGAAGGTGGAGAAGGAATTTTTTCAGAATCAGCCTTAAGGATATTATACCGGCTGGATGTCAGGATGATAGCCCTAACCTGGAATCAAAGAAACCAATTAGCAGATGGTATTGGAGAACTGGAAACAAATGGTGGACTTACTACTCTGGGCAAGAAGATTCTAAGTGCTATGGAGGAATTAGGAATCATCCTTGATGTATCACATCTAGCCCCTGCCGGTTTCTGGGATATAGTAAAAATAGCCAAAAAACCTTTTCTGGCCTCCCATTCCAATGTCCTTAATGTCTGTAATAACAAAAGAAATCTGGATGATGAACAATTAAAAGCAATAGCTGAAAATAAAGGATTAATTGGCCTTAATTTTGCACCAGCTTTTTTAGTTAAGGATAAAAAAGCAGATATATCTGATGTAATCAGGCATATAGATTATATAAGAGACTTAGTTGGTATTGAAAATATTGTCCTGGGCACAGATTATGATGGGATAGATAATACACCAAAAGGTCTGGAAGACCTGGGCAAATTAGATAACCTAAAAGAGGAATTATTAAGGAGAAATTATAGTCTCCAGGAGATAGAACAAATATTTATTTTAAACTGGTTAAATTTCTTCAGGAGAATTTGGGGATAATTTTGCTTGAATAAAATACTGGGGGAAGTATATAGTGATTAATATTTTATGGTTTCTTTTTATAGTTTTTTCATTTTTAGTAGCTGCCCTTAATGGTAGGATGGAGCAAATCTCCCCGGCAATATTTCAGGCAATTACCGATACAGTAAACCTCTTTCTTGCTTTAATAGGACCAATGGCATTCTGGTTGGGAATAATGAATATTGCCAAAAAATCAAAGTTAACAGACCTGATTGCTAGCTTGCTCCGACCAATCATAAAACTTATTTTTCCTGATATACCTGAAAACGACCCGGCTTCTGGTGCTATTGTGATGAATATTACTGCTAACATCCTGGGTTTAGGTAATGCTGCAACTCCTCTGGGAATTAAAGCCATGCAGGAATTACAGAGATTAAATAATAATTCTACAAAAGCCAGTTTTGCCATGTGTACCCTGTTAGCCATAAATACAGCTGGCTTGACCTTAATACCGGCAACAATTATTAGTCTTAGAGCTGCCAGTGGTTCAGAGGACCCCGGTATAATTCTTTTTACTACTATATTTGCCACTCTTTTTTCTACGATAACGGCCCTTATATTTGATAAATTTTTTAGATTAATATCATCCTGAAGATTTCAAAAGAGGTGGTTTTTTGCCTGAATTAGTTTCCATAATTTCTGCCTGGAGTATCCCACTTATTATCTTTATTATACTTTTTTATGGTTTTTTTAAAAAAGTCAATATCTATGAGACTTTTACGGAAGGAGCCAGGGAAGGGATTTCAACAACTCTAAGTATTTTTCCCTATCTCTTAGCAATGATAATAGCAATTAAGCTTATCCAGGTTTCAGGTCTAATTGACTTATTAGTAAATCTATTTAAACCAATAAGCAAAATCTTAAATATCCCACAAGAAGTTTTCCCTTTAATGTTTTTACGGCCTCTTTCTGGCAGTGGTTCCTTATCCTATACTGCTTTTTTGTTACAGGAATATGGTCCAGATTCCTTTATAGGGAAACTGGCTTCTACTATACAGGGTAGTACAGAAACAACCTTTTATGTCCTGGCAGTATATTTTGGGGCTGTAGGTATAAAAAAATACAGATATTCTCTGCTAGTTGGACTATTGACAGATATAGTAGGCTTTATGGCAGCTATTTTTATTTGCCGTTTATTATTTTTATAAAAATTGTATAATTTTATCTTCCTATATAAAAACTATTATTAAAAATCACTGAGGTGAAGAACTGTGGATCTGATAAAAAAAATGGAAGACCTGTTCTATAATTATACAGAAAAATATGATGAAAACATAAAACTCTTGATAAAGGAAAGAGAAGTAGAGATTAGCATGGAAGAATTAGAAGAAATCCTGGCTGATGCCAAAAATATAACAGTAAAATAATAACTGCTATTTATAGCCATGTACCCGGTACATGGCTTTTTTTTATAAATATTTCCTAGCAGGAATAAAGCCTTTTACGTCGAAGATATAAGTAATGTTATAATTCTTTATAAAGGAGCGATTAGAATGATATTTGATAAAATATGGAATTTTCTAGTATTGGCTGGACCAACTGCTATACCTCTTACAATTATTTCTATTATTAGTCTGGCAGCAATTATTGAAAGATCTATCTTTTTTTTCCGCTACCGGGATCACAGTTTTCGCTTAATAAAGAAAATTGAATTATTAGTAGCACAGAATGATATTTTATCTGCCTTAAATGAATTAAAAGGGGAAAGGGGTCCAAATGCAAAATTATTGGCTGCTGCTTTATCCCACCATAATGAGGATCCAGCCCGAATTAGAGAAGTATTGCAGGCTGTTGGAGAAGATGAAATCAAAAAAATGGAAAAAAATCTTTCACTCCTGGATCTTACAGCTATGATCGCCCCTTTATTAGGTTTACTGGGTACTGTGCTGGGAATAATCAGTAGTTTTAATATTATTACCGGTTCTTTTGGTATGGCTACTCCAGACCAGATTAGNNTCCTATTTTACAAATCTTGTTGCTGCAAAAGCCCATGAGATGAATCTCAGTATGATAGATATTATGGACATCATTGGTGTTCGGGGTGAAGAAGATGTTCAAACCTACTATTAAAAAGAAATCATCAATTGATATAGTTCCCATGATTGATGTTATATTTGTAATTCTTATCTTTTTTATGTTATTTACAACCTTTCGTAACACCCCGACAGGTATTGAATTACAGCTACCTAGAGCTGTTACAATATCTGAGCAAAAAAAGGAGAATTTTGTCATTGACATAGATAGTAGTGGAAATATTTATTATAAGGGTGAGAAGCTTACTTATGAAAGGCTTACTAAAATAGCGAGAGATGTTTATGCAGAGAATAATCAGGTAGTGGCAATTATAAATGCTGATCGTAATGTGAAATATGACCATATCATCTCTGCTATGGATAGTTTACGACAGGCAGGTATTTATCAATTAGCTTTAGCCGCTGACAAAAAGGAGTAAAAGATCATGCGCTACCAACATGATTCCAACCAATTATATATATATATTCTAATATCCCTTTTTTTGCACTTGCTGATTTTTATATTAATACCTTATGGGGTATTTAGTGTCATGGGTAATAGTCCTGAGGGGATTGAATATGGTTTTATACAGTTGGTTGAATATAGGGTTGAAGAGGTAGGTACTGGAAGGCAAATCCGGGAAGACTATGATACAGGGCCTAATATTCCAGTTGAAGAAAAAAAAGAAGATAAAGTAATTAGTGAGGAAAAAATTGTTCCGGAAGAGAAAGAAGAAAGTGAAGTAAAAGAGGTTTTACCCCCAACTGAAGCTACCAGAGAAGAAACTCCAGAAGTTGAAGAAATTGTAAAGGACCCGGAACCTATCAGGGAAGAGATTGCAGAAAAACTGGTGGAAGAAAGTACAAGAATTGAAGAAGGCAGCGAAATATTAACCAGTGCAGAAAGTGATCTGGAAATAGAAATAGATATAGAAAGTAATGAAACACAAAAGCAAGTAACCGATACTCCTCCTGTAGTTGAAGAGAAAATTGAAACTACGCCACCGCCACCACCACCGCCACCACCACCTAGTGCAGGGGAACTCTTATTAGGAGTAGTACCGATTGCTTATCCTAAAGATTTAGTAGGACAGGCGGTTACTGGAAGTGTAGAAATACAGGTACATATTTCATCCAGTGGCTTAATAGAAGGAATAGAGATTGTTAATTCTTCTGGTATAGAGCAAATGGACCGGGTAGCCAGGTTAACCATTGAACACGGCTGGCAATTTAAGCAATATCAACAACCTTATTCTATGACAATTAATGTTGAATTTTTAATAGATGAAGCAGGAAATCCAGATGTTAAGGTTTCCCAGGGGAATTTAATATTTAGATAGGGGGGATGAGCTTGCAAAAAAGGGTGTTGTTCTTTATATTATTGCTACTCTTACTCAGCTTTAGTTTTCTGGTTATAGCTACAGAACTTTTCACAGAAGTAGACCAAAATAATAATCTTAGACTTGGCAATGATTATATTGTTATTGTCGTAAATAAAGATGAAAATGGGCAGGGAAGGTTTGCTATCGAAACTACCGGTGGTGCCCCCTTCCAGCCCGCTGATGACAATAAACCCCTTGTCTATGGAAGACCCAAACCCTGGACTTCCTATACAAGTATCTGGTTAAATGGTGATTATTATGTTTTTGGTGGTGAAACAGGCAGAAGGGCAGGGGCTACTGGTAAATATGGTACAGTTGTCCAGGAGCCCTACGTAGAAAAAGATAGTGTTATAACTACAGGTAATATTAATGACATTTTGCTTGTTGACCAGGTTCTTACTATAGTTAAAAGCTCAACTACTGGTTTATATGATTCAGTACAAATAAAATATCGGATTGAAAATATAAGTGACAAGCCTCAGAAAATAGGATTACGTATTGTTCTGGATACAATGTTAGGGGAAAATGATGGAGCACCCTTCCGGATCGGCAATGATGCTGTTACTACTGATACTATATATTATAAGGAACAGTTACCCCAATTCTGGCAGGCTTTTGATAGTATCAGTAATCCTACAGTTACTTCCCAGGGTACCTTTACTGGTCCAGGTGTTACTCCACCTGATCAGGTAAAATTAGCTGACTGGGGAAGTATGGCTGATGGGGTCTGGGATTTTGATTTTAATCCTGGTGAAATCTTCCTCCGTAAAGGGGAATATGAAATAGATAGTGCTATTGCTATGTATTGGGTACCAGAGTATTTAGGACCCGGAGAAAGTCGTAGTTATATTACTAATTACGGCCTGGGTGGTATTACTATTGTTCCTGGCTTACTATCTTTGGGTATTACTTCTCCAGCAGAAGTATTACTTGATACTCCAGATAGAAGTATTCCTGTTATAGCCTATGTGGAAAACACTTCTGAAATTACAGCAAAAAATGTTAGAATCAGTATTGATTTACCGGATAGTCTCCAGACAGAAAAAGTTATCCATAATCTCGGGGACCTGGAATCTGGTGAGATTGCCCAGATTGTCTGGGATGTATACCTTGCCGGTAATAATATTCCTGCCAGTTCTTCTTATTCTGTAAAAGTAGAAGCAGATAATACAGATTCCAATCAGGTTATTCGGGAAATCAAATTTATCGGTCCACCAGATTTAAGAAGTGAATTAAAAGTTAAGGATGATATTACAGTTATTAATGGAAGGTTAATACCAAATCCTTTTACAATTGAAGCCAGGCTAAAAAATGAAGGTGCTTCACCCTTATATGATACATCTATTGAATTATTACTGCCACCAGGATTAGTTTTTGTTGATAAAGAGAAACCCATAAGAATTCTTGAAGATATTGATGCTGATGAAGAAATAGATGTCAGGTGGAGGGTTAAGGCCTTAAATATAGAGGGCCAATTGCCAGTTGCGGTAAATATTAAAGCCTTACATGGCTATCAGGAAACCAGGATATATGAAGGCCTTGTTTTGCCAAAACTAAAACCTGTCTTATATTTTGAATTACAGAATAAAGATAGTTTAAGGGCTGGTGATAGTATTAATATTGAGATCAGGGGAGAGAATCTGGAAGATATAGATTTAATGGATCTCTATATAAAATATGATCCGGAAGCTTTGTTACCAGTCCATGTTTCAAGAGGAACTATCTTTCTAAAGGATGATAAATATTTACCCTGGACCAGGCCTGATCTTAGTACAAAAGGAATTATCAGGATAAATCAACTGATTCCTCTTGAAGCTACAAGTGGTACAATAGGTACTATTCGTTTTAAAGTTATTAATCCAGACAATATTGAATTAGAATGGGATCAGGCTACATACTTTATTTTTAATAGAGAAGAAGTGGAAATTATTTTAAATGACCTGAAATTTAATTAAGAGGGGGTTTAAAATGAAAAGTAAAATTATCTGCCTTATTTTAGTCCTGGCCATCAGCTTTAGTACTATTATTACAGCAGCTACTATTACTGATGTGCCTAAAAATCATTGGGCTTATGAGGATGTAAAATTTAGTATTGATAAAGGTTTATTGGAATTATTTGAAGATGGTAGCTTCAGGGGTTCTGATACTGTTACCCGTTACCAACTTGCCGCTATAATAGCCAGATTATTAAAGGAAATTGAAAGAGGCACTATCTCTCTTTCACAACAGGATATGCAGGTCTTAAGGGAATTAACTGTTGAGTTTCAGGAAGAACTGGTAGATCTAGCTATTAAGGGAGAGGTTTTTTCTGAACAGATAAAAGTTCTGGAAGAAAAAATCCTGATCCATGATGAAGATATTACTGATATTATAGGCACTGACATAGCAGGTATAAGAGAAGATATCAATAAATTAAATGAAAGAATCAATAATACTGAAAGTGATGTTAGCAGCATCATTGATAGTATCATCAAACTTGGTCTCCTTGAAGAAAGAATTATGCAAATAGAAAAGCAAAATCTGGAAACCCAAAAGCAGATTGCAGATTTAAGAGAAATCAATCTTGAAATTACTGATGATACTATCCAGGGACTCAGTGACAGGATAACAATTAATGCTACTCGCTTAAACCTATTACAGGATGAAATAAGCAATTTGAAGGCTGAACTGGAAAACAAGAATCGTGAGATAGAAAGATTAGAAGTAGAGAATAGTAATTACAAAACATACCTTTATGGTGTTGGTGCAGTATCCCTGATTCTACTATTACTATCCAGCTAGAAATGAGGTAAAAAGATGAAGAGAAAGACTATAAAATATAGCTGTTTTTTAGCCTTAGCTTTATTAGTTTTTTATTCCTTTTTACCATCTTACATTGCTTTTACTACTGTTAAAGCCAGAGAATTAAATAAAGATGATATCTATAAAGGATTGGGATTAGCCTTTCTCTTTATTTTAATTTCAAAGATAGGGAAACATAGTGAAAGCCCGGCAGTAACCCTTCCAGACATACCAGACATAGGAGATCCTATCTATGATTCTGAAGACTTACATTTACTGGCCAGGATTATCCATGGAGAAGCCAGGGGAGAGCCCTATGAAGGCCAGGTAGCTGTTGGAGCAGTGGTATTAAATAGAGTAAAAGCAGCAGGTTTTCCCAATACTGTAAGGGAAGTTATTTTTCAGGAAAACCAATTTACTGCAGTTAGCGATGGGCAGTTTTATTTAGAACCAAACGAAACTGCTTATCGGGCTGCAAGGGATGCCTTAAGAGGTGTGGATCCCAGTCTGGGTGCTTTATTTTTCTATAATCCCAAAACTGCCAGAACTCTATATTGGTTATCTCAAAGAGAGACCACTGTTATTATCGGCAACCATGTTTTTGCAAAATAAAAAGGGGAGCAATTAAAATGCTCCCTTTCTTTATTGTTAAGTTTATTATAGAAAATATAGTTATATATTATTTTCCTCTTCGAAATAGACAGGTAATTTCAGGACCCCTATAATCTTTTCATCTTTTTCCAGCTCAAAGACCCTATACATGTTTCCACTCCTGGCAGTTTCATTGAGGTCAGCTATGGAAACAGGGTAAAGGCCTTCCTTATTTGTTATAAGTAAGATATAATCATTTAATTTTGCAGGAATTACTCCGGCTATTTGATGGATACTGGAACCACAGGTTTTTATGCCCTTTCCGCCCCTGTTCTGAATTTTATATTCATCAACCTGGCTTCTTTTTCCTTTGCCATTATCAGATATAGTAACAATATAATCATTATCCTGAACTAAATTCATGCTGATGAGCTCATCGCCCTCGGCAAGCCTAATACCTATACTACCCTGTGTATTTCTACCAGTAGGTTTAAAGGAATCTTCCTGAAAGCGGATTGTCTGGCCGTTTTTGCTGGCAAGAAGTATTTCCTGCTTACTATCTGTAATCTGAATCCCGATTACCTCATCACTATCCTTAAGATTGATGGCTTTAATGGAAGTATAATTAGTGAAATACTCGCTGGCCAGGGTTTTTTTAACCATTCCTGACCTGGTAGCAAAGAAGATATATTTTGATTTAATATCTTCACTGAGACAGATTACTTTAATTACTTTTTCATTAAAGGGTATTTTTAAGTATTGATTTAGGTTTTCACCGGTAGAAAGGCCATGATGTTCAGGGATTTTATGGACAGGTAAGGTATAGACATCACCTGTATTAGTGAAAAAGAGCAGGTTGTCCAGGGAACTGCCTTTTGTAATATCTATTATATAATCATTTTTACCTGGCCGGATATGCTCTTCTGAACTGGATCTTTTAATATTGTGGCGATAGGAGAAGGTTATAACAGCTTCTTTTTCCTGGATTAAATCTTCCTGATTAATGATAGCCTTTTCTTCATCTTCAATAATCATAGTCCTTCTTGGATCATTAAATTTTTTCTTTACAGCCAGTAATTCTGACCGGATGATTTTATCCAGTTCCTCCTTATTAGCCAGAATATTTCTGTAGTCTTTAATATTAGTTGATAGTTCTGCAATCTCTCCAAGGATTTTTTCAGTTTCCATTCCAACTAATCTCTGTAGCTGCATTTCCAGGATTGCTCTGGCCTGATCTTCGTTAATTTTTAATACTTCCATCAAGCTTTCTCTGGCCATAGTAGTTGAACTGGAATTTCTGATTATACTGATAACCAGATCTATTTGATCAAGGGCTTTTTTAATACCTTTTAAAATCTCATAACGTTTTTCTGCTTTCTTTAGCCTATACTGGGTCCTTCTGGTAACAACTTCCCGGCGGAAATCAATAAAATGCTGTAAAATAGTTTTCAGATCCATGACCTGTGGTTTTTTCCCAACTAAGGCTAACATATTTATTCTATAGCTTGTCTGTAAAGAGGTAAATTTAAAGAGCCTATTTAGGATCAAGTCACTATCTGCATTACTTTTTAATTCAATTACTATCCTTAATCCTTCCTGGTCAGATTCATCCCGTAAATCTGCAATATTATCTATTTTGCCTTTATTGGCCAGGTCAGCAATTTCTTCAATTAACCTGCTTTTACTTAATTGATAAGGGATTTCTGTTATTACTATCTGTTCTTTACGTCCTTTTTTTTCTATTAAGGTTTTTCCCCTTAAAATAATTCTACCCTGACCAGTTCTATAAGCTTCCTTTATTCCATTTTTACCTACAACTATGGCTCCTGTTGGAAAATCTGGACCAGGTATGTATTTCATCAGTGTATCAAGACTGGCATTAGGATTTTTCATAAGATGAAGGAGGGCATCTATTATTTCACCCAAATTATGGGGAGGAATGTCTGTGCTCATACCAACAGCTATACCACTGGCACCATTTATTAATAAATTGGGAAGCTGTGTTGGCAATACAGTTGGCTCCTGTAAAGAAGCATCAAAATTATCCTTAAAATCCACTGTCTCCATAGGAATTTCTTCTAACATATTTTCTGCTATTTCTGTAAGCCGTACTTCTGTATAACGCATGGCTGCTGCACTATCACCATCAATGGAGCCAAAATTCCCGTGGCCTTCCAGGAGTATATAGCGCTGGTTAAAATCCTGAGCCATTCTGACCATGGCATCATAAACAGCAGTATCACCATGGGGATGGTATTTTCCCAAGACTTCACCTACCAGGCGGGCTGATTTTTTATGGGGCTTGTTATGAGCAAGATCAAGGCCCATTGCAGCATATAGAATTCTACGATGAACTGGTTTGAGGCCATCCCTCACATCAGGAAGGGCTCTGGAAGCAATTACACTGAGGGAATAATTAAGATAGGCTTCCCTCATTTTATCCTCTATAGCTATTGGTATAATTTTTTCTGCCATAATATAATCTCCTTTCTCCCGGAAAACAGGCTTTTATAACCTTGTTTTTAATATGTAAAAGAAAATATTTATTAAAAATTCTTCTCTTTTATATTATTCCATAACTTATCTTTTACGTCAAACAAAAGTCTTAAATACTGGTAAATTAGGGTTTCATCTGGTATAATATGATGAGAAAAGGGGGCTAAAGCTATGTCATTATTTGAAAAAGATACATATAATGCCTCACAGATACAGGTTTTAAAGGGACTGGATGCTGTACGCAAAAGACCAGGCATGTATATTGGAAGTACGGGAATAAGGGGCTTACATCACCTGGTCTGGGAGGTAATAGATAATAGTATTGATGAGTTTCTTGCTGGTTATGGTAATATTATTGAGGTTACCATTAATGATGATAATAGTATAACAGTTGAGGATCAAGGCAGAGGAATTCCTGTTGATATTCATGAAGAAACAGGTTTACCAGCTGCAGAGCTGGTTTTAACCACTTTACATGCTGGTGGAAAATTTAACAACAATAGCTACAGGGTTTCTGGAGGACTCCATGGTGTAGGTGTAGCAGTTGTAAATGCTTTGTCTGCAGAATTGGAGTTAAATACTTATGTAAATGGCCAGGAGTATTACCAGAAATATCAAAAGGGTGTGGCTGTTACTGGGCTGATTAATAAAGGCTCCAGCAAAAAGAGGGGTACTAAAATAACTTTTAAACCTGATCCAGAAATCTTTGAAATTATAGATTTTAAATTTGAAACCCTGGCCCGCCGATTACAGGAATCTGCCTTTCTCAATAAAGACTTGACCTTTATACTAACTGATAAGAGAGAAGGAAATTTAAGACAGGAAAAATACCAGTATGATGGTGGTATTAAAGCCTTTATAGAACATTTAAATAAAAACAGGACTGTCCTCCATGAAGAGATTATTTATTTCAAGGAAAATATTGAGAATATTGATATTGAAATCGGTATTCAATATAATGATGGCTATAATGAGAGAATCCTATCTTATGCCAATAATATTTCCACCACCGATGGAGGCTACCATGTTACTGGTTTTAAAACTGCTTTAACCAGAGCAATAAATAATTTTGCCAGGGAAAATAAGATAATTAAGAAAGAGGAAACCTTAAGTGGTGATGATGTAAGAGAGGGTATAACTGCTATTATCAGTGTTAAATTACCTGACCCACAATTTGACGGTCAGACCAAATCTAGATTAGGTAATATTGAATTAAGAAGCATAGTAGAAAATTCTGTTTATGATCATCTCCACCTATATTTTGATCTAAACCCTGAAGTGGCAAATATTATAGTAGAAAAGGCCTTACAGGCAGTAAGGGCCAGGAATGCTTCTAAAAAGGCCAGGGAATTAACCCGGAGAAAAAATGCCCTGAATTCAAATTCCCTTCCTGGCAAATTAGCCGATTGTACAAGCAGGAAGGCAGAAGAAAGTGAGTTATTTATAGTAGAGGGTGATTCTGCAGGGGGATCAGCAAAACAGGGAAGAAACCGCTATTTTCAGGCTATACTCCCTTTAAAGGGTAAAATCCTGAATGTAGAGAGGGCCAGGTTGGATAAAATACTGAGTAATACTGAAATTGCAACAATTATCACAGCCCTTGGTACCGGTATTGGGGAAGATTTTGATATAAGTAAACTTCGTTATCATAAGATAATAATCATGACTGATGCTGATGTTGATGGTGCCCATATTGCTACTTTAATCTTAACCTTATTTTATAGATATATGCCAGAATTAATAGAAAAGGGGCATATATATCTGGCACAGCCACCCCTTTATAAGGTAAGTTGGAATAAAAAAGAGCAGTATATCTATAATGATGAAGAGTTAAGTATAATTAGAGAAGAAATAAAAGGGAATTTTGTAATCCAGAGATATAAGGGATTAGGTGAAATGAATCCAGAACAATTATGGAGTACAACCATGAATCCAGAGACCAGAAAACTTTTGAAGATAGAAATAAATAATGATATAGAGGCTGATGAAATCTTTACTTACCTGATGGGCTCAAATGCCAGTTTAAGGAGAGATTTTATAATTGAAAATGCAGATTTAGTAAGGGACCTGGATGTATAAAGAAATAGATAAAGTATTGAAAAACTTAAAGTATTATGATATTGTAATAATAAGAATTATTATTACATAATTAAATAATTGAAAGGAGAGATATTTTTGCAAAAATATCAATGCACTGTATGTCTCTATGTTTATGATCCAGCTGAAGGAGATCCCGTGAATGGTATTGAGCCAGGAACAGCTTTTGAAGATCTTCCAGAGGATTGGGTCTGTCCTGATTGTGGAGTAGATAAAGATATGTTTGAGCCTTATGATGATTAAATATTTAAAAAGAGTCGATATTTCGACTCTTTTTCTTACTCTATAGAAAGCAGATGACATTAAACTTATTTTATTATATTGACCATTTATTAAGATTATGGAGGATATGATAGGAGAAATACTTTTAGTGTTATTTTTTTATTTTTAAGGAGTATTTATAGATAAAAACCCTAATAAAATAAAGAAAAACTGATTTTTGCATAATAAATAGTTTAATGATAAAATAATACTAGTATTTAAGTTTTAATCTAAACAGGAGGCTATTTAATAGATGAAAGACAAAATGAAGAAATATTTTATTATAACCTATGGTTGCCAGATGAATGAACATGATTCAGAAAAATTGGCAGGAATGCTGGAAGCAATAGATTATCATAAAGCTGAAGAGGTGGAAGAGGCTGATATAATCTTGATAAATACCTGTACCATCAGGGAAAATGCGGAACTACGGGTTTTTGGAAAAGTAGGGGAGTTAAAACGCTTGAAAGAAAATAATCCTGACCTGATTATTGGGGTTGGTGGATGTATGATGCAGTCAGAAAAAGCAGTCAGGCACTTATATGAAAAACATCCCCAGGTAGACTTGATTTTTGGAACACATAATATTCATCATGTACCAGATTTAATTAAAAGAATTGAAAAAGAAAGAAGCAGGATTGTTGAGGTCTGGGATGAAGAAGAAGGTTTAATTCCAGATTTGCCTTCAGTCAGAGAAAGCGATTTTAAAGCCTGGGTTTCTATTATCCAGGGTTGCAATAATTTCTGCACCTATTGTGTTGTTCCCTATGTAAGAGGTAGGGAGAGAAGCCGTCCCTTTAAAGATATTATAAATGAAGTAGAAAAATTAGTGGCAGAAGGTGTCAAGGAAATAACTTTACTTGGACAAAATGTTAACTCCTATGGCAAGGATTTTAAAGAAAATATTGATTTTGCAGATCTACTTCAGGAGTTGGATAAGATTCCAGCTTTGTATAGATTACGTTATATGACTTCACATCCCAGAGATTTTTCCTTTAAACTTATCCAGGTAATAAAAGATACAAAAGCAGTCTGTGAACATTTTCATCTTCCAATTCAATCTGGTAGTAACAGGATCTTGAAGAAAATGAATCGGGGCTATAGCAGGGAAAAATACCTGGAATTAGTAAATAAGATCCGGCAGGAGGTACCTGAAGCAGCTATTACTACAGATATTATCGTTGGTTTTCCGGGAGAGACAGAAGAGGATTTTCAGGAAACCATAGATCTGGTAAAAGAAGTCAGATTTGATAGTGCTTTTACCTTTATCTATTCCCCCAGAACAGGAACCCCTGCTTCTAAAATGGAAGAACAGATTCCGGAAGATATTAAAAAAGAACGTTTAAGTAGATTAATGGCTTTGCAGAACCAGATTAGTTTAGAAAAAAACCAGGCAGAGCTTGGTAAGGTTGTAGAGGTATTGATTGAGGGAGAAAGTAAAAACAATCCAGAAACCCTGATGGGAAGGGATAGAAGAAATAAACTGGTAATAATTCCAAAAAAAGATGGTTTAATCGGTGAAATAGTGAATGTCAGAATAAACAAGGTCCAGAGTTTTACACTATATGGAGAGGTGGTTTAGTTGAGCCAACTAACCCCAATGATGGAGCAATACCTGAAAATTAAAGAAAAATATAAGGATGCCATACTTTTTTTTCGTCTCGGTGATTTCTATGAAATGTTTTTTGAAGATGCTAAAATAGCAGCCCGGGTCCTGGATATTGCTCTGACCGCCCGTAATAAGGGAGGTGGGGAAAAAGCCCCTATGGCAGGTGTGCCCTATCACTCAGCAGACTCATATATAGCTAAATTAATTGAACAAGGATTTAAAGTTGCCATTTGTGAGCAGCTAGAAGATCCAGCAGAAGCCAATGGACTTGTAGAAAGGGATGTAATCAGGGTTATCACTCCTGGGACTATCATTGATAGTGATATTCTCCAGGATAAAGAAAATAATTATCTTGCTGCTATTGTAATTTTCCAGGAAATGATAGGTTTTTCCTATATAGATATTTCTACAGGAGAATTTTATGTTACTGAATTATCTCTGAATAATTTTGATAAACTATGGGATGAATTGGATAGGATCCAACCGAGAGAGCTCATCAGGGATGATTTATTATTGAATAAAAAAGATTTTCAATATTTCTGTGAGAGAAACAAGGTCTTATTAAATGAGCTTAAGGGAATTAATCTAAAAGGGGCAGAAGAATTATTGCTGGACCATTTTCAGATAAATTCCTTATCTATCTATGGCCTGGAAGAATCTCCTGCAGCTTTAATAGCTGCTGGAGAGGTCTTGAGTTTTGTCCAGGAAACCCAGAAAAAAACCCTGAAACATATTAATAGACTTAGTTTTTATAATTTAAATGATTATATGCTTCTTGATACGGCTACCAGGAGAAACCTGGAACTGACTACTTCTATACAGGATAATAGGAAAAAGGGAAGTCTTCTTGCTGTTCTGGACAAAACTTTAACTTCAATGGGTGGACGTTTATTAAAAAAATGGATCAACCAGCCCTTAATTAAAAAAGATTTAATAGAAGAAAGGCTTAATGCTATTGAAGAATTAAAAGGAAATTTCTTATTATTACAGGCTATCCGGAATAATATAGATGGTATATATGATCTGGAGAGAATCCTTTCCAGAATCACTTATGGCAGTGCCAATGCCAGGGATCTGACTGCTTTAAGTTATTCCCTGGAAAAACTTCCTGCTTTAAAAAACAATCTTTTATTATTATCTGCTGATTTTTTCAGCAGACTTAATAGGGATTTTGACACACTGGAGGATATTGCTGATCTTTTAGCTAAGGCCATTGTTGATGAACCACCTGTCTCTATCAGGGAAGGTGGCCTTATAAGAGACGGCTATAATGAAGAATTAGACAGGCTAAGGGCTATAATGCGCAATGGCCGGCAGTGGATAAGTAATCTCCAGGCCAGTGAAAGGGAAAGGACAGGAATTAATTCCTTAAAAGTGGGTTATAATAAGGTTTTTGGTTATTATATAGAGGTTACCAGGGCAAACCTGGACAAGGTTCCAGAAGATTATACCAGGAAGCAAACCCTGGCCAATAGTGAAAGATATATAACCCCGGCCTTAAAGGAAATGGAAAACCAGATCCTTTCAGCTGAAGAAAGGGTTAATGATTTAGAGTATGAACTATTTCTTGAAATCAGGGCTTTTATTGAGAAGAATATTGAAAGAATAAGAAAAATAGCCAACATAGTTGCACTTATTGATGTTATCTCATCCCTGACCCTGGCTGCTGTGGAAAATAACTATACAAAACCTCTTATTTCAGAGGAAATTGTCATAGAGATAAAAGAAGGCAGACATCCGGTAGTGGAAAAAGTGGTTAAAGAAAAATTTGTACCTAATGATACCTATCTTGACCAGGATTACCACCGTTTTCTAATTATAACTGGTCCCAATATGTCAGGTAAATCAACCTATATGCGGCAGGTTGCTTTAATAGTATTAATGGCCCAGATTGGCAGCTTTGTCCCTGCAAGTTTTGCCAAAATAGGTCTTGTTGATAGAATTTTTACCAGAATCGGTGCCAGTGATAGCCTGAGTACAGGGCAAAGTACCTTTATGGTGGAAATGAATGAAGTAGCCAATATCCTTAATAATGCCAGCTCCAGGAGTCTGATTATTCTGGATGAAGTTGGACGGGGAACCAGTACCTATGATGGCTTGAGTATTGCCTGGGCAGTCAGTGAATATATCAATAACCCCGGGAAAATAGGAGCCCGTTCCTTATTTGCTACACATTATCATGAGCTAACCCGGCTGGAAGAGTCTTTTGCCGGCATAAAAAACTTTAATGTACTGGTTGAGGAAAGTGAAGCAGGCATTCATTTTCTTCATAAAATTGTTCCAGGTAAAGCTAATGAAAGTTATGGTATTGAAGTAGCCAAATTAGCTGGATTACCAGAAGAGGTTATAGATAAGGCTAATGGTATTCTAAAAGAGCTGGAAAGTAATAACAAGGAATTATTAATAGCTGAAGAAGGGAACCAGGATCTTGATAAGCAGAATCAAAAAAAGGATAATAGCAGAGGGCAAATGGCCTTATTTGAAGAAAGGAAAAATAGAAGGCAAGAAGAGATTTTAGAAAAACTAATAAATAAAAATCTTTTTAATTTAACTCCAATAGAGGCCATGAATTTTCTGTACCAGTTACAGGAAGAAGCCCGGAAAGGTATCAGGTGATTTGCTTATGGGTATAATTAAACAATTACCGGAGCTAGTTGCTAACCAGATCTCGGCTGGTGAAGTTATAGAAAGACCTGCTTCAATAGTAAAGGAATTAGTAGAAAACTCTATTGATGCCGGTAGTACTGAGATCATTATCGAAGTTGAAAATGGTGGTAAAGACAGTATACGGGTAATAGATAATGGTAAGGGGATAGCTGATGATGATCTGGAATTGGCTTTTGCCCGTTATGCAACCAGTAAAATTGAAACTGTTAGTGACCTTTATTCTATCCGGACCCTGGGCTTCAGGGGTGAAGCCCTGGCCAGTATATCTTCTATCAGTAAGGTGGAGATTTATTCCCGCAGCAAAGATTCTTTAAAGGGATCAAGAATGTTATTGGAAGGTGGGGAAATCATAAAAAAAGAACCTGCCGGAATCCCTGTTGGTACAGATATTACTATAAAGGATATATTTTATAATACACCAGCCCGTTATAAATATTTAAAGACCATTAATACTGAATTTGGCCATATAAGTAATATCATTAGTAGAGAGGCTCTGGCTTATCCGGAAATTAAATTTACCCTGATACATAATAAAAGAGAAGTATTAAAAACTCCTGGTACCGGAGAACTCCTGGATGCTATTTACACTATCTATGGGGAAGAGATAATAAACCAGCTAATTAAGATGGATTATGAAGAGAGTTATATTAAAATAAATGGCTTTATAAGCAGACCAGACTATACCCGTTCTTCCAGAAGCCATCAGCTCTTTTTTGTCAATAAGAGAACGGTTTATAACCGTTCTTTAAGCAGGGGAATAGAGAAGGGTTATCATGGTTTTATTGCACCAGGCAGATATCCGCTGGTATTTTTAAATATAAAGTTAAACCAGGTTCTGGTAGATGTCAATGTTCATCCCAGTAAAAGAGAAGTAAAATTTAGTAGAGAAGAAATAATTGAGAAAATAGTCGAAAAGGGAGTTAAGAAAACCCTTAGCCAGGTAAATACTGCAGTCCAGTTAAAGATAAATAAAAGACGAGAAGCTAAATTTCAAGAAACTAGATTTAATTTTAAGGAATATCTGGACAGGCCCAATTTACATCCAGGCCAAATTGGGTCAGAGGAAAGGGCAAGGGAGATCCACAGTACTAATATCCAGGCTAATGATAAGCAAGAAAGTGCTGAAAAAGCGAAGGATAATCTAATAACCTTGACAGAGAAAAGAGATAATATAAGTGGGTCCAGGACAAGGACTGACAAGAGGGTAATTGGAGAAGAGAAAGCTCCTTTTAGGGCAGGTAAGATAAAAAGAATCTTCGGCCAGATACTAAATACTTATATTCTGGCAGAAGGTACTGATGGCCTTTATATTATAGATCAACATAATGCCCATGAAAGGGTAATCTATGAAAGATATTTTAATAAATTTAATCAGGAGGAAATTATTAGACAGGCCTTAATAGTTCCTGTTAATATTGAATTGACAACCGGAGAAGCAGAGTTAATAAATAAACATTTATCTCTCTTAAATAAACTGGGAATTAAAATAGAAACCTTTGGCAGTAACAGCTTTATTGTAACAGAATTGCCTGTTTTTCTTAAAAATATATCTGGAAATGTGATAGTCAGAGAAATAATTGACCGGATCATAGAAAACAGGCAAAGCCATCAAGCAGCTGAACTGATCACTGATCTAATCAGTCTTATGGCCTGTAAAGCAGCTATAAAAGCAGGAAAGTATATGGATATGAGAGAAATGGAAGAATTGCTGCTTGATCTATTTAAGACAGAGAACCCGGAACGTTGTCCCCATGGCAGGCCTATAATTGTTCAAATTAGCAATGCAGATATTGCCAGGAGTATGGGGAGATAGAAAAGGAGATGAAGATGGCAAAATATCCCTTACTTATAATTACAGGTCCAACTGCAGTAGGTAAAACAGAACTTTCTTTAAAAATTGCTGAAAAAGTACGGGGTGAAATAATTTCAGCTGATTCCATGCAAATCTATCGCTTTATGGATATTGGAACAGCTAAAGCCAGTGCTGAGGACAGGGCCAGGATTAAACATCACATGATTGATATTATAAATCCTGATGAAAAGTATTCTGTAGCCCAATATCAGAAAGAAGTAGACAGGTTAATCAGGGAGATATCTGCAAAGGGGTCTTTGCCAATACTGGTAGGTGGTACCGGCCTATATATAAGGGCTGTAGTACAGGGTTTCCTTTTTCCAGAAATGGAGGTTAACTATCAGTTAAGGGCAGAGTTAAATGAAATAGCCAGAAAACATGGTTCAGCCTACCTCCATCAGAAATTAGCAGAAATTGACCCTGACCAGGCCAGAAAAATCCATCCTAATGATCTGCGGAGAATTATCAGGGGAATCGAGATTTATAAAGAAACTGGCCATAATATGACCTATTATCTTGAAAAACAAAAAAATGCTCCTCCCCGTTATAATACCCTGAAAATCGGTTTAATCAGGGATAGGGAAGAATTGTACTCCAGGATTAATGCAAGGGTAGACCAGATGATAGAAGAGGGTTTAGTGGAGGAAATTAATAATATAATCAAGGATGGTTATAAGATGAGTGCTACTGCCTTACAAGGGTTAGGTTATAAAGAAATTATAGGTTATTTAAAAAATGAATATTCCCTGGAAGAAGCAAAGGAAATTCTCAAAAGGAATACCAGGCACTATGCCAAAAAGCAGATTACCTGGTTTAAGGCAGAAAAGGATATTCATTGGTTCAATTTGACAGGCCTAAATACTGGTGAAGCATATCAGGAGATCCTATGCCTGATTGCAAATTGGAAAAAGGATATATGATGATCCCGATACAGATATAAAGATGATAAAAGCATATATTGTAAAAAGCCTCCATCCTGGATAGCCTGATTCATTTAAATTTGATTATCTGGATGGAGTTTTTATATTTTTATAGGGCTATTTTAAATAAAAGCAAAAATATTATTTATATCTTTACAGGTAACATTTACAGGCTATTATACATATAATACCCTTGTAAGTTAAAAAAACAGGTGAGGGAAATGTATCATAAAAAAAGATTTTCCCAGGATTATATTATAGAAAAATTTACAATGGGTAAAATCCCTATGACAGAAGCCTTTAATAAATTCTTCAATTACCATGAACTTAATATAGAGGAAAGGAATGAAAATAGATATTTCCGGGAAGAAAGAAGCCTGGAACTGAATATAGTAGAGAAAAAAGAAAAAAATCAGGAAGATAGAGAAAAACTTAATAAATTATTAGAAGAGATGGATTCCCTTATTGGCCTGGAAGAGGTAAAAAAAATAATCAGGGAATATATTGCTTTTATTAAAGTGCAGCAATTAAGGGAAAGATACCAGCTGAAAACAAGTCCAGTTGTAATGCATATGATCTTTAAAGGAAACCCTGGAACAGGAAAGACAACCATGGCCAGAATTATAGGAAAAATATTTAATGAGATCGGCTACTTACAGGGTGGAGAATTAATAGAAGCAGAAAGAGCTGATCTGGTTGGGGAATATATTGGCCATACTGCACAAAAAACAAAAAAATTACTGGAACGGGCCCTGGGTGGAGTTTTGTTTATTGATGAAGCTTATTCATTGGCCAGAGGAGGTGAGAAGGATTTTGGTAAAGAATCCATAGATACTATAGTTAAGGCTATGGAGGATTATAAAGATAAGCTGATTATTATTTTAGCCGGTTATCGGGATGAAATGAACTTTTTCTTAAGAACCAATCCAGGCCTGGCTTCCCGTTTTGCCATTCAGATTGATTTTCCTGATTATACAATAGATGAGTTAGTCCAGATTGCTAATTTAATGTATAAAGAAAGGGAATATATCCTGGATGAAAAAAGTAAACATTATATATATAGGATATTAAGTGAAATAAGAAATAAAGAAATTATTAATGGTAATGCCAGAACAGTCAGGAATCTGGTAGAACGCTCCATCAGGCAACATGCCAGGAGAATCATTAAGCAAAAAAATATTAGCAAGAAAGACCTGATATATATCACGAAAGAAGACCTGATTGGGGAGGAAGGCAATAATGAAAAAATGCCTTGTAACCGGGATGCCTAATGTAGGTAAAACTTCTTTTGTAATCAATTTTGCAGAATATATGGGGGTTAAGGAATTAAAATTACATGTCAAACAGGTAGCTGGTTATACCGCTATTAATAATTATAGCCTTGATGAGGCAAGAAGAAAACTGATATCAGTAAAAGACAATGCAACCAAAGAGGTACAGCTTATAAAATTAGAAATTGCCAAAGGAAAAAGCATTAAGGAACTCCAATTAATCGATAGTTGTGGTTTAAGTGATGGTATACATCCTGATGAAGAAGTAAGATTAGCCATGGCCAGAACCCTCAAACTTATCCGGGATACTGAGTTTATTTTACATATAATTGATATTAATAATATAAAAAAAGATAAAAAAGACAGGGATATCCTTTTACCAGTAGACAGACTTATCCTTGATTATGCCTCTCTTGAAAAAAGATATGCAATTCTGGCCAATAAAATGGACCTTTCCTGTGCTGAATTGAATTTTAAGCTATTAAAAAACCACTTAAGGGATATAATTGTAATACCTATTTCTTCCCTATATAAAGAGGGATTTAAAGAAGTCAAAAAAATGGTGTTAAGTTATGTATAAAAGATTTTTGGGTATCTTCCTGATGGGACTTGTCATAAAAATGATGGATGATTATATAGATAAGGAGATTGATCTACTAAAAGGACAATGGAATCTATCTTTAATATTTAAAAATGCTATCCTGCCTTATGCACTCCTTTTATTAATATTTAGTTTATATTTTAATTTTTCTGAAGCAGTCACTATCTTTGCTGCCAGTTATTTTCTGGGAATGGCCAGTGAGTTAAAAGAAACTTTACCCAGTGGACTAATGGCCTGGCAAGAAGGAATTATATTATTAATACTTATTACTTATATTACGTCAGTTCAGGAAAGCCTTGCGGCTATATTGATAGTAATTACTATACAGTTAATAGATGATTTCCTGGACCTGAAAAAGGATAAATATATAGATAATAGAAATCTTGTCAATAAACTGGGTAAATTTAATGCTAGCTTAATAACCCTTGCATTAATGATAATATCATTAAAATATTTTTTAGAAAAAAGCCTTTATTGTTATTCAGCTCTTATATGCTTATATATATTACTTTATCTTATTGAAAAAAAATACGGGAAGGATGAAAGTGTTAACAAATATAATACTTTTGCTTATCATAACAATAATTATCAGCTTTAATCTTGGTTTTTATCTGGGGAAAAAGAGGGGTAAGAAATTAATCTTAAACTCCCTTCCTCTTTATTATAAAGAATTATCTCTAAAAAAAGGTTACTGTATAAGTTGTGGGGAGAAATATATGGTAAAACTAGATGAAGAAGGTAATTAAAATAATTATATTTTGCAGGATTTTTATTTCAACTGTAGAATTATTTAATAGATCNNAATAGATCCATAAGGAGGGGATATTATGAAACAGCAATTAAAAATGCAGGACGCTCTGTTAAATGAGGTCAGGAAGAAAAATATTAAGACAAGCATCTACCTGATAAATGGTACTCAGTTAACAGGCACAGTTACTGGATTTGATAATTACATTATTATTCTAAAGGTTGATGGTAAGGACCAAATGCTTTACAAACATGCTATTTCCACAATTGTACCAGAAGAACCTTTAAAGGACTTATTTAAAGAATAAAATCAGGAAAAGACATTTGCCAGAAAATAGAGGTGTTGGAATGCTAACAAAGAAATGCTTATACAAAAAAACATTAAAATTATTTTTAATCCTTTTCCTGCTAAATAATCTATTGCTGCTACCTGTCCTGGGAACAAATGATATTGTCTATAGTAAAATTAATTGGGATGAAATTTTAAAAGAAAGCCAGTATATCCTGAAAGAAAACGAGAGAGATATACTGGCTAATTTTAGATATAGTATTGCCCTGGCAAACCTGGGTTTAATAATTGAAGCCTTAGAATACTTTGACTATATAAAGGAATTTATTAGCCTTCCAGAGTTTAACTCCAGGATAAATCCCTATCTTGAGCAAGTAAATGAAAAGAGTACAGATATTATGTTATTGAATTATACTGCTTTCAGTGCTGTAATAAATGGGAATTATAGAGAATCCCTGGTCTTTTTCAATAGAATACTTGAGATAGAAAAGGAAAATATCTGGATTAGAAACCTGCTTGCTGCTACCTATCTTGAGCTAGCTGAATATGATAACTCAAAAAGAGAAGCAAAAAAGGCCCTGGAGATTAAAGAAAATAATTATTCCCATTTAATACTTGCTATTGCACATTATAAAACAGGGAACTATATTAGTTCCCTGTTTGAATTACATTCTTCTGGTGATCTGGCTAAAAGAGTTATAAATTTCTAAACTTCTATATATCCCAGGTCCAATAAATCCAGTTTGCTTTTTATTTCTTCAAATATTTCTTTACTGGGTTTAGTATCTGTCTGGATAAGGGATATTGCTTCCCCTGTATTTACATTACGGCCAACCTGCATGTAAGCTATATTTATGCCTCGATTACCAAGGATGGTACCCAGTTTACCAATAATCCCTGGTTGATCCTGATAAAGGGCTATAATAAAGTTTCCGTCCAGTTTAAGGTCAATTCTATAACCATTTATCTCAATTACCCGCTCACCGATAGCAAGGCTTGTACCGGTTAAGCTATATTCTCCCTTTTTAGTTTTTATGGTAATTCTGACCAGGTTGTTTAAGTTATCTGGTTTTTTAATTATACTTTCCTTAATACTTATACCCCGTTCTCTGGCCACTATATAGGCATTCACCAGGTTTACCCGGTGATCCAGAACCGGACCCAGGATCTCTTTAATAGCTGTTGCTGTATAGGGTTTGAGACCTGTATTAAACATTTCCCCACCATATTCAATCTCAATTGCACTTATCCTTTCATAACCCTTCCATTTGGAGAGGAAATTACCCAATTTGCTGATCAGCTTCAAATGTGGTTCAGCTTTTTTAAGAACCTGTGGCTCTATTGTATAAACATTCAGAGGGGATTCTGGTAAATTTCCATATTTCAATACTGCCACTACCTGTTCAGCAGCAGCTATTGAAACATTATCCATGGCTTCTGTGGTTGTACCACCAAGATGACAGGTAACTATTACCTTGTCTTCATATTTCAGCAGGGGATGATCTGGTGATAAAGGTTCTTCCTCAAAAACATCCAGAGCTGCTCCTGCTACTAAACCCTTCCCGATAGCATCAGCCAAAGCTATAGTATCGATATTTTTTCCTCTGGCAACATTGATTATCCTTACATTTTCCTTCATCCGCTGAAATTCTTCTGCACCTAGAATATGATAGGTTTCATCTGTCAAGGGAGTATGTAAGGTAATGTAATCGGCTTTCATAAGTAATTCATCAAAGTCAACTAATTTTACATTTAAATTTTCAGCCTTTGAGAGAGGAATATAGGGGTCATTGGCAATTACCTGCATACCAAAAGCCTGGGCAAATTTTGCTACAATACTGCCAATTCTACCCAGGCCTATAATGCCCAGGACTTTATCCTTTAACTCCACCCCATTATATTTTTTACGATCCCATATACCTTTATATAAGGCCTGATTGGCCTGGGGTACATTTCTTGACAAGGCCAGTAATAAGGCCATTGTATGCTCAGCAGCAGAGATAGTATTACCATTAGGAGTATTAAAGACAATTATGCCCTTTTTACTGGCTTCTGCCAGGTCAATATTATCATATCCTGTACCTGCTCTTCCAATTACTTTTAATTTTTTTGCTTTATCCAGGGCTTCTTTATCCAGTTCTGTAAAACTCCTGACAATAATACCATCATAATCTCCGATAATATTCAGGAATTCCTCCCTGCTTAATTTGTAATCATAGGTTACTTCAAAGCCTTCCTTTTCTAAAATTTTAATACCATCATCAGAGACATAATCACTTACTAATACTTTACTCATCTACTTCATCTCCTCTCAACTACTTTAGAGTATTATTTAATAATTATATAGAAAGATGTAATAAAATGCAAGTATTTATGAAAGGGAAAAATAGAGACAAGACTATCTAAAGAAAAGACTATACAGGAAGAAAAATAATACAGCTAAAAGCAGGAAAAGGAGTCTTGTTCTAGAAATGATATGTAATAGTGGATTGTATTTAAACTAAGGAGGTTTTTATGTATTTAGTAGACTACCATACTCACCCCTATGTCCATGGGGATATAATCGATTATAATGAAAAACATCTGGTTAAATTTATTGATACTGCTATAAAAAAGGGAATCAGGGAAATTGGCTTTACTGATCATGATGAGTTTAGTGATGAAATTGATTGGCAGTTAATGAATATTATTAAAAATTCCAGCCCTATTCCGGTTAAAATAGGGCTGGAATTTGATTATATCCCAGGTAGGGAAGAGGAGATAAAAAGCAAAATAGAAGACTTTAAATTAGACTATGCTATTGGTTCAGTTCATTTTATCGATGGTTGGGGATTTGATAATCCTTCTAATCTAAGAGATTATAAGGATAAGGATATTGACCAGCTCTATATAAGATATTATGAAATACTAAAAGAGCTTATAAAAAGTAATCTTTTTAATATAATTGGCCATTTTGACCTTATAAAAGTATTTGGCTATAGACCGAAAAATATAGATCTTTTAAGTATAATCAGGCCAATTTTACTGGAGATAAAGAGAACTGAACTGGTAATGGAAATAAACACAAATGGCCTAAATAAGCCTGTACAGGAGATATATCCAGCAAAGTTTATCCTGGAAGAAGCTTACCAGCTGAAAATACCTATTACCTTTGCTTCAGATGCCCACAGCCCTGAAAGAGTAGGAGAGAATATAGGCCTTTATGCTGAATATGTAAAAAGTATTGGCTATAAAGAAGTGGCCACTTTTGCTGGAAGAGAGATGAAGATGAAAAGAATATAGCTTTTTTTAAGTTATAGATCAAAAAAGGCAGTAAATATCTACTGCCTTTTTTATTTATTATATGGTTTTCTTTTTTATATAACTAATTTTCTGTAAAGTCCTATAACTTTGCCCAGAATATAAACATCATTTATAATTATAGGTTTCATGGATGTATTTTCAGGTTGTAAGCAGATATGATCTTTTTCCTTAAAGAAGCGCTTAACAGTGGCACCATCTTCAGTCAAAGCAATAACAATATCATTATTATTAGCATAATTCTGTTTTTGGGCAATTACATAATCCCCATCAAAAATACCCGCCTCAATCATACTTTCTCCTTTAACTTCCAGGATAAAGAGATCTTTGGCTGAACTGCTTAAATAATCTACTGGAACAGGAAAATAATCTTCAATATTTTCATCGGCAAAGATAGGCTGGCCTGCTGTTATTTTACCAACAACAGGAATCTGTATCATCTCTTTTTCCAGAGAAGTGATATCAGAACTATCATATAAGACTTCTATTGCCCTGGGTTTTGAAGGATCTCGCCGGATAAAATTTAATTTTTCCAGACTCTTTAAATGACTATGTACAGATGCTGGGGATTTTAAACCTACTGCTTCACCAATTTCCCTCACTGAAGGAGGGTAACCCTTGTCCTGGATTTCTTTTTTTATAAAAGAAAGAATGGCCTGTTGTCTTTCTGTTAATTCTTCCACAGTATTTATACCTCCTATGAAATAGATTTGTAAAGCTTATTTCTCTTATTCCTAATTATTTTAAAAAATATATTATTAAATGCTGAGATATAGCTAGTTCCTTTATATTATAGCACATCCAGGAAATTTTGGCAAACAACCGTTCATTTTTTTTATTATTTTCCTTGACAATAAAACATTTGTTCTGCTATAATAAAGAAAAAGGCAGAACACTTGTTTTGTTTTAAAACATTAGTTTGGTAAGGGAGGAAAATAAATGTACAGAGAGGTTCCGGTAAAGAGTCATAAAGAAGGAAAAAGCTTTAAAATTCTTTCAATCCTATTGATCATTCTTTTTATTTTACTGGTTTTAAGCATCAGTACTAAAGGAAGCAAGCCCCTTGTATATAAAAATATTATTATCAAAGAAGGTGATACCCTCTGGTCAATTGTAAAAGAACATAATCTAAAAGATCAGGACCCAAGAAAAATGATCAGTGAAATAAAAAAAATAAACCAACTGGATGATGTAATACTAAGACCTGGCCAGATTATTCTAATTCCTGAATTTAGTTAAGAAATCTAAGCAACTAAATAAAGGGTGTATATTATGAAGGTAGCAATATATGCAAGAGTTAGCACAGATAAAAAAGAACAGGAAACCAGCATTAAAAGGCAGATTAATGAATTAACTGCCTATTGCCAAGAGCATAATTACAATATTGTAGAAATTATCAAGGAAAAACACAGCGGCTTTGATGAAGACAGAGAAGGTATATTAAATTTGCTGGAGTTATTTAAAGATAAGAAAATAGAAGCAGTAATTATACAGGACAGCACACGTTTAGGGAGGGGTAATGCCAAAATAGCCTTAATTCATCAGATCCAGAAATTAAAGGGTAAGATAATTACTGTCGATGATCATGGGGCTATAGCTTTAAGTGATCTGGAGAAAATGATTCTGGAAATCTTGTCTGTAATCGAAAAATATCAACAGGAACTTACTAATAGGAAAATTAGCAGGGCTATGAAAAAAGCTATAGCAGAGAAAAAATTTCGACCGGAAAAGAATATAAAAAACAGAGAACTTGGTGGGAGAAAACAAAAAGAAGTACCATTAAATGAAATAATCCGTTTAAGAAAGATGGGCTTAACATTTCAAGATATCTCTCTGACCTTAAAAGGACTGGGTTATGATGTTTCCAGGGCTACTGTACATAGAAGATATCAGGAATATATAAATGATATTGATCATGAAAAAAAGAATGGTGATGGAAATAAATAAGAAAATATATAATAAAATATATAATAAAATTTTAGATAGAGATTAAGGTATAAAAACAAAACAGCAGAATAAAGATAAAGATTAAAATTAAGATAAAGATAAAAATGAATATAGATATAGAATTAGAAAAATAAAACAAACCATAAAATACAGAACTAATAATTTGGCGGCCTTCAGAACTGGACCGCCATTTTTATTAGATTTATTTTTTCCATCTCATTATCTTAAGTGAACCTGGGAAATGAGATATTTAAGAAAAAATAGCTATTACCAGGCTTTATTAGATAAAATCATGATTTTAACCATATTTATAGGTATATTTTCGTAAAATAAGTATTTTGCGAAGTTTTTTATTATTGTTTTTATATTTTCTATGCTTTTTTATTAAAAAAAATTGACTTTGAACTTTTTTATTATCTTTCCATCTATATATTTATTTTTATCAATTAAAAATAATTTATATACTTTTTAAAACTATATTCATTTATAATTATTCCTCCAGATATTTGCCAACAATAATTTCTTTTAAGCTTCTTTTAGGTACATGATGTACTTGATCAGAATCCCGATAATATTTTATATCATCATTTTCCTTAAGTTCCTCCAGAACAACTTTTTCCCTGGGTTTACCTAAAGCAATTACATATAGTATTTCATATTCTTCCTTAATATTTAAAATCTCTCTCAAAGCCTTTTTATCAATGGTAGCTATTATACAACCTCCTAAACCATGTTCAACAGCAGTAAGTAAAATATAGGCACTGGCTATACCAGGATCAGATAAATAATTTTTGGAGATTTTACTATCTCCCAGGATTACTATGTAAGCAGCTGGCCTTTCTCCTGCAACTGGTCCCTTCCAGTCTTGTAAATAAGCAGCCCAGGATAAGGTTTTAAAAATCTCTTCATTTATTTCTCTTTTATTGCTGATAATATACTTTAAAGGCTGTTTATTGCCTGCAGAGTTTCCTAGTCGGGCATTATCCAGCATCTCTTCCAGAATTTCTATGGATATCCTCTCTTCTTCAAAAAATCTACGATAGGACCTGTTTTTTTTAACTAATTCCTTTAAATGCATTTAAACCCCTTCCCCCTTTATATTTTATATACTTTGCTTAAATATTTATTACAGGAATATATTTTATATAATTATATTTAATTCTACTGCTTATATATTTTCCTATAGTAAATTATAACTGAACTGAAAGAAAGCTGTCAAAATATCTTGCTATTTTTTAATTTACCTCTCTTAGCTCATTACTAAATAATCTATTTAATTTAATAATTAGTTTTATTTTTCTAAATGCTTATGTTATAATTAGACTATATCTATATGATTAAACAGGATTGCAGGTAATAATATATTTTACTCTAAATGTANNCTTTATTTTAAAAGGAGTGAATTTATGAAAAAAATTAAAATCTTGACAGACAGTGCCGTTGATCTACCACAGAATTTGTTAAAACACATTGAAATTATACCAATATCTTTATTAATTGATGGCCAAAACTACAAAGATACTGTGGATATTACGAAGAATAAATTTTATAGCTTAATTGAAAAAGCTAAGAATTTTTCTGGCACTGCTGCACCCTCTCCCTATGAGTACTTCAAAAAGTACCTTAGTGAAACAGATAATGTTTTTGTATTTACCATCTCTTCTGCCTTAAGTAGTAGTTATAGCAATGCAATGTTGGCAAAAAAAATGTTGGCAGAACAGTTATCAGAAAAAACCAATAAGGCAATTCATGTTTTTGATTCTCTCAATGCCTCTATTGGCCAGGGTTTAATTATTTTGAAGTTAAAGGAATTGCTTGAAAAAAACCTACCCCAACAGCAGATTATAGAACAGGTTGAAAACTATATAAAAAATACAAAGACCTTTTTTGTCCTGGATAAGATGGACAATTTAATAAAAAGTGGACGTATCAATAGGTTAATGGGCAAAATAGTTTCATCTCTTAATATAAAACTGATTCTGGGAAAATCTGAACAGGGAGATATTGTCTTATATGACAAAGTACGTGGTACCAAGAATTCCCTGAATAGATTATTAACCCTTATAGAAAAACATGGGAATAAGCTGGAAGAAAGGATTTTGGGTATTGCTCATTATGATTGTCTGGAAAAAGCCATGCAATTTAAAGAAAAAGCCCAGCAATTATTCCCTTTTAAAGATGTTATTATAACAGAAATGGGGCCAACCATTGCTACTTATGCAGACCAGGGTGGGCTTCTAATCAGTTTTTAAAAGAAAAGAGCTGTTTCCATAAGGGAACAGCTCTTTTTTAGTTATCTTTTAATTAACTATTTGGATTTAATTTAATACTAATTTATTTAATATAGATATATAAATATATAAATATATATTAATAAAACATAACTATTAATATTTCTTTTACTTAAATATTCCCTCCAGTTCTGCTACCTGTGTTACATCCTTATCTCCCCTACCTGATAAATTAACTATAATAATCTGCTCTTTATCCAGTTTAGGAGCCAATTTGATGGCCTGAGCTACAGCGTGGGAACTTTCCAGGGCAGGTATAATCCCTTCTACCTTTGAAAGCAGGTGAAAGGCCTCCAGGGCTTCTTCGTCACTTATTGTTAGATATTGAGCCCTTCCAGATGCCTTTAAATAACTGTGCTCAGGACCAACACCGGGATAATCCAGGCCTGCAGCAATTGAATGGGTTGCAGCTACCTCTCCCTTTTCGTCCTTTAACATATAACATTTGAAACCATGGATAATACCAGATTCCCCATAGCTGATTGAGGCTGCATTTTCACCAGGGGCAGCCCCTTTTCCTCCAGGCTCAACACCAATTATATTTACACCTTCATCTTCCAGGAAGGGATAAAAGAGACCAATAGAATTACTTCCTCCACCAACACAGGCTATTAAGTAATCAGGTAATCTTCCCTCTTTTTCCAGGATTTGTTCCCTGGCTTCTCTACCAATAACTGATTGAAAATCTCTCACTATTGTCGGATATGGATCAGGACCTACAGCAGAACCCAGCATATAAAAAGTATCTTCCCGGTTCTCTACCAGATCTTTCAGGGCTTCATCAACAGCATCCTTTAGAGTTGCTGTTCCTGTACTGACTGCTTTTACCTTTGCTCCCAACAACTCCATACGAAAAACATTCAAATATTGTCTTTTGGTGTCTACTTCTCCCATATAAATAATACATTCCATGCCCAATAAAGCACAGGCAGTAGCTGTGGCTACTCCATGTTGTCCGGCTCCAGTTTCAGCTATTATTCTCTTTTTCCCCATTCTTTTTGCCAGCAGAGCCTGTCCAATACAATTATTTATTTTATGGGCACCGGTATGATTCAAGTCTTCTCTTTTCAGATAAATTTTGGCACCATTTAATTCTCTGGTCAAATTTTCTGCATAATATAAGGGTACCGGCCTGCCAACATATTCCTTTAGATAGTAAGCAAGTTCTTTTTGATAATCAGGATCTTCCCGATATTTTTCATAGGCCTTTTTTAAATCATCCAATACAGCATTTAGTTCTTCTGGCACATATCTGCCACCAAATTCTCCAAAAAACCCCTCACTGGCTCTCCTATTTTTTTTCATTTGTTTATACAGCTCCTCTCTTCTATATACTCTTATATAATATTAAACCCTACTCTTGAAGAGTAGAGTAAATAAAGATAAGCCTTGTTGACCTCAAAGCTCTAAACTCTGCTATTACTCAACTCTTCTAATTCTCTATGCAAAATATATATTATTTGGTCTGATATACACTCAGGACCTCTCCATAATAGATACAGTGATAATCTTCATCAGGATACCATTTGTTCATATATTCAAGGTTTAAATTTACAGGATCCATTTCCTGTTTATAAACTACCTGGCACTCGAAATGTATTTTCCCTTCTCCGATAATTGGTGTTTTGACAAGCCTTCCTTTTACTGGGGTTAAACCACATACCTCAAACTTATTAATATCCCTACCAGAATTACGGCCACAATAGATCAGTTCTTTTTTTAAATCATTATCTTCTGGTAAAGTTACTGTAAATTCATTACTCTTTTCAATCAACTGATAAGTATAGCGGGACTTTCTCACCATAATCATAAAAATTGGTTTCCCCCATAGATGACCAAGACTACCCCAACCAATAGTCATAGTATTTATTCTTTCATCACTTGCTACAGTCAAAAAAGCCCCTTTACTGATATTTTTTAATACTATGTCATAATAATCTTCAAAAGACTTCTTACTCACTACTTACACCTCTTTCTTCTTCCAGAAAACTTTTATTCTCTTACAGGATCAACCATGAAAAAAGGCAGCTACTTCTTCCAGTAAATTCATTATAGGCAGGTTCTGTGGGCAGACTTTTTCACATTTACCACACCTAATACAATTATCTGCCTTGTTTTCTTCGGCCTGGGACTGATATCTTTCCTTATTTTCTTCATATTTATTATATAATTTAGCTGTATTAAAGAGATAAAAGTTTTCAGGGATGTTTACACCATTGGGACAAGGCATACAGTAGGAACATCTGGTACAGGTAATAGGTCCTCGCATTTTATCTGTAATTTCCTCTATTACATCCAGTTCCTCTAGGGACAAATCACCAATAGCTGAAGAGTTTGCACTGATAATATTTTCTTTTACCTGTTGTAAATTACTCATACCACTTAAAACTACATTAACTTCTTTCTGATTCCATAACCATTGTAATGCCAAATCAGCCATTGTATTATTGATATTATTATCTTTCAATATCCTTTTTACTTCTACAGGTGCTTCACCTGCCAATAATCCGCCCCGTAATGGCTCCATAATCACAACAGCCAGACCCTTATCATGGGCATATTGTAAACCTTTCTTTCCAGCCTGGTATTCTGTATCTAGATAATTGTACTGTATCTGGCAAAAATCCCAGTCATAGGCATCAACAATTTCTTTAAATACTTTATATTCATCATGAAAAGAAAAACCAATATATTTAATTTTCCCTTCATCCCTAACCCTTTCCAGCCATTGTAGTATATTTAAAGATTTCATTTTCTCCCAGCTATTTCTATTTAAGGCATGTAATAAATAAAAATCAATAAAAGCGAGATCCAACTTCTCTAATTGCTTATCCAAAATTTCATCAGCATCTGCTATTTTTTCTACTGACCAGACAGGTAATTTAGTGGCAACTTTAACTTTTTCACGATAACCATCTTTCAAGGCTTTTCCTACTAAAATTTCACTATTACCATTATGATAGGGCCAGGCTGTATCAATATAATTTACCCCTTTATCAATAGCATAACGGATCATCCTGATAGCTTCTTCTTCATTTATATTAGCAGGTTCCTTATCTATTGTAGGTAATCTCATGGCACCAAAGCCTAAAACAGAAATCTTTAAATCTGTTCTACCAAACTTCCTATATTTCACTTTAATCCCCCTCTATTATATACCATTTAACTAAATTTCTTTTATACTACTTTACTGTATTGAGCTTTATAAAGATGATAATATGCTCCACCTTTATTGATTAACTCCTGGTGATTCCCCGCTTCTATTATCTCTCCATCATCAATAACAAAGATTCTATCGGCATTCCGGATTGTTGAGAGCCGATGGGCAATTACAAAGGATGTTCTTCCTTTTAATACAACATCTGTCGCCTTTTGAATTAATATTTCTGTTTGGGTATCAATGCTGGAAGTTGCTTCATCAAGTATTAATATCTTGGGATTATAAAGAATTATCCGGGCAAAAGAGATTAATTGCCTTTGTCCGGTGGAAAGACGAGAACCACCTTCATTTAGTTCTGTTTCATAACCATTTTCCATAGACCGGATAAAAGGATCAGCATGGATTGTTTTGGCAGCCTCAATTACCTCTTCATCGGTAGCATCCAGTTTTCCGTAACGGATATTATCCATAACTGTTCCAGAAAAGATAAAGGAATCCTGCATCATAACTCCAACCTGTTTTCTTAAGGATTCGATAGTAACATCACGAATATCAATTCCATCAATTAATATTTCTCCACTATCGATATCATAAAACCTGGTCAGGAGATTAATAATTGTACTCTTGCCAGCACCTGTAGCCCCCACTAGAGCTATAGTCTCTCCAGGTTCTACAGTAAAAGTCATCTTCTTCAGGACCTTAATATCTTTCTCATAACTAAAGGTTACATTTTTAAATTCTACCTTCCCTTTTACCTCAGGTAATTCAATGGCATCTGCTTTATCAACTATAGCCGGTTCTGTATCCAGGACCTGAAATACCCTTTCAGCAGCAGAATTAGCAATCAGTATCTGGTTATAAAAATTGCTCAATTCAATAATGGGTTGCCAGAAACGCCAGACATAATTACCCAGGGCAATTAAGGTTCCTACAGTCACAAGTCCTGTTTCTAAATACTTTAAACCAACATAGTAAACCAGAATACCGCTAATCGAATTAACGACCAGGACTGAAGGAAAAACTGAATGGCTTAACATGACTGCCTTCATCCAGGTTCTTTTGTAGAGGTCAACCAATTCCTTGAATATACTGCTATTCTTTTCCTCCCTGACAAAGGCCTGGGTTACTTTTATACCTGTAATACTCTCATGAATATAGGCATTTAAATTAGAACCCTTCTTTTGAACTTCGCGCCAGGCCAACCGGATTTTGTTTTTCAAAAGAAAGACTATGGTTATTAAAATAGGAGATACTGACAAGGCTATCAGGGTTAAGCGGAAATGAATCCGGAACATTATTATCATGATTATAAAAAGGGTAAAGATATTAATAACTACATTTATAACACCATTTTGCAGTAAATCCTGTAATGTATTAACATTATTCATGACCCTTGTTATAATCTTCCCTGCGGGTAAGGAGTCAAAAAAATTAAAGGAAAGTTTTTGAATATGGCCAAAAACTTCTTTACGTAAATTTTTGATTACATTATGACCAATTTTATTAGTAACAAGTACTCTATATTTAATAGCTATATTACTTATAGCCAATAATAGGAAATATGTTATAGAAACCATTAAAAGGCCTTTAATATTACCATTGGCTATATATTTGTCAATAGCAAGCATTATCAGGATGGGATTAAGTAAATCTGCTAATCTTGCTACTGACATCAGCAATAATGCCAGGCTGACCTGTAATTTATATGGTTTTAAATATCCCAATAAGCGTCTTAATGTTCTTGGGTCCACTGTCTCGATACGTTCATCTTCAAAATACCTGTTCCTGGCTGACATTAGGCCATCACCTGCTCTTCACTTATTATATCATCATCTAAAAGGTCTTTATATTGTTCTTTAAATATTTTAAAATACTCACCTTTTTGGGCAATAAGTTCTGCATGAGTACCTCTTTCAGCAATCCTACCTTCTTTTAAGACAATGATTTCATCAGCATTTCTTACTGAAGAAATCCTGTGAGCTATTATAAAAGTAGTACACTTTCTCTGCATATTTTCCAGAGCATCCTGAATCATCTGCTCAGTTTCCATATCAACAGCTGAGGTGGCATCATCCAGGATTAATATTGGCGCCTTTTTAATCAAAGCTCTGGCTATGGATATTCTCTGCTTTTGTCCTCCTGATAAGCCAACTCCCATTTCACCCACAACTGTCTCATATCCTTTTTCCATTTTTTCAATAAAGTCTTTAGCTCCTGCTATTGCAACAGCCTCATTTATTTCTTCCATTGATGCTGAAGATACCCCAAATACTATGTTTTCCCTGATAGTTTCAGAAAATAAGAAAACATCCTGCATAACAGGGGCAACATTATCTCTTAAAAAGTTCAGATCTAGATTCCTTACATCAATATTATCTATCAGAACCTGTCCCTCAGTAGGATCATAGTAGCGGGCAATTAAGTTAACCAGAGAAGTTTTTCCACTACCTGTGGCACCCATAATGGCAATGGTGTCACCAGGTTTAGCATGTAAAGAAATATTTTCTAATACTACTTCATTATCTAACCTTAAAGAAACATTGCGAAATTCTATATCACCTTTGAGTTCCTCTAGAATCACTGGATTTTCCGGGCTGGTAATTTCTGGCTCTGTATCCAGGATAGTAAAGATCCGTTCCCCAGAAACAATGGATCTATTAATTAAATCTACCATGCCTCCCAGCATAAACATTGGCATTAATAACATCCAGAGATAATTATTAAATTGCACCCATTCACCCAACTGTATTTCCCCATTTATTACCATCCTGCCACCAAAGAATAAAAGAAATAAGGTGGTCAAACCACTGAAAAATTCCATTAAAGGAAAATATTTTGCCCAGATCCCTGCTGCAGCAAAATTTCTCCTGAAAAATTCTTCATTTTCTGTATTAAATTTTTCCATTTCATATTTTTCCCGATGAAATGATTTAACAATCCGTACTCCAATAATATTTTCCTGTACCGTACTATTTAAACGGGAAAACTGTTCTCTAACTTTCCTGGCAACAGGTTTTATTCTTTTTGAAAACCTTAGGGCAAAAAAGGCTACAAAGGGAGTTGATAACATTGTCAACAGAAAGAGCTTAAGGCTAATTCTTGACAAGACAATAGAGGTAAAAAACAAATAAAAGAATATTTTGGTAAGATTAATGGTTCCATCACAGGTTAGTTGGCGTATTGCCTCCATATCACCAGTCATTCTGGACATTAATTCTCCTGTTTTATTTCTGTTAAAAAAGTTGAAGGATAATTTCTGCAAATGATCATAAACTGCCTGTTTTAAGTCATTAAAAACACTCTGTGAAAAGAATTCAACAAAATACCTTTCCCCAAAAATAAAAAGAGAACGAAATGTTGCGGCAAGAAAAAAACCCAGAAGTAAACCTGGCAGAAGAGTTAGGTTGCTTCCCCGGATCACATCATCAACTAAAATCTGAGTTAATTTGCCTGGCACCATGGCAATGATTACATTTAAAATAGAAAATAAAATTGCTAAGATAAAAAACCACTTATACTTTTCAGTATATTTCCAGATCTTCTTTAAGATATACACATTCTTCCTCCTCGTCCAAATATTCAGCAAGCATACTTGTTTTTATGTAATTTTAATATGACTAAATCTTTATATTATTTTCTTTCTTTTAACTTTTTAACTTATTATTAATTTCTGTTAATAAGTGTATTATCCTGGCAAAACCTATAATGATGATTCCTATTACTGTAGTGCTAATTATTAGTAAAAAGCCCATAAATAAATCAATACCAGCAGAGGCAAAGAGTAGGTATCCTCCTATAATAAAACCAGTTACTATAAAGAGATAACCAATAACAGTTATAATTGTCGCCAGTATACTATAATCTTCTTTAGGCCGACTATACCTTTCTTTACCAGATAAGCTTTCTGTTAAATATATCCTTGTCTTTTCCATTCTATCATCCCCCTTTACCAAAATCTAACTTGCTAATATCTTCTCTTGTAAATTCATAAATTTGGTTACAGAAATGACACCTGACCTCTACTTTACCTTCTTTTTCAATTATATCATCAAGTTCTTCCCGGGGAAAAGATGTTAATAGTACACCAATCCTTTCCCGGTCACACTTACATATATATTCTACCTCTTTTCTTTCCATAATTCTATAATCAAAACTGGCCAATACTAAATCCAGGATTTCTTCAGGTTTTTTTCCTGCTTCTATTAATTGGCTTACTGAATTTATATCCTTTAGATTTTCTTCCAGAATTTCGATTGTCTCTTCTCTGGCCCCTGGTAAGAGCTGAATTATAAACCCCCCTGCTGCCTTTACACTATGGTCTCTATCCACCAGTACACCCAAGCCTACTGCTGAAGGAGTTTGTTCTGATTGAGCATAATAATAGGTAAGATCATCTCCAATCTCGCCACTAATTAAAGGTACAGAGCTTTCATAGGATTCCCTTAATAATTTTTTCTTAATAACTCTTAATTGTCCCCTCCCTATAGCTCCAGCTACATCCAGTTTTCCTTCTTGATTTAATAATAAAGGCAGTTGTGGGTTATTTACATAACCTCTAACTGTACCTTCCTGGTTAGCTTCAGTTATAATCCTCCCAAGAGGACCATCACCTTCTATTATAAGGCCGATCTCTTCTCCACCCTTGATCATTGAACCCATCAGTAAAGAAGCACTGAGAGCACGCCCTAAAGCTGCAGTAGCTACTGGAGTAGTATTATGGGCCTGTCTTGCTTTTTCTACTAATCGGGTAGATCGAACTGCAAGAGCCCTTATTTCTTTATTTGTAGTTAGAACCCTGATTAAATAATCCTGCATATTTTTCACCATCTTTCCTTTAAGCATTTAGCCACACTCTATATTATTTTAATACATATTTATCAATAGTTCAATTCTACTTGGGACAAAATTATAATAAGCTTGACAGAAAGTAACACAGCTATTTAAAATAAGGGTAAAGAGCTAATAAAAAGGAGTTGTTATAAGAAAGTGCCTATAAAAAAGGGTCAAGAAGTACTAATTAATATTGATAATTTATTATTCCCCAATGTAGGAATCAGTAAAAACAAGGATTATGAAATTAGAGTAAAAAATACTATACCAGGCCAAAAGGTAAAAGTTTTAATAACCAAGAAGAAAAAAGACTTTTTTGAAGGTAGGTTATTGAAAATTATCGCCCCTTCTCCTCTGGAAAACCAGCCTAAATGTATCCATGCTGATGAATGTGGAGGCTGTAATTACCAGGGAATAGATTACCACAATCAACTTAAACTAAAAGAAAAGCAGGTTAAGGAGCTATTAGAGAACAACCTGCCAGGAGATTATATTTTTCATGAGCTGGTTCCCAGCCCGGAAATTAAGGAATATAGAAATAAAATGGAATTTAGTTTTGGTGACCAGGAAAAAGATGGTGACCTGCAACTGGGTATGCACCCCAGGGCCAGACGCTTTGATGTTATCACAGTAGACCAATGTCAATTGGTTGATGTAGATTTTAGACTTATCCTTTCTACTGTTTTAAATTACTTTAGAAATTATGACTACAAAAGATACCATATAATTAAACGTGAAGGATATTTACGCCATCTGCTTATCCGTAAAGGATTGAAAACCGGAGAACTTATGGTTAATCTAGTGACAACATCACAGGAGGAGCATGATTATACAGAGCTCACTGAAGTGCTGAAAAACCTGCCTCTCAAAGGAAAATTAGTCAGTTTTCTGCAAACTATAAACAATGATTATTCGGATACAATTAAAAGTGAAAAATTAATTGTACATTATGGAAGAAAATATATCCTGGAAGAAATCCTTGGCTTAAGCTTTATGATAACCCCCTTTGCTTTTTTCCAGCCAAACACATATGGGGCAGAAAAGCTATATGAAACAGCTTTAAAATTTATAAATAATCCTGCTGATAAAGTTATTTATGATCTTTATTGTGGTACAGGAACTATTACACAAATACTGGCTAAAAAAGCCAGGGAGGTCTATGGTATTGAAATTAACGAAGAAGCAGTAGCTATAGCCAGGGAAAATGCCAGAATAAATAAGCTTAATAACTGTAAGTTTATTGCCGGTGATGTGCTGGAAAAAATAGATGAATTAAATGAAAAACCAGATCTGATAGTAGTTGATCCACCAAGACCTGGTATCCATGCCAGAGCACTGGAAAAAATTATAAATATAGCCCCCGATGAACTTCTTTATATTTCCTGTAATCCTATCTCTCTGGTAAGGGATCTGCAAATATTACAGGAGGCCAATTATAAGCTTACCAATATACAATGTGTAGATATGTTTCCCTTTACTCAACATATTGAAACTGTAGTTCATTTGCTTAAATAAAAACCTAGAGGTCCTCTTCTGTTGCTGCTACATCTTTAATACTTTCATGGAAATCCTGCTTTAAGGCAGGTTTTTCTTTTCTAAATACTTTTTTTATTATACTATTATTTGTCTCCTTCTCCTTATTAATTGCATTTTCCAGGGATTTAAAACCTTCTTCTACTGTCTGTATTAATTGTCCCAATAACTCTAACTCTTTTAATTCCCGGTTATATTTGTACTTAATATTATTTTCCAGATGATTTACTAATCTATTTTTAATTGAGTTAAATCTTTCTTTCAGGTTAATGCTTTTTAAGATGATTTTAATTAAGACAGCAGATATAATACCCAGAAGGAGAACAAATAAAGCAGGTTTCAGATTTAAAAGAATCTGGCCAAACTGATTATTTAATTCCTGAAAACTAACGATTTGATCGAAGTTAAAATTTATTAAAGCCTGTAGGACAATATAAAAAGTACCAAATAAACCTAATAAAATAAAGATTTTATCACTGTTTTCAATAATATTTATTATAGATAAAATAATTCTTTTTTTCTCCAGAAAGTAATTTTCAATAAAAACGGGAGTATTTACTAAATCCCGTTGTCTTTTTAATAATAACTTATATTTCTCTATAATATCCTTGATCCAGGGAACCTCTTCCCCTATATCTTCTTTTACATTTTTATTGATTTTTGAAAAATAACTATTAAGACAAAAAATAATGACAATGGAAAGGATTAATAAAAACAAAATAAAGTAATTATATAAAGAAAAAAACAAACCATTATTATGTAAAAAACTGATAATATTTATCTGTTCCATAAAAAATACCTTCCTTATATTCTATTAAAATCCTTTTATCCACTAAAATAATAGCTTATTAAAGCAAGTTCTCCTCTAGCCAGTTTATGATATCAGCAGATTCATAGAGGGGATTGCCATCAATAAATAGACAGGGCACCTGTTCTTTGCCACCGATACTAATTAGTTCCTTCCTGGCCTCAGGATCTTCCCGAATATTTTTAAGAATAAAGCTATTATTTAGATTGTTTTTTTCGATAAAATTCAGCACCTTTTTACAATAGGGACACTGGGGGAAATAATACAAAATTAACTCTTTCAACTTCTGTCCACCTTCTTTCCAAGGATATTAAGTATTCATTTCTATTATATTAAAACAGACAATAAAAAGCAATTGTTTTTAATTTGTGGACTATGATATAATTTTTATAAGTAAGTTTTTCAGGAGGCCTTCATAATGCTTTATACTCAAGCTCTTAATAGATTTATAAAATATTTAGCAGTTGAAAAAGGTTATTCTCCATTAACCATTAAAGAATATACCAATGATCTGCAATTATTCCACCGTTATTTGCTTGAAAATTGTAGATATCCAGAGGATTTTGAGGTAAAGCAAATCTCTCGTTATGATATTACAGATTTTTTAGCTGATTCTATATTAGTAGATGAAAATAGTCCTGTAACGAGAAACAGGAAATTGTATTCAATACGCTCTTTCTTCAAATATTTGCAAAAAAACGAAATAATTAAGGAAAACCCGGCCCTTTTAATAGAAGCCAGCAAAACTGAGATCCGGTCTGAGCCTATTTATATGAAATTAGATGAAGCCCGGAGATATATAGATGCAATAATCAAGGAAAAGGGGATTAATAGAACAAGGGACCTGGCTATTGTAAAATTATTTCTATATACAGGTCTGCGAGTTTCTGAATTAGTAAATCTAAACCTGGATGATATTGATTTTTCCAATAAATCTATTAAATTTTTTGGTAAAGGAAATAAGGAACGTACTGTTCCTTTACATGATGATATAATTGAAAGTATTAATAATTACCTGGAGGAAAGACAGGAAATCAAAATAAAAAATAAAGGGGATCAAAAGGCCTTATTTATTTCCAGACATGGCCGTAGAATAAATGTCAGAACCGTTCAATTAATGGTCAAAAAATATGCCAAATTAGCTGGTATAAAAAATGCCAGTAAAATAACACCCCATAAACTACGCCATACTTTTGCATCCTTATTATATTATCAAACAAAAGACTTAAAAATACTACAGGATTTACTTGGCCATAGCAATATAGCCACTACTCAAATCTATACACATACAGATATAGAAGAAAAAATTCAGGCAATAAATAAAATGCCTGATTTATCAAATTAAAGCTTATTTTCAAATAAAAAAAACTCTTGGCTAAGAGTTTTTACTGGATAAAAAAATGGTGGTGAGAGGCAGAATCGAACTGCCGACACGTGGATTTTCAGTCCACTGCTCTACCATCTGAGCTATCTCACCACATTAATGGTTGCGGGAGCCGGATTTGAACCGGCGACCTTCAGGTTATGAGCCTGACGAGCTACCAGACTGCTCCATCCCGCGTTATTGGTGAGCCATGGAGGAATCGAACCTCCGACACCCTGATTAAAAGTCAGGTGCTCTACCGACTGAGCTAATGGCTCACTTCTGTAATGACGATATATATAATAACATTTTAATTATTTCCTGTCAAGGCTTTTGAAGATTTTTATCAGACCTCCATAAAAAATCTCCTTAGAATTAATTCTTTTCCTCATTTAAGACTTCTTTTCTCCCTTTTCCTCCCTTTTATTTCATTTTCCTTTCGGAAAAAACTTATTTTTATTTTTATATTTTTCAGGCAGGATTTTTCAAAAATACGGTGAAATACAATATGTAGTGTTTATTATAATAATATGAATACTATATATAGTTGCTGCTAAAATAATCTTTCTTAAATTAAAATTGTAGAAAAAAGGAAAAGGAGGCTTTTCTTCTTTAGTTGACAATAGATCTATTCTATTTTAATATATTGATTTGTAAACAAAAAAATTAAGGGGGATTATTATGATAAGGTATATCAAAAAAAGAGATGGGAGAAAAGTACCTTTTGATGAAGCAAAAATTAAAAATGCAGTTTATAAAGCCAGCAAAGCAGTCAATATAGAAAATGAAGAAATTGCAGAAGAAGTAACCAAAGCCGTTCTATCCTACTTAAATATATTTTTTAAAGAAGAAGGTATTCCAAATGTAGAACAGATCCAGGACCTGGTTGAGAAGATACTTATTGAAAAAGGCTATTCTGAGATTGCCAAGGCTTATATCCTCTACCGGGAACAGAGGGCTAAATTAAGGGATACTAAAAGAGTTTTAAGTGAAGCTTTAAATATAATCAACCGTTACCTGGATCGGAGTGATTGGAAGGTTAATGAAAACAGTAATATGAGTTTTTCCTTACAGGGCTTAAATAATCATATATCCTCTGAAATAACCAGCCAATATTGGTTACAGGAAGTTTATCCAAGAGAAATTAGAGAACTTCATGTTTCCGGTGATCTACATATCCATGATTTAAATGCCTTATCAGTTTATTGCTGTGGTTGGGATTTACATGATTTATTATTAACTGGCTTTGGTGGGGTTTCTACAAAGGTAGAAAGCAAGCCTCCTAAACATTTCAGGACAGCCCTTGGACAAATAGTTAATTTCTTTTATACCCTCCAGGGAGAGGCTGCAGGAGCACAGGCCTTTGCCAATTTTGATACTTATCTGGCTCCATTTGTCTATTATGATAATTTATCCTATAAAGAAGTTAAACAGGCTATGCAGGAATTCATTTACAACATGAATGTCCCTACCCGGGTTGGTTTTCAAACCCCCTTTACCAATATTACAATGGACCTGGTTCCTTCTCCTTCCATTGCAGAACAACCAGCAATTATTGGTGGTAAACCTATGGATAAAACCCTGGGTGAATTTCAGGAAGAAATGAACATGATAAATAAAGCCTTTGCAGAAGTTATGATGGAAGGTGATGCAAAAGGCAGGGTCTTCTCCTTCCCTATACCTACCTATAATATTACAAAGGATTTTGACTGGGATAACCCTATCTATGATCCCATCTGGGAAATGACTGCTAAATATGGTATCCCCTATTTTTCCAACTTTATAAATTCTGATATGGATCCAGATGATGCCAGATCAATGTGTTGCCGCCTCAGACTGGATAACCGGGAATTACGAAAACGTGGTGGTGGCCTTTTTGGCGCCAATCCAATGACTGGAAGTATTGGTGTTGTTACAATTAATTTACCCCGTATAGGTTATCTGGCCAATAACAAAGAAGAGTTTTTCTCTAGACTGGAAAAACTGATGGAAGCAGCCAAAAATAGTCTTGAAATTAAGCGTAAAGTTCTGGAACAATTTACTGACTATGGCCTCTACCCCTATTCAAAATTTTACCTGCGGGATGTCAAGAAGAGGTTTGATAATTATTGGCAAAATCATTTTAATACAATAGGAATCAATGGAATGAATGAGGCCTTAATTAATTTTATGGGTAAAGATATTGGTACTGAAGAGGGACTTAAATTTGCCATTGAAGTTCTGGATTTTATGAGAGCAAAAATGCTTGAGTTTCAGGAGGAAACTGATAACCTTTATAATCTGGAAGCTACTCCTGCTGAAGGAACCTCTTACCGATTTGCCCGGTTAGATAAGGATAAATTCCCTGATATTATTGTAGCCAATGAAGAAAGGGTAGTAAATGAAGGGGCTGACCCTTATTATACTAACTCTACCCATCTGCCAGTAGGTTATACAGATGATATTTTTACTGCCCTGGAATTACAGGATGAATTACAATCCAGATATACTGGGGGTACAGTATTACATGGTTTTATTGGTGAAAGAATGCCCTCTAAAGAAAGTACAAAATTAATGGTCAAGAGAATAGCAGAAAACTTTAAATTGCCTTATTTCACTATTACTCCTACTTTCAGCATCTGTCCTGTTCATGGCTATTTGGCTGGTGAATATGAGTATTGTCCAAAATGTGATGCAGAAATGGGTTATCAGACAGATATAGCATAAAAAAAGAAGAACTTTATGATTCAGGGTCATGTGGGCAAAATCCCGTAAACAGACAGATAAAGCATAATAAAGAAGGTTTATATAATGAAAATCAGTGGATTACAAAAAACAAGTCTCATCGAATATCCAGGAAAAATAGTTAGTGTAATTTTTACACAGGGTTGTAATTTCAGGTGTCCCTATTGCCATAATTCAGAATTAATAGCTCTGGAAAGTATTACTGAGGCCTATTTCCCCCAGGAATATGTCTTGCAATTTTTAAAGAAAAGAAAAGGTTTAATAGATGGTGTCAGTATTACAGGGGGAGAACCATCACTACAGGTTGGTTTATATGAATTCATAAAGAAAATCAAAGCTATTAATTTACAAACAAAACTGGATACAAATGGCAGCAATCCTGAATTAATTAAATTACTGCTAAAAGAAAATTTGATTAATTATATAGCCATGGATATTAAAGGACCCCTGGATAGGTATGATGAGATTACAGGGACCAGGATTAATCCTGACAATATTCTCCAGAGTATTTCTCTCATCCAGAATTCAGGAATTGACTATGAATTTCGGACTACCTTTGTACCCGGCCTTCATAATCTTAAGGATCTGGAGGATATTGCCCTTTTAATCAGAGGTAGTCGGAGGTATTTTATACAAAACTTTAGGCCAAATAAAACCTATGATCCAGAGTTAATGAAGGTTAATGGCTTTCCTCCTGGTCTACTGGAGGAATTTAAAGATAAGGCCAGTGCTTTTATAAAACATGTAGAAATAAGAGATTAAAGGGAGGTAAAATTTATGGAGAGGCAAAAATGTGAAATTTATTCAAGGGTGGTTGGGTTTTTGACACCTGTATCCCAGTGGAATCGTGGTAAAAAAGAAGAATTTAAAGACCGGAAAACCTATGATAAATTATTGGCTGTAGAAAAAGACCAATAAATAATAATTTCTAATGAATAACAGGAATAAATAGGTCAATATATAATAAAAACCCCTTAAAAGGGGTTTTCTTCTTTCTCTATGGCAAATAATTTAGGGGATTAACAGTATTTTCGTCTTTATAGATGCGAAAATCAAGATGACTACCAGTACTGGTGCCTGTACTGCCGGCCTGGGCTATAATCTGGCCAAGATTAACCTGGGCACCTGCTCTTACCAGGAGCCTGGAATTGTGGGCATATAAGGTTTTTATACCATTACCATGATCTATAACAATTGTTTTACCAAAACCATTAATATAACCACTCTGGACTACAGTCCCTGCTGCAGCTGCCCTTATAGGTGTCCCAAGAGGGACAGCTATATCTATACCCCCATGAAAATGCCTCTCCTTCCGTATAGGATGGATCCTATAACCATAAGTTGAAGAAATCCTTCCTATAACAGGCCAGATAAAGGCTCCTTTTTTTAATTCAAAGGGTTGATTTATATCTCTTTGTAAATGGGGTATAACTAAATTTTGGCCTACATAGATAATATCTGTTCGTAAATTATTAGCCAACTTAATAGTTTCTATCTCAACACCATATTTGCGGGCTAATAAATATAAGGAATCTCCTGGCCGGACTTCATGAAATATATTGGTATAAACATTACCATCTTCTCCACCCCCAATACCGGTCCGGGGGATTTTAAGTTCCTGGCCAATTCGAATTAGATCGTTTTTTAATTGGTTAAAGTCCTTCAGGGCCTTTGTACTTAGATTATACTTAGCTGCAATCCCTGACAGGGTATCACCTGGCTGAACAATATAAGTTATATCTTTAGCCATTTCTTCCAAAACCTTAAGGGTCTCTTCACCTACTACACCATCAACTTTTAAACCATTATTATATTGAAAATTCTTAACAATCTCTCTGGTTCTTTGACCAAATATACCATCAATATTAACATCATATCCTATATCATAGAGATATTGTTGGATCTGTTTTACTCCTTCGCCCTGATCTCCTAGTTCATATACAGCTGCCTCTATCTGTATATTAAATAAAACAAGTAATATAAAAACAAATATAAGTCCCTTTTTTCCCATGATTAATCCTCCCATGTTAGTAATAAGTATGTATGTATAAATGCCGGGAAATTAATATCTATATCTATTATTCTACAAAAAACACAAAAAACCTGCATATTTTTCTTATTGTGAAAATTTCCCCTCTTTTTCAAGACCAGGAAAATTTAATTGTCTCAAGGCTTCAAATAATATTATAGCTACTGAGTTCGATAAATTCAGGGACCTTAACTCTTTAGCCATGGGAATTCGAATACATCTATCCAAATTATTTTTCAAGACAGCTTCTGGTAAACCTGCTGTTTCTTTACCAAAGACCAGGAAATCATCTATTTGATAAGTAATATCAGTATAGTTGTGTCCTCCTTTAGTAGTAGCAAAATAAAAATTCTTATCTGGAAAATCTCCTATTAAATCTTCCAGAGAATCATAATAATGAATATCTAATTTATCCCAATAATCCAGGCCAGCCCTTTTCAGGTATTTATCATCTGTGGAAAAACCTAATGGACCAACCAGGAATAAACTGCTTTTTGTTACAGCACAGGTCCGGGCAATATTGCCAGTGTTCTGGGGTATTTCTGGTTCAAATAATACAATATTCATGATCATTTCTCCTCCTCTAATTCTAGCTTTAATCCATCATAGGCAAGGTAGATGCCGGAAGGTAAAATCTCCTGGGTAGTATTGTATTCTATTTCATGTGATAAATGTGTTAGATAAGCTTGCATAGGTTTAAGTTTTTTAATAATAGCAAGGGCTTCATCTATTGTCATATGGGTAGTATGTTTTCTATACCGCAGGGCTCCCAGAACCAGATATTTTACTCCTTGAAGTAATTTCATTGTATCTTCCGGTATATAACTACAGTCAGTTATATAGGCAAAATCATCTATCCTATAACCCAGGATATCCAGTTTACCATGTTTTACTGGTAAGGGAATAATGTCTACACCAGCTATATTAAAAGGGTCCCTGATAACATTCAAAGTTACCTGGGGCAAACCACCACCGATTTGGACAGGAGTAAACACATACTGGAAAACCCTTCTGATTTCATTGATTGTGAAATCATTACCATAACAGTTGACACTTTCCCCGCTTATTTTATTGATAGAACGGAGATCATCAAAGCCTAGAATATGGTCAGCATGGGGATGGGTATATAGGACAGCATTCATTTTTATTATCCCGTATTCCAGCAACTGTAGGCGTAATTCCTGGGGAGTATCAATCAAAAAAGACTTATCATCTTTTTCAATATAAACTGCAGAACGGTATCTTGTGTTTCTCTGGTCTGAAGACTTACAGGTCTTACAAGTACAACCCAGGACAGGAACACCATGAGAGGTTCCTGTTCCTAAAAATCTTATCTTCAAGGCAATCATCCTCAATAACAATAATATCAGTATTTCTAATAAAATTTTACTGTAGATAACTTGCCTTGTCAAATAAATGCTCTTCTTCTTTTTATTTCACCAGATAGAAACAAAAATCTATTTCATCTGGATCCTTTTCCTGGAGGACCTCTTTTAAATGAATACCAAGCTCCTTACTGGTCTCATAGAGATTATTGTTTAGATAATATCTGCGTAGAATCGCTCTACTGGCTGTAGAATCAGGGTTGCTTGTAACAAAATGGACTATTTCATTTATCTTTTCTTCCTTTTTCAATCTTTTCCTCCTTCATTATCTATTATTTCTCAGATAGTTATTATTCAGATATTTTAAAGGATCGGCATGTCTATTATCAATTCTTATTTCAAAATGTAAGTGGGGACCAGTAGAAACCCCACTATTACCACTAAAGGCTATTACTTTGCCCTGTTTAACCTGGTCCCCCTCTTTGACCAGTAATTTTAAATTATGGCCATAATAGGTCTGGCTATTATCCCTATGTCTTATAATTACAAGATTGCCATAACCTTCAGACCAGGCACTAAATTCTACCACCCCTGCGGCAGCAGCATAAACAGGTGTGCCATAAGGTACAGCAATATCAATTCCAGTATGAAAGATCCTTTCTTTATAGACAGGATGGTCTCTCCAACCATAATAAGAACTTATTTTTCCCTGAACTGGCCAGATATAATTAACAGCCTGCCCTCTGAAAGCTAATTGATAATCTGCCTTGACTTCATTTGCAGGAATTAATAATTCCTGGCCTATGTAGATCTTATCAGGAGTAGTAATATTATTTAGCTTTATCAGACTACTTATTTTAACAGCAAATTTTTCAGCTATTTTCCATAAGGAATCCCCTTTTTTTACCCTATATTTCTGTTCATTACCGGGAATTTTCAACTCCTGGTTAACATAAATCAAGTCAGGGTTTTCTATCTGGTTTAAGTCAATCAATTCCTGTAAACTAACATTAAATCTTTGAGCAATTAATGATAAACTGTCTCCTTTTTTTACCAGATAACGTATAAATCCTTCTGCATTAATTATTGAAGACAATACAAGAATTATTAAAAAAGCAAAAGCAATTTTTTTCTTGAAGCTCATAAATAACCTCCATTCCTCTACTTATCTTATGTTATATATTTTTGCCAGATTGGATAATTATATACATTATTATCCATATGTTAAAAATAAAACAGCCCGGATAAAAAAACCGGGCTTATCTTTAATATATTTTTTTTGAGCTTTTTTAATTTCTTTTTTATTCTTGTTTTTAATATATTTTTTCTATAAAGCTATCCTGATAAAAATGCTGGATAATATCCTTATAATTGATACCCCTGCGGGCCATTTCTGCAGCAGCGGTTTGATCCATTCCCACATGGTGGCCCCAGCCACTTCCGTAGAAAATAATTTTTTCAAGTTTTCCTTCTGGAGAATAAATTTTCTCACTAATGAACCGATTACTTTTTAAGCCACCCAAAGCACTCCTTATATTATCGCCCTTTACTACCAACTCCCGTTCCTTACCCTTAATTATCACTTCTCCAACAGTACCACCAATACTTCGTTTAACAGCTACTATATCCAACAATTCTTCTAAATTGTATTTCTCAGCAAAATAATCAGAACCGAGGATCTTTAACCACCTATAAGTATTATTGCCAGCAAAGCTGGTATTTGAATAGGATTCTGTTTCTTCTCTAAGCCATTTTTCCAGTTCATAAGGTTCCAGGGGAAACTGGTAAGATGTATCCAGCAAATTATTTGCTCCCTGTAAATAAGGTAAATCATTACCCCATATTTCTAAACTTTTTTCCGAATAACCACCACTATTGCTGCTAAAAACAGTATTGATTACCTGATTATTATATTTTGCTACCTCTCCCAGGGTTTCCAGTATAAGTTTATTGGACCTTTCTGTCTCTGATTTTATGCCATTATAGGCAGCACAATGGACAGTATCACAAAGATCATAGTTCCTATTACGATGCCTACCCATATTACTGATAGCATAACTACGGGCAGCAATAGTCTGGGCCTTGATAGCCTCATCTGGCCACCAGGCGGGCATTTCTGCAGGAACTACTGAGAATAAATATTCTTCCAGATTTAAAATATTAATTATATGAAAACTCCTACTTCCTGCTGGATATAACTCCATAAGCCCCCGATATTGCCTGTCTTCTGTTCCTGCCCAGAAATAACCTGCCCCATAGGAAATATCATAAAGAAGTATAGGGTAGTTCTTATCTACAGCTTCTATCCTGATCAGGTCCAGGTTCTTAAAACTTTTAACCAATTGATCCTTCTCATAAATATTAAAAACTGAATTAGTAAAATCAATACTATAGGCTAATTCTCCACTACCTTGCATTAGTATATTATTATCCTGATCAAGAATATTAAAAGGACTGCCTACTTTAAAGGATACTTTTTTTACATCATCTACTATACCGACTCTTATTGTCGGTATTGTTTCCGGAAGAGAATAATTACTTATCTTAAGCCACTTGATCTCTTCCCTTTCTAAATCCTTTTGGACTTGTGCTTCCTCAATAAATTCCGGATATTTCTGGTTTATTTCCTCTATCCTCTTTCTGGCCATTACTGTACTATTACCAGTCTGCAGGCTGCGATTCCAGTAAGATAGGGCCTGTCTTTCATTTTCTAGCAGGTCATAGAGGCTGGCTATTTCAGGATATAAATTTGCTAAACTACTATCTCTCCTGATAGCGGTAAGATAAAAATCAATAGCTTTTTCATAATCACCACTAGTTTTATAGAGTTCTCCTAAAGCTATATAATTAAGCACCTGTTCTGGCCTTATTTCTATACCTTTGTTGTAATATTGTTCAGCCTCTTCCATCTGACCACTTAAAAAATAAAGCTGACCCAGGTAATATGCTAATAATGAAAACTCCTTTGGGTCGAAATATTCAAGATCATTTTTATTACAAGCTAGATAAACTTCTTCCAGGACTTCTTTTGCCTCTGCCCACTGTCCTGCCAGATACAAATTTAAACCATATTTATATTTCCAGTAAAGCTTATCTTCCTCTTCTTTTAATAAAAAAGTTAAATAATAGTTGGACTTTTCGTAATTACCCATTTCTTTGTTAATAAAATAGAGATTCTTCAAGGGCTCTTTTTTGTCATGTCCAGTGTGCAGGAGTTTTTCATAAATGCTGTGGGCTTTTTCCAGATTGCCTTTATAATATTCCCTTTTCCCTTCAGCAAATAAAGCATCCCATTCTTCTAGAAACATTTCTTCTACTAGCTGAAATACTTCTTTACTGGAATTTATCTCAGAACTAAAGATAAAATAATTTATTAATACTGTGGAAAAACCTAATAAGAGGCCACCTATAAAAACAAAGAGAATTTTTTTCTTCATTATTTCCTCCTATTTTGTAGTAAAAAGATTTCTTTTGTTTTTTTCTGTTCTTAAATAAATATTATTCTTTAAACCTGTTACAAATCCTCTTTCAAATAATTAGAATCTGGCAGGAATTATTTACTAAATATAGAACTATAAAATATACAGTATTTTTCTGGAAGGAGGGTGAGATGTTCCTATGGAAATGTACAGTACATCAGAAGCAGCAAAAATACTGAATGTGGCACCATCAACTCTTAGATATTGGGAATCTGAGTTTGGTAATATTCTTAATATACAACGGAATGAAAATGGTTATAGACAGTACAGTAAAGATAATATAGAACAATTAAAGGAAATAAAAACTTATCTTTATGAACAAAAATATTCCATTAAACAGGTCAGGGAAATCCTGAATCTTGAAAAAAGCAAACAAGACATTGCGGCAACCATAATTGGAAATACAGATCCTAATCTAAGTAAATTTTTACATGCTTTACTGGAGAAATTTGATAATATAGAAGATGGCTTAAAGGAATTAAAAGATGGGCAGAAAAATTTAAAAGAAGAGTACCTACAGGCAATAAAACTTTTGAGCATAACCCAGGAACGGAGAGATAGGGAATTAATTAAAGAGATTCGTTATAGACTCAACGCGAAAAAAGAAAAAAATACAGGCTTGATACATAAATTGTTACCCTGGAGTAAAAGCAAATAACAAAGCTCCCTGCTTAAACCGGGAGCTTTGTTTTATCTTTATTTATTCTTTATTCTTTGTAGATTTATTTTTGCCTTTTCATATCCTGGATCAACTTCCAGGGCTTTCAGGTAATACTGGCTTGCCTTTTCATAATCCCCTAAATTCTCATAACTTATGGCTAAGTTATTATAGATATATGCTACAGGGGGATTCAGGTTAACAGCCTTTTCCAGAACTCCCCTGGCCTCTGCATATTGATTATTTAAGATATACAAATAGCCCAGATTATTTAATACATAATAGTTTCCTGGATTTAAGTCTATAGCCTTTTTAAAGTTTTCAATAGCTTTTTCATGATTCTTTAAATCCATATGTACCAGGCCCATTATATTATAGATCTGCGCATCCCCGTTTTCAATTTCCTCTGCTCTTTCTAAAGCCTCCAGGGCTTTTTGATAATCCCTTAAATTATAATAGGCCCGTCCCAGATTCAAATGTACTTTATAATGTTGGGGAGATAAGTCTCTGGCTATCTCAAGGGCATTTTGGGCCAGCTCATATTCACCTAATTTTATATAGGACAGGCCCAAATAATATTGTGCTGTAAAATTATTCCCCTCTTCCAGGAGGACATCTGTCAGGTAATCAATAGCTAAAGTATAATTATTTTTATTATACTCCTCTATACCCTGTTCCAGCTGAGAACTGGCCAGGATATTAAAACTTAATAAAAGGAAAAGAAAAAGAAGAAGAAATAGATTATTTTTTTTCATAAGAATCACCTCGTTTTTTATAATATAAACAGTCTTCTTTTAAAACACACTTCTCACAGGCAGGATTTCTAGCTTTACATACTCTTCTGCCATGAAAAATTAACCAGTGATGTAGTTTTGACCAGACTTTTTCCGGTATCCTTTCCATAAGTTGTTTTTCTACTTCTAAAACCTTATCTGAATTTGCTAAACCTATTCTATTGGCTACCCTGAAAACATGTGTATCAACAGCTATAGCAGCCTTATTAAAAGCAGAAGATAAAATCACATTAGCTGTTTTTCTCCCAACACCAGGTAATTTCATTAAGGCTTCTCTTTCCTCAGGAACCTTTCCCTCATATTTTTCCAGGATTATTTTACTTGTCTCAACAATAAATTTACTCTTATTTTTATACAAACCAATGGACTTAATCTCCTCTGCTAATTCTTCGGGGCTTAAACTGGCAAAATCCTCAGCCTTATTATATTTTTTAAAAAGCTCGGCAGTAACCTTATTAACCTGTTTATCAGTAGTCTGTGCTGATAAAATAGTTGCTACTAATAATTCAAAAGGAGTAGTATAATTAAGCTCTGTCTTTGCCTCCGGGTATTCAGCTGCCAATTTTTCTAAAATTTTTTCCTCTTTTATTTCTGTCATAATAATACAAGCCCTCCACTTTGTAAATATTTCAACCAGATCTCTTTCTTGATTATTAGGTAAAAATATTATAAAATTCTTTTTAGTATTTATTAAATAAATACCTGCCTTCACTATGTCAAAGGAGAGATAATCAATGAGCTTAGCAAGAATCATCGGTATTGATATTGATGGTGTAATAACTGATGAAACACATATTAATGAAAATATCTGGCACAATGCCCTCTGTAATTATTTAGGTTATGAAATTCCAAGGGTAAAGGATTCCTATTATTTTGATGAAGCCTATGATTTACCTGGAGAAATAATCATAGACTTTTTAGAAAAAAATATTGCCAACATTTATGCCGAGGTAAAACTGGCTGCAGGAGCCAGAGAAACTATAACTTATTTGTATAATAATGAATTTGAAATCCACCTTATCACAGCCAGAGAGCCTGAATTTGAAAAAATAACTAGAAAATGGTTAGAAGACCACCAGATCCCCTATACCAGCTTAAGTCATGATGAAAATAAAGCACCTCTGGCTCTGGAAAAAGGAATTAGTCTTTTTCTGGAAGATAATGCCTGTAATAGTGAAGCCCTGGCCAGCTATAATATTCCAGTTATTTTATTTGATAAATTCCACAACAGACATCTTAAAGAAAACAGTATTATTAAAAGGGTCAATAACTGGACAGAGGCAAAAAAACTAATTCAGGAATACTATTCTCTATAATTAGTCAAAAATACTACCACCAATAAATTCCTTCAGAATAGAATTACCTGGTACAGCATCTTCATCCATGGGTAAAAAGCATTCCAGTATTTCCAACAATCTTTCTGCCTGATAGTAGACCTCTTCCTCCGGGCTAATTGCCTTCAATAAGGGAGTAGCGTATTTTTTCAGGATAGCCAATTCATAAACAAGACCAGAATTAAACATAACATCTGCATTTTCCTGATAAGGAAAGATATTCTTCTCTTCTCCCTTCCTGACCGCTGTCCACCACTCCAGGGTACTGGCAGCACTTTTATTGCGGAAGAAATTATCCCGAACCATCCTGCGCAATAATCTATTATCTGTAGTCGGAATACAATTATGTCGATCAATATTAATCTGGGTTAAAGCACTGATATAGATTTTAAATTTATTATTTTCAGGGATAAATTCTGTTAAACGGTCATTAAGACTATGGATACCTTCAATAATAATAGGATGTTCCCTGTCAACCTGCAAATAATTACCCCGATACTCTCTTTTTCCATTATGGAAATTAAAAGTTGGTATCTCAACCCTTTCTCCCTGTAATAAGGCCAGTAAGTCCTCGTTAAGCAGTTCCAGGTCTATTGCTTCAATAGACTCAAAATCATATTCCCCATTTTCATCCCTTGGAGTTTGTTCCCGGTCAACAAAGTAATCATCAGTAGAGATGGAAATGGGATTAATACCATTAACCCTTAATTGAATAGATAGTCTCTGGGCAAAGGTAGTTTTACCAGATGAGGAAGGACCAGCTATTAATATAATTTTATTTTTGTCCTGATCTTCAGCTATTTTATCTGCTATTTGGGCAATCTTTTTCTCATGTAAAGCCTCCATGATATTAACCAGATCTTTAAACTTGCCCTTTTTAATAATATTATTTAGATCAGTGACCGAAGAAACACCAATTATTTCTCCCCATCTTTCAAATTCATAAAATGCTCCGGCTAATTTTTCCTGTTCTATATAGGCAGGTACCTCATAAGGATTACCTCTTTTAGGATGGAGGAGAACAAAGCCCGGTATCTGCAGATGGAAATCAAACCTGTCCAGGATACCTGTTCTGGGCACTAGATTATAGAAAAAGTAATCATAATTCCCCTCCAATTCATAGACAGTAAATTGGTCCCTATCCAGATAATCCAGGAGATCTACTTTATCCATATAGCCCTGTTTTTTATATATTTCTATTAATTCCTTCTTGTTTTTTATAAGTTTTTTGATAGGAAGATCCTGTCTTACATATTCCAGCATCTTATCTTTAATATTTTTCAGGTCCTTACTACTAAGAGGACGTTCTTTATGTAATTCACAGTAGATCCCATTACTCAAAGAATGCTCAATAGATAACTTGCTACCAGGGTATAATTCCTGGATAGCCTTAGTCATCAGCATATATAAACTACGACGATAAATACGGTTACCTATTTCATCATTTATAGTTAAAAAGCGAATACGGGCATCTTCATATAATAGATCGCTTAGGTTTGACAGCCGGTTATTTACAATTGCAGCTACAACAATTTTTTTATCATATAATTTTATTTCCTCCAATATCTCTTCCAGACTGATACCCTTAGCAAAGTTATAGTCCTTTCCTGCTATTTTAGCTTTAATCATTTATATCCCCCCAATTGTTATTTTGAAATATCTTTTCTATTTCTTTTTTTACCATATTATCATTTTCCTTAAAATAGTGATTGGAAAGAAGGGCTTTTATTTCTTCTTTCCTGTATTTACCCAGTGACCATACAGTATAAGCTCTTAATACAGGAGAGGGATTTGCTAAATTATCTATTAAAAGGGGAAGATATTCCTCCTTACCCAGATTTCCTATATTTATAATGGTATTTCTCTTTAGAGTCCTTAAACCCCGCCAGAATAGGGCTGCCTCCTTCCATTCTCCCGGGATATTATGATTAGTAAAATTTAAGATAGTTTTAATATCTCCTTTAAGTACAGGGAAAAACTCTGGATGCAAGTCATAAGGGATATCCCTATTATAGGGACATACTTCAAGACAGCGATCACAACCCCAGAGCTGGTTACCTAGCATTTCCCTTTCTTCCATTGAAAGGGGATCTTTTTTTTGGCTTATATAACTCAGGCAAAGTTCAGGCTCCAGACAATAGGCTTTTAAAGCCTGAGTAGGACAATTATCTATACATAATTGACATGTACCACAACGGGATTCCATGGCCTGATCAGTTACCAGGGGCAAATTTGTCAAAATTTCTCCCAGCATAAGGTAAGAACCATATTCTGGATTAATGAGATTATTGCTCTTTCCTATCCAGCCTAAACCTGCCCGGTAAGCCACTTCCCTGTCCAGTAAGACTCCAGTATCTGAATAGGTTATTGTTTCAGCATCTGTCGCCAGTGTTTTTATAAATATAATTAATTCATTCATTTTTTCCTGCATTACCTGATGATAGTCCTTCCCCCTGGCATAAAGGGCAATATTTTGCTCTTCTTCCTTACCTGCCCTTTTGCTGGCATAAGAAAGGGCCAGGGCAATAATGGATTTTGCAGAAGCTAGATGGCTAGCAGGGTTGGTAAGTAATTCCCTATCATTACTGATAAACTCTGTTAATTTCCTTTTTTCCAGTATTGAATAAGCCTGTTGAAAAGGTTCTGCACTTGTAATTCCAACCAGGTCAAAACCTATCTCTTTTGCCTTATTTTTTATTAGTTCTGTTATTCTTTCTTTATTACTTATATTCATCATTTGCTCCAGTTCTTTCTTGATACTTCTATTATTACACATTTTCTTCATATTTACAAATTATTATAAAAGCCTGGATAGATAATCCAGGCCTTTATATATCTTATTCTTCATTTTCTTTTGTTGATTTTACAGCCTTATTAATTGTCAGAAATAACCCGCCGAAAATAATTACTATAGCAAAAATTAGCATTACAATAGCAGAAGCTGCCATTATCTTATTACCCCCTTTATAGCTCTACTGATTTGCTTAACCCTGTACTCTTGTCTCCTGCCTTAATTTTAGTAATAATAATTGAAAGAATTCCTACACCTATCAGTAAACCCCAACCTCCCAGCCATTGGTAGATGGAGTCATAACCTTCATATGGTGTCTGTATATCCTGAACAAAATAAACGGCCAGTAATACAAACAATATAAAGGGTATAATCTTGATCATATAGTTCCACCATTTACCAAATTTAATTTCAGAGATGGGATTAAAATACTCTCTTAATGAATCTGTATTATAGAACCAGCCAATCAGGACTGCTTCTATTATACCTGCAATAATCAAACCATAGCTATTAATATAATGGTCAACCAAATCAACCCAGAATAATCCTGCTTTGGTGGCATAGATTAAACTGAAGAGGGCCATAACTAATATAACAGCAACTGTTGTTTTATGTTTATTTAATTTCCATTTATCAGCTACAGCAGTAATAACAGCCTCTACCAGAGAGAAAGTGGAATCTATACCCAGGGTCAATAGGGTAGCAAAGAATACAAAACCAAAGAGACCTACCATAACCGGTCCACCGGGTAAGGCATTAATAGCAGTAGGAAATACGTCAAAGGACAGACGTATGCCACCTATAGCTACATCCTGAATAGGAACACCCTGGGTTAAGGACATATGCCCCAATGTACCAAAGATGGCCAAACCTGCCAGAAAACTTACACTGGCATCAGCAAATACAATTATTAAGGCATTATTAGTAATATCTGAATCCTCTGGCATATAACTGGCATAGGCATACATGATGGCCATGGCCAGACTTAAGGAATAAAAGACCTGGGTATAGGCTTCAATCCAGACCCTTGGGGTCAATAAGGCTGCAAAATCTGGTTTTAAAAAGTAATTTAAGCCTTCCATAGCACCAGGTAAAGTAACTGCCCTAATAATTAAGATCAATAATAAAACCACTGGAGCAGCAACAGTGTAGCCAATAACCTTACCAACACTTTCTGTACCCTTTCTTAATATTAAATAGACTGCCACCCAGGTAACAATAAGACCTAGCAGGACAGGTAAACTAAAACCAGATAAATTCCCTGGGCTATCTGAAACTTTTAATACATCTTCTGTGAAATATCTCATAGGTTCACTACCCCAGGCTACATTAAGTGAACCAACCAGATAATTACAGATCCAGGACATGATTACAGCATAGTAACAGACAATAACAAAGGCACAGATTACCTGCCACCAGCCAAAACCCTCAAAACCTTTTTTAATCCTACCAAGAGCAGTAGGGGCACCAGCCTGGTTTTTCTGGCCAATAGCAAATTCCATAACCAGTAATGGGACACCTGCTGTCAATAAGGCCACAAAATAGGGTATTAAAAAGGCCCCTCCACCATTGCTGTAGGCCACATAGGGAAAACGGATTGCATTACCCAGGCCTGCGGCAGAACCTATTGCAGCCAGTATAAAAGCTGCTCTACTACTCCATCTTTGTCTTTCCATCCTCAATTACTCCCTTCTCGTTTTTAGTAAATCAGCATGCAAAAACCTTTCACCTTATCCAACCTTAAATCTTTTTCCTCCTCTTTAACCTTGAATAATTACCCCCTTTTTAGTACTGACATCATTCATTGAAAAACAGTATGTATTTATTTGCTTTTAATTAATTTGATTTATAAATATTTTACCTGATTTATAAATTGATAATTTTGCTTATATTTTTTCTATAACAGAGCGGACATAATTATTTTCCTGAAAAAGCTCCACATATCTTTTATTTAGATAATCTAAATCTATCTCCTCAATAATATCCAGTATATCGAAGAAACTGATATCTTTAAAATAATAGGAAATAAACTCAGTAGCTACTGCCTCAAAGGAATTAAAACTCTGTACATACTCTCCCAGAACTCTTTTATAAGCCCGATTAAAATCTTCTTTCTTTAAAGTCCTACCTCCAATTTTAAAACCATCAAGTAGTTTTTTATAAAGGAGTTCCGGGTCTCTGGTTTTCCCCCCCATAATAACATAGCCATATCCTTTCTCAAGAACATAATAATTACTAAAATAATCATCAATTAAACCCTGATCATATAAATCCTGATAGAGGATTGAACTCTTACCAATCAGTAAATCAAGCAATAGCCCTGTTCCCAGCTCCTGCTTCAATAATTCTTTGCCTTTTTCCGGTAGATTTTTTTCTTTGATTCCCAGTCTAAAGAGCGGCTCGGATACATCCATTTTATTAACTATAACTTTCTCCCTGATACTGGCTGGTTCTTCAGGATATATTCTTTTTATATTATTATAATTGACTAATTCTTTGCGGTATTGGTTTTCTTCGATTTTTTCCAGTATCTCTACAGGATTAAAGTCTCCTGTTAAAAAGAGTATCATATTCCCCGGATTATAAAAGGTATTATAACAGAGATAGAGATCTTCCTTGCTAATTTTACTGATACTTTCTACTGTGCCAGCAATATCTATCTTAACAGGGTGATGATGATATAGCCCATTTAATAAATTTGCATATACCTGATAATTGGCTTCATCATCATACATCCTTATCTCCTGGGCAATTATTCCCTTCTCTTTTTCCACATTTTCATCTGTAAAGTATGGATCCTGGACAAAATCCAGGAGAGACATGGTAGCTTCAGTAAAATTACTGCTGGTAGTAAATAAATAAGCAGTCATATTATAGTTGGTAAAAGCATTGGCGGAGGCACCTAAACGGGCAAATTTACTGAAAACATCGCCTTCTTCGCTTTCAAAAAGTTTATGTTCCAGAAAATGGGCAATCCCATCAGGCACCTTTACTACTTCATTTGTTTCAGGATTCACAAATTTATTATCAATAGAACCATAATCTGTGGCAAAAATACCATAAAACTTATTATAATTAGCCCGGGGCATTAGCATTACCGTTAAACCATTAGCCAGTTTTTTTAGATAAATCCTTTCTTTAATAATATCGTTGTATATTTTCTGCATCATTCTGTCACCTTCTTATTCAGAAAATAGATTGTATCCAGTTGCAGCTTTTCTCCCACTCTGATAATATCTTCTTTTTTTACCTTACCTAATTCATCGATAGAGTCTTTGATGGTTTCAGTTTTATGATTGATTACTCCTAACAAATAATGGGCAAGTAATCCCCTATTATTGTCAGCAGTACTTTCAAAAGAATTTATCAAGGATTTCATGGTCCATTGAAACTCTTCTTCTGTAAAATCACCCTGCCTCATTTTTTCCAGTTCCTTCAGGATTATGTCTCTGGTTTTATCATAATTGGCAAAATCAATTCCTGCTGTGATTAGCAGTAAGCCCTTTGTAGATTCAAGACTGGAGCTGGCATAATAGGCCAGGCTTTCTTTTTCCCGTACATTTTGAAATAATTTAGAATGAGGAAAGGCACCCAGAATACCATTATACATTAACAAGGGATAATAGAGATCATCCTTTCTGGTAATCCCTGTTCTAAAGCCCAAAACTATTTTTCCCTGTTGAACATTTAATCTTTCTTCCAGTTCTTTGATTCCCTTAACATCATTTATTATAATTGTATTATTATAGTCTTTTACTACCTGATGTCTAAAATTAAAGCTATTATTTATCTTTTCATAGACCCTCTTTTCATCTACATCACCAATTACAAAAAACAAAATCCTGTTATTTTTTATTACTTCCTGGTACTGTTGAAAGACCTGGTCTCTACTTAGTTTTTCATGGTCTTCAATTCTGCCCAGTTTATAGATACTAAAGGGTTCACCGGCACACATCTCCTGAAAACACCTGTTTAAAGAATAGGAGTACTTATCATTGATTATTGACTTGATCTCTTTGATGATAAATTCCTTTTCCTGTTGAAAAAACTCTTCAGTAAAAAGCGGATTCAGAAGCAGGTCCTTTAACAGGGCCAGTCCTTTCTCCAATAATAATTCATCTGTTGGCAGGTATTTTTCATTTACAATCTCCAGGGAGAAATTTAAGAGCTGGATTTCCCCCCTTTTCCAGACTGATACACTTAATTCTGCCCCATATAATTCCTCTAATTCGATTTTAAAAGCTCTACTACTGGGATAATTCTTACTACCTCGATAAAGGATAAAAGGTATCAAGGCATTACTACTGGCATCTTCCTCATTCAATTGACATAAAATTATCATCTGAATTAAATTTGTTTTAAATTTTTTGTTTTTACATATATATAAATCTAACTCATTATCTGTTTGATAATATTGAAAAGTCTCCATCTCCTTCATCTATTACCATCCTTACTTTTTTAGTTTATTTTTCCATTTGAAGCATTTTTATTAATATTTCTTTCAGTTCATTTATTTTTTCACCATATTTTGCCCAATTACCGGACTGAATACTCCTTTCTGCTTCCTCATATAATTCCAGGGCTTTTCTGGCCAGGTCAGCCTGTCTGTCATTTATAGTATCCCCAATTTCAGTAATTTCTCTCTCCCCGGCCTTCCCTTCAACCTGTCCACTTTTTAAAAATAAATCCTTTAAAGCCTCTTCCAGATTCTCTCTCATAATTATCTTATCCTGAAAGGCTACAATTACTCTTTTCAATTCTGGCAATTCACTGGTTTCAGCCTGTAAATAAACTGGTTCTACATAAAGAATAGAGTTTTCTACAGGTATTACCAGGAGGTCTCCCCTGATAACCCTTGAACCCAGCTGTCCCCACAAGGTTAATAATTGAGAAATCTCCGTATCCTGTTCTATCCTGGACTCTATTTGCATGGGGCCATATACTAGCTGATCTTTTGGGAAATTATAGACTATAAGTTCTCCATAGTTTTCACCATCAGACCTACCAGCCATCCAGGCAATCATATTATTCTTATTAACAGGTGTAAAAGGCTGCATCAGAATAAACTCTTCTCCTACCATTCCTGGCAATTTCATTATTACATAATAGGGCTCCATTGGTATAATATTGCCACCATAGTTTTCCTCTGGAATTGCCCAGAGATCTTCCCTATTATAAAAGACCACAGGGTCCTGCATATGATAAGAACAATAAATCAGAGCCTGAATCTCAAATAAATCCTGGGGATAACGTAAATGTTCCCTTAGTTCTTCCGGCATTAGTTCCCCATCTTTATATAAATCAGGGAAGATTTCCATGTAGGTTACGGCCAGGGGATCCTTCTTATCAATAACATAGAAATCCATCTTACCATTATAGGCATCTATGACCACCTTGATGGAATTGCGGATATAATTCCCCAGCCTGGTCACTGGTTGGGAGTAGGGAAACTTATCTGTGAAAGTATAGGCATCCTGTATCCAGAAGAGGCGGCCATAAGCAATAACCGGATAGGGATCCCGATCATACTTTAAATAGGGAGCTACCTTCTGGACCCTTTGCTGGATATTACGGTAATACATGATTCTACTTTCATTCTTAATATCACTACTTAAGAGAATCTTCATATCCTTATAGCGGAGGGCATAAACTAATTTTTTGAAAAAAGTATTCAGTTCTACTCCACCTGTACCAGTGTAATTATAATAAGCATTTTCATCTCCAAGGGGATAATGGAACTCCATGGAATTATTATTTACAATTACATAATCCTCATCTGTAATCTCACCATAATAAATAGCAGGATTATTCAATTCAAGATTAATAAAGGTTTTGGGTGGAATATCCTTAATTAAAAATTCAGGCATACCTTCAGCAGTTCCCCTATTTACCGGACTCATAACCACCCCATAACCATGGGTATACTTGAGCTTCTGATTAATCCAGTTCCTGGCCTGGGGATTCAGATTTCTCTGTTCCAGTTCCCTAACAGCTATCATTACCTGTTGATAATGGCCATTGATCTTATAGCGATCTACATCTACACCTGGAAAGGTATAATAGGGTCGTAAACCCTGTAACTGATTATAGGTGGCCTGAATTGGCCTTGGATCCCAAAGCCTGATATTTTTTATGGTTTCCTCATTTTTCAATAAATCATCCCAGCTTAAATCATTTTTCACAGTAAAGTCAATTTCCTGAATGGTATCAAGGCCATAGCCTTTTAGAGTCATATCTATATTATATTCTATAAACTCTCTCTCCATGGCAATTTCATTAGGAGCTACCCTGAACCTTTGCACTAAGGCAGGATAAATAGCCCCCAGGAGAAAAGAAACAAGAATCCAGGCCAGAAAGCCCCATAAAATTAACCGGTACTGCCTTTTAAAGATATTTATCAAGAAAATAATAGCTATAACTACAACAATTATAAATAAGACCCTTAAAGCAGGTAATTTTGCATATATATCTGTATAACCTGGTCCAAAAAACACTCCACTGGGTGCATAGAGAAGCCCATAGGCCTGTAAACGATAATCCCAGGCTTTTAGAAGTAAAAGAATTATAAGCAGGAAAAAGCTGTGTTTTCTTGCTCTCCCGGTCACTTTGACATGAATTTCCCTGAAGGAATTTATTCCGGCAGTCAGGAGATAAATGATACCCACCATCAATAGGGTAATTACAATCAGTCCAATTGCCATCTCCTGCAATACTTTGTAAAAAGGCAGGGAATAAACATAAAAAGCAATATCTTTTTTAAAAATCGGATCCTGTAAATGAAAAGGGGTCTGTTTGAGATATTTCAAAACAATTTCCCATAAATCAGATCTAATAGAGCTTATTAAGAAACCTATTATTAAACTACAAGTGATATAAATATAGGTTAAAATTTTACCATCAAAAAAATTATCTTCACTGCCAAATAAGGACTCCACATTATCATATTTTTTTTGATTTATATAATCTAATAAGGGTTTTCTGGTCAAGAATAAATTTATAAAGATAAAGATACTGGAAAATAAAGCAATTATAATTCTCAAAACAGTATTACTGAAAAAGATAGTCAAAAAAGTCCTTTCTAAATTAAGATTTTTAAACCATAACCACTCTGTATAAAAACGATTTCCAGCTATTAACAAAAAGAAAAATACTACTATAAGAAATATCAGGAAGATCAATAGTTTTTTACTGGCTTTGCTCATTATAGTCCCTCCTTAAATTATTTATAATATTCCCCATATTTTATAAATATCCTTTTTTATTTTTAAGAGAAATAGGGATCTTTTCTTCATAATATTAAACATAAAATAAAAAAAGCTGTTCACCTGGGTGACAGCCTGATAAAAACTAATAATTTACTCTTTTACTCTTGCCTGAAGGTGGCTATAACTTTTTCATGATTATTATAAGTAAAATATAAACCTCCTGTTTTCTCTGCCATTTCCTTCAGCCCCTCTTTAACTCCTGGGTTTTCCGGTTCACCTATATGGACAACATGTAAAATAATTTCATTCTGGATTACTTCTTCTATTACTTTATCAGGTGGAATTTCACCATTGTCAATACCATCACTTATTAAAAGGATATATTTTTTTCCCTTAATTCCCTGTAAATCTTTACAGGCCTCTATAAGAGAATAGCCAATTGGTGATTTGCCCAGAGGCTTAACATTTGTTATAAAATTTACCATATCTTCTCTGTTCTCATTATCAAAGGGTATTGCCAGAAAAGAATCTTCCAGATCCCCTACCCTTCTTGCCCCAAAAATTCTCAATGCAATATTCACATTTTCCGGCAATTCGTCAGTAAAGGTCTTTAAAACTTCCTTTGATTTTATAATTTTTTCTACTCCATAATCTCTTCCCCACATACTCCCTGAAGCATCCCAAATTACCTCCAGGTAGAAAGCAGGCTCTTCCTCTACTAAATCTACATTATAATTGGCTACTTTCAGGGCCCCCTGCCTCCAGATACCCTCATAGGCACCAAGGAAGAAACCAAGAACCAAGAGGCAGACCAGTACTATCTTGATAGAGTCAAATTTCACAGTAATCCCCCCTGTTTTAAATATATTTTTATACAGGGAGAATAGAACAAATAATAGCAAGAAGAAAAAGAATTAATTGAACTTATCCTGGCGGATTTTTTCAACCTGATAATATATTTCTTCCTGATCCAGGGTAAGAAATTCCCTGTCCTTATAGACCAGGGCCCCATCTATAATAACTGTATCTACATCCTGGCCACTTCCTGCATAAAAAAGATTTGAAAGATTATTATGCCGGGGATAGAAATAGGTCTTTTCTTTTATATCAATAAGGATCAGGTCCCCTATAAATCCTTCCTTAAGCCTACCTAAATTGTCAATAGCCAGGGCCTTAGCCCCATTAACTGTTAACATATCCAATAGTTCAGCCAGATTGATGGCAGTAGGAAGAAGCTTATCAACTTTTTGTAAATAAGAACCAATTCTGGCCTCTTCAATTAGATCCAGATTATTATTACTGGAAACCCCGTCAGTACCAAAACCCACATTGATCCCCTTTTTCAAGAATTCAGTTATGGGAGCAATCCCACTGGCCAATTTCATATTACTGACAGGATTATAGGCTACACTGACATTATTTTTCGCAAAAATCTCCAGGTCCTCCTGGTCTAAATAAACACAGTGGGCAGCAAGAACCCTATTATTAAAAAAACCAAAACTATCTAGATATTGTACAGGGCTTTTACCATAAGTGTCCAGAAAATCATCATATTCCTTTTTTGTCTCAGCAATGTGTATATGTAAGCCAAGGTTATTAATATGGGCTTTTTCTCCAAGTTTCATTAAATAATCTTTTGAACAGGTATAGGGGGCATGGGGTCCTAACATGGTTCTTATTCTGCCATTAGCCTTACCCTGCCAGTTTTTACAGAAATCAAGACTTTTTATAATACCTTCATCACCATCATTGGCCTCAATAAGGCCTTCACTTAATACTGCCCTAATACCACTCTCTTCTACTACCCTTGCCACCTCTTCCATCTGGAAATACATATCCAGAAAAGTTGTAGTACCGGTACTGATCATTTCCAGGACAGCCAGTTTTGTACCCCAATATATATCCTCTCTCTCCAGTTTAGCCTCCTGGGGCCAGATTTTTTCTTCTAACCATTCCTGTAAGGGGAAATCATCTGCATAACCCCTTAATAAAGTCATGGCTGCATGGGTATGTAGATTTATTAATCCTGGCAAGGCAATCTTCCCTCTGCCATCAAGAACATGGGAAAATTCTTTTTCAGCAAGCTCTGGAGTTCCCTTACCAAGACCAGCAATTTTATTACCTTTAATAGCAATCCAGCCTTCCTTAATCAATTCATCCCCTGTATATATTTCAGCAATATTTTTAATCAATATACTCATTTCCTTCACCTCTTAAATAAAAGTTCTGCAAATAAAGATAGAATTCCTCCTATATTACTAAATTTATAACAATATTTTCGTATTTGACCTTCTCAAGTCCTTCGACTTTATTCTTAATAAGTTTTTTAATATGTTTTTCCAGGTCCTGGGCCAGGAGGTTTATTTGATTAATAGAATATATACCACTTATATTAGGAATTATTTCTTCCAGGGATATTTTTAAGGGATAGGTATTGCTAAGAGCCTTGTTTATTTCATTAATCAATTCCTCATCAATATATTTGATATTACCATTGACCTTATCAATTTTATATTCTAATATCTTTTTTATACTTGAATCATTATTATAACTTAAATAATTATCAAATATGGGCCTGAATCTTTCATTCTGGATTTTTTCTATATATTCTGCAATACCTTTGCGCAACATAGGCTTTATTTTATTTAAGGCCGGAACTGTAATAGATGTTCCAAGAAGAAAGCCACAATTACAATTAACATTATTATTTAATGTTTCTTCCAGATCAGGATTATCACACTCTGCCGGGAAAAAGGTATCAATATACTTTTTGATAGGTTTTAAATTATAGGCAACCTTAATCAGTTCTATCCTGGAGAGGTTTACCAGGCTCTTATATTCTGGTAAATTATAGAGGGATTGATAAAATAACTTTAATTGTTGTTGAAAAGCATCATGTTCCTGCCTGTACAGCTTCCGATATTCTCTTATAAAATAATCCAGTTCTGTATTGAAGTTAATGAATAAATCCGGATCTTTTATAATATCTTTTATATTTTCATATTTTTCCATAAGTTTATTTAATTCAAGTCTCATATCTTCATAGCCCCTTAAAGGCAAATGAATTTTCTTTAAATAATAGTATTTATCGATCAGTTCTTTATCCTTTCTTTTGCGAAAAAATGAGATATTCTCTTTTACCTCTCTAAAGTTATTTATAAAATTTTCTATATTTCCATAGGTGGAGATAAGTATTTTATGAAAATCCATTAAACCTTTATAGGCATCATAGTCTAGCAGATAAATATTTTGATCCAGTAGATAGTTTAACTTAAATATCTCCCTATTAAGTATTTTAACCTGACTTTCTTCTCCCAGGGCATAACAGAGATTTAGATTCATCCTGATTGTTTGTTCCACTTCTTCTTTCATATTCTTTTTGATATTTACTATAATTTCCCAGATAAATTTAAGATTATCCTCATTATTTTCTTTTTCATTTAAATTATAACCAATTTCAGGTAATATTCTAATAAAATCCTCCCATATATTACTTTCTAATTTCATTTACATCCCCCCTTCTGTTTGGCATCATAATAAGATTTCTTTATAAACCATTTATTTCCTTTATAGATAATGTATTACTTTGTCAATGGGGAAATTTTTTTTCCGTGTTTATAAAACAGAAAAAGACAGCCTTTTAATGCTGTCTTTTTTAAAAGCTAAATAAGCTTATTTATTTTTTTTATTTGACAAATATTTAATAGTTGTGTAAACATAATTTAAGCCAGAAAAGATATTAAGAGGTATAACTATATAAAACAGGCCCCTGGCCAAGATCTTAATACCTATTAATTGTAAAGCAATAGCCAGGTATAAGAGGAAGATAGAAAATTTCCCCAGTTTACTTGGGTGGATGAAATCAAATCCAAGTAAATAAGCAACAATGGATCCAAGGAAAATTAAAAGCTCTCTTGCCAATAATATAATTGGGATAAAAACAGGAATGATCTTCGAGATAATTAGAGCAATTAAAATACTGATAATTGTTAATTTGTCAGCAAAAGGATCCAGAATCCGGCCTAATTTTGTTACAGAATCATATTTTCTGGCAATATAACCATCAAAAAAATCCGTAATGGCAGAAATTGAAAATAAGATTCCAGCAGTTAGATAATTAGCATTCATAAAAAAATAGAGATAAATAGGTATCAATATAATTCTGGTAATGGATAGTAAGTTTGGTATCGCAGACATTTTTAATCACTTCCATTTTCCTCTTTATTATATTCCTCTTCACTAATAATATCGCCACCCTTGACCTCTTCCTTAATAATATTATAATTACGGTCAAAATCCAGGGTTAAATAAATTTTATTATAGCAATTATTGCAGACAACCACTTTGCTTAAGCGATAAGCTGCTTCCCCCTCCTCTTCATAGAGGGTGTGGATATCATAACTTTTGCGGGCTAATACCTTAATTCTCTCCTTACATTTTTTATCTCGTAAGTAGATTGTAATAATATTAGTATTCTGAGCTGTTGGAAATAATTTTTTTAAAAAATTTAATATACCCATAATGCATGCCTCCTTATTACAGTATCACAGGGCTGTCAGATATCAGTAATTTATAAGTCCTGGAGAGTGCTTAAAAACATTTAACATTATTTTATTATACCTTAATTTATTTTCTTCTTCAAGTTTAATGCTTTATTTTCATCCTCTACTTTCTAGAGAAGTCAAGCATATGTGACACAGACCTCTAAAAAATCTTCTTTGAACATCCTGTGTTTTTTACTTTTCTTAAGCAAGGATTATAATAAAAAGGGGCTAAGCCCCTTTTCCTGCTACTCTTTCTTTTTCTTTTCCTTCTTAATCTCTCTATTGGCTATTAGGTCATCTCCTATTTCGATATCATCTGGACTTAGATCATAGGCAGCTTCTGGCATTATGACAGGTTCTTTTTGCCTTTTTTCCTTCTTCTTTATTTTACTTTTCTTCATACTATCACTCCCTTGCTGATAGTATATAATTAATTTATTATTTTTATACCCCCCTCTGTTTTACCCAAATACTATTTTTTTCTGGTATAAAAAAAGAAAGGATTTTTACAAATCCTTTCTCATGGCTATAAAATATGTATAAAACAATTTTAGCCTTCTACTGAATCTTTAAAAGACTTTCCAGCTCTAAATACTGGAACTGACCTTGCAGGAATCATAATTTCCTCCCCAGTTTGAGGATTCCTTCCTTTTCTTTCACTACGATCCCTGACTTCAAATGTACCAAACCCAATAATCTGTACACTTTCCCTTTTAGCTTCAGCTTTGCGGGCTTCACCACTTAAAAATTCAACAATGGTATTAAAGACCGCGTTTACAGCCTCACCTGAATCTTTTTTGGTTAAACCAGTTTTTTCTGCAACAGCATCGATTAAATCGGTTTTAGTCATTCATTGTCACCCCCCTTTGTTCCTTGCATAATAATTTCATTACTTAATATTCGCGATATAACAATAATCTCCTGCATGTTTATGTATTTTTTTTTAAAAAAAGATAAAAAAATAGGGCTTAAGGATATTTTCCCTCAAGCCCTTTAAAAAAATACGCCGGCTATAGAATTATGCAGATTAATCCGCCACTACCTTCATTAACGATCTTCTCTATGGTATCCTTAATCTTGTATTGAGCAGATTCTGGCATTCTATATAGTTTATTGGCAATGCCTTCTTTCATTATATCATGAAGAGAACGGCCTAAAAACTCTGTTTCCCAGATGTCTTCTGGATTATCCTCAAAATCCTTCTGCAAGAATAATATTAACTCCTCTGATTGTTTTTCCGTACCAACAACAGGTGAAACTTCAGCATTTATATCAGCCCTGATCATATGAATAGAAGGAGCATTAGCCTTTAATTTTACCCCAAATTGATTGCCTCTTTTGATAATTTCAGGCTCATCAAAAATCATATCTTCTAAAGATGGTGTTACTATACCATAACCCTTTTCTTTAACATCTGCTAAAGCCCCGGCAATCCGATCATATTCTCTTTTGGCCACACTTAAATCCCTAACCAGAGAAAGTAGGTCAAGATCATTGCTAATTGTAAAGCCACTGATTTCTTCCAGAGTCTGATAAAATAGATTTTCCTGTACTCCAATAGCTATTTGTGCTATACCTGCTCCCAGGTCTACACTTTCCAGATAGACTTCCTGGGCATAATCATTATCGGCAAGGCGGAGAACTACATCTTCAATATCCCGGAGCTTTTCTGCCTCTTCAATTGACTTTAAAACACTTTCATCAAAGCTCTTGCGGATTTTGTTGTCTTCTGGCAGGCCTTTCACCCATGATGGTAAATCTATATATATTTCCCTGATAGGAAATTCGTAAAGAATATTACGCAGTATTGTTTCAATATTATCCCTTTTTAAATGCAAGCAATCAAGGGGTAAAACAGGTACAGCATATTTAGCACTTAGTTTTTCTGCTAATTGAATTGTTTTTTCATCCTCAGGTTTAGCAGAGTTCAAAATAACAATAAAGGGTTTTCCTATTTCCTTCAGTTCATTAATTACCCTTTCTTCAGCCATTAAAAAATTATGTCTGGAAATTTCCGTAAAACTCCCATCAGTAGTTATAACCAGACCTATAGTAGAATGCTCTCTAATTACTTTTTGAGTACCCAGTTCAGCAGCCTCTTGAAAAGGAATATCATGAGAATACCATGGTGTTGAGACCATGCGAGGACCATTTTCATCCTCATAACCCTGGGCACCAGGGACAGTATAGCCAACACAATCAATCATTCTCACTTTAAAATGAATATTTTCCCCTATCTCTACCCTGATAGCTTCTTCAGGCACAAACTTAGGTTCTGTTGTCATAATGGTTTTACCACTGGCACTCTGTGGCAGCTCATCTTTAGAACGTTCTTTGATATATTTATCCTTTATTAGAGGCAATACATATTCTTCCATAAATTTTTTTATAAATGTTGATTTTCCTGTCCTTACAGGCCCCACAACTCCTATGTAGATATCACCATTAGTTCTTTCACTTATATCCCTGTATAAATCAAATTCTTCCACTTCTTCCCCTCCTTTTCTATTATTTTAAGAAATAAAGTCATACACTTACTCTTTTCATCCCTCCTAATAAAAATTTTCTTTTTATAATGATTTTTAATATCTAACCAGGGGCAAGTAATAAACATCAATATATATATATGAAGGCAAGTCTAAAATATTACTACTTAAAAGCTATATTATCAGGCACTATTAGAAGTCCTATGTAAAATATATTATTTATTTTATTTCTATATTACAGTTAGTAGACACTTTCTTCAGCTTATTATTTGCCAATAAAAAAAGACCATCTCTCTTGAGATAGCCTCTTAATTTTACTAGCTATTAGCAGTTATCTTATTTTTCAACTACTTTTATTTCTTCTTTTGGATCTCGTAACATTAAGTCATCAACTGCCTGAAGTGGTGTCTTTTTTTCAAAAAGCACCTTATAAATTTGACTGGTTATAGGTATTTCATAATCATGGTCAGTTTTATGATACCATTCATAAAACGCCTTAGTTGTACGCACTCCTTCCACGGTTTGCTTGATTTCTTCTAAGGCTTCATTCAAAGTCAAACCTTCTCCTATCTTTACTCCCAGATTCCTATTCCTACTATATTTACTGGTACAGGTTACCACCAAATCCCCCATACCACTTAAGCCAGCAAAGGTCAATAATTCTCCACCCATAGAAATACCGATTTTACTCATTTCATATAAACCCCGGGTAATTAAAGCAGCCTTTGTGTTGTCTCCATAGCCAAGCCCATCTGAAATTCCTGCTGCAATAGCAATAACATTTTTAATAGCCCCGGCAATTTCTACACCTATTATATCTGGATTTGTATAAACTCTAAATTTAGAAGAACTCATTAATTGCTGGATCAGCTGAGCTGCTTTCCTGTCCTCTCCTGCAGCAACAACGGTTGTAGGCAATTCTCGCATAACCTCTTCAGCATGACTAGGTCCTGATAAAACGACCAGGGGGGTATCTGTATACTCCTTTATAATTTGGGAATTACGGAGAAAAGTACCCTCTTCCATTCCTTTTGCTGTAGAAACAATGACCTGGTCTTTCTTAATTATATTTTTTATAGATGCAAGGATCTGGCGATTAACATAAGTAGGAACAGCCAGTACAATGATTTTGCCAAAAAGAACAGCTTCCTCCAGAGAATCAGTTGCCCTGATTTTATCTGAAAGCTTTATTTCCGGAAAATATTTAGTATTTATACTCAATTTATTAATATTCTCCTTCAATTCTTTATCCCGGACATATATTAAGACTTCATGTCCATTGGAGGCAAAAACCTGTCCTATAGCAGTTCCCCAACTACCGCCACCGATAATAGCGATTTTCTCCAACACTATAAATCACCTTTCCTGTTAATTAAAGGCCATCTTATTTTATCTTCAGTTTTATTTAATAACCTTATAATGTTTGTCCTGTGTCTTAAAATAATTAAAAGGGCAAAAATAAGGGCAAAAATTAGATCATAGATATCTCCCTTTAAAAAATAAATAATTAAAGGAAGACAGGCCCCACTAATAATAGAAGCCAGAGAAACATAGCGGCTTAGTAAAAGGACAATAAGCCAGATTATAAAAAAGATAATGAAGCCCAGGGGAAAAAGAGTAAAAATCACCCCACAGGTAGTTGCCACTCCTTTGCCACCCATAAATCTAAGAAAAACTGACCAATTATGGCCAATAATTACAAAAGAGGCTGCAATTAAAAGATAATACCTGGCTAATTCTGGCGACAAGAGGCTTCTTGCTATACTTACGGCCAGAATAGCCTTTAAGACATCTAAAAGTGCCACTAAAAAGCCATATTTAAACCCCAGTAGTCTGCCAGCATTGGTAGCACCGACATTACCACTGCCATGTTCTCTAACATCTTTCCCTGTAAGTAATCTGGTCATAATATAGGCAAAGGGTATGGCCCCCAGTAGGTATGAAATAAGTATTACTATTAAAAAATTCAGCATAGAAACCTCCCCTAATCCCTCTTTTTCAAGTTAATTCTAATTGTAGTACCAATAAAACCAAAGGCTTTCCGTAAAGCATTCTCAAGATACCGTTCATAGGAAAAATGCATTAGTTCAGGATCATTGACAAAAAGAAGAAAAGTAGGTGGTTTAATAGCAACCTGAGTTGCGTAATATAACTTCAATTTCTTACCCCTATATCCTGGTGGTTCTCTTAAGAGAAATGCTTCTTCAAGGACTTCATTTAATAAGCCGGTTTTGATCCGCAAGGAATTTTGATCAATAACATATTCCAACAATTCCAGGGCTTCTGGAACCCTCTTTCCTGTCAGGGCAGAGATAAAGGTTATTGGGGCATAATTTATAAATTTAAGCTCATTATAGATTTCTTTTTTGTATTCCTCCATGGTATTAGTTTCTTTCTCAACCAGGTCCCATTTGTTGACAGCCAGGACAATGGCCTTACCATTATCATGGGCATAGCCTACAATCTTTTTATCCTGGCCAGTAACCCCTTCAGTAGCATCAATCAACATCAGGACTGCATCAGCCCGGTCAATTGCCCTGATGGTCCTGATAACACTATAGTACTCTACTGAATCCTTTATTCTGGCCTTCCGCCGCATTCCTGCTGTGTCTATTAGATTATACTTGACTCCCTTTATTTCTACCAGGGTATCAATAGCATCTCTGGTAGTTCCAGGTATATCACTGACTATAACCCGCTCATAACCGGCTAAATAATTAACAAGAGAAGATTTGCCTACATTAGGTTTACCTATTATAGCAATATTTAAGGCCTCATTATCAAGTTCATCATCTTCGAGCAGGGGTAAATTGTCCACAATTTTTTCCAGTAAATCCCCAACATTTTTGCCATGTTCAGCTGATATGGGAATGATCTCTTCAAAACCCAGAGAATAGAATTGCCAGGTTATTTCATCTACCAGGGAAAAATCATCTACTTTATTTATTAATAATAAAATCTTTTTATTGGTTTTCCTCAAATAATCAGCTATTTCCTGATCCAGATTTGTGATCCCACTACGGCCATCGACAACAAATAAGAGGAGGTCTGCTTCCTCAATGGCTAGTTGGGCCTGTTGACGCATTTTTTTAATAATCAGATCATCACTATCTGTCTCAATACCACCTGTATCTACCAGAATAAAAGATTTTTCTAACCATTCAATATCAGCATAAATCCGATCTCTGGTAATGCCCGGCTCACTTTCCACTATGGAAATACGGTTACCGGCCAATCTATTAAATAAAGTTGACTTGCCAACATTAGGTCTACCAACTATAGCAACTACTGGTTTAGCCATTCAATAACACCTCCAGCATTTCCTCTAAATTAGCCACAAAATATATCTTGAGCTCCGGAAACTCCTTTATCAGGTCTGAAACAGTCAGGTTATCTAAAAATAAGCCCACAGGGTTCAAAACAATATCAGGAATTATTATATATTCTGGTTTATTACTTAATTGTTTTATTTTATTAATAATATCTTGTCCGGTTAATAAGCCAGTTACTGTAACAGAACTACCAAAAAACTCATTTTCTACAGGAATAGTATAAATATCCAGCCCGGGGATTTCCTGTAATCTATTGACTATAGGAGCTAAAGCCTTATTGCCCAGGATACCGGTAATAAGACCTACTGTTTTTACAGGTATACTTTCAGGTAATGACAGGCTGGCAAACTCTTCCCACAGAAGACGGGTTAAGCCAATACCATTTTCCAACTGGCAAAAATCATGGTATTCTTCTACTGGTGGAATACTATCATTAGCCAGAAAATAAAACTCATCTGCAGCATAAAGAATGTTTTTGCCGTACAAGTCTTTAATCTTTTTCTGCCATTCTTTAACCTGGGCAAGGCTTTCTTTGGCCCTGGAATTAGTATATTTTTCAAGAAAAGGCAGGTTGAAACGATGTTCTGTTAAACCTACTGGTACAACCCCAATGGACAGTACATTGGGATATAGACTAATTAAGTCTTTTATTGATCTATCCAGCTCTGTACCATCATTATAGCCAGGACACAGGACCAATTGGGTATGATAAGAAATGCCCCTTTCAGCTAGATATTTGAGCTGTTCCATAATCCTTCCAGCCTGGGGGTTTTTCATCATTTCCACCCTCAAGGCCGGATTGGTAGTATGTACTGATATATAAAGAGGACTTAAATTATAATCAACAATCCTCTTAAAATCTTCCTCTTTTAAATTAGTAAGGGTTATAAAACTGCCCTGTAAAAAAGAAAAACGATAATCATCATCTTTGAGCAATAATGATTTCCTTAAACCCCCTGGTTGTTGTCTGACAAAACAAAAAAGACAGTTGTTCTTACATAATTTTAACTGGTCAAAAATAATATCATCAAAGACCAGGCCTATACTTTCATCTGCATCTTTTTCTATCTCTATCTCCCAGATCTCTCCATCAGCTTTTTCGACTGTTAATACAAAAAAATCAGCTGCTATTCCATACTGATAATCTATGTAATCCCTGATCTCTTTTCCATCTATCTTTAAAAGATAATCTCCAGGAAATATCTCTAATTCCTCTGCAATACTACCTGGCTCTACAGCCCTTATCCTGATCATACCAATAATACCTCCTGTAAAGAGATAATATCATATTTCAGAAGACTAAGCAATAATTAAAGGTATTTATCTTTTACTCTGGAAACCATCTCGATAAATTTAGGATAAGCCAGCTGTAAACCTATAATACTTATTATACGGCCAGGAAATACAAATCCTAGACGGCGGGAAAGGAAACCTCCAATCCGGACCAGGATATTTACATTCTGCAGGGCATTGATTAATATCAGGTCTTTTTCTGGAATACCGTACAATTCCATGAGATCCTTTAACAAATTAATTACCGTCTCATCAGCCCCACCCATGCCCTGGACATATATTTTATTTCCCTCCTGGTCTATCCCATATAAAATAGGTGTACCAATCTCTTCTGTTTTTTTCTCATCAAAATATGGTATTTCCTTAATTTCCTTAATACTTGCTACCCTATTATCGGGTAACAAACCCAGATGAATAGCTGCTGAAAGGATAGAAGAATGGGCTGCCCCATAACAATGGTAGATTATAATCATCTTCTCATTCCTTTTGCCTCCTGTAGATCAATCTACAGGAGTGTTTATATAAGTATCTGGCCAGACTTCTTAAACCCAATCTTTCTGTTAAAATTGCCAGTTTAATATACTTTTTTTCAAAGGGGGAAATATCTATTATTTTATAGTTTTCTTTTACCCTGAACATACTTAAATAACCATGAAAGGCCTGCAAAACTATCCTCTTCTTTTTGCCTCCCAGCAATAAAAATATTTTTCTGGTCTTTTCTGGATATAGCCTGAAGAAAACCTTCTTTTCAGTTTTATATCTTTGATAATCTTTTAAAGCAGTTAAAAAGATCTCATTAAAGCCTTTTTCTTTTTCATAAAAAAATAAATAAAAGAAAAATAAGGGTAGAGGGCTTAATTGGCTACAGAGAATAATAATTAACTTAATCTCCTCCCTTAGTGTCTGACAATAATTTTTATTCCGTTTTCCAGATCATGAACCATGGCCAGTGTAATCCGGGCCAGCAAACTACTGAGTTCCTCTACTTCTTCCTCATTATCTGCAAAAAAAATCGGTGCTCCACCAGCTACTTTGTCCCTTAGTTTTTTTGTGGTAATAATGGCCAGTATATTATTTTCACTCATCCAGAACCTCCTTAATCTGCAGCCTTTCTCCCTATTTTATCTTTTAATGGTTTCCGCTGTGAACTCTCCAGAACTGGAATCCTTTCTACTGCTTCTTTGATAAATATTTCATCAGGTTCCTGGGGAATAAAGATTATATTCAGGCTTCCATTATCAATATTTAGTCTGGCCAGAGGAGAAAAATGCTGTAAACCCAGATCTAACTTTATTCCCATTAGAATAGATAGATCATGTAAGATGGCCTGTCTCTGGCCCAGATTGGCCAGGGTAGCCCTGGCATCTTCATCCCTGGGAATTATTTTTACCCCTATTCCTTCCCTGGACCAGATCTCCAATGCCTCTTCTTCCCCTACATTCATCATAATCACTTCATCAATACCAATACTTTTCTTTTTAATACTTATTTCTACCACTTCCACATCAGCAATATCTCCAACTGTAGGGCCTTTCATAAAAGAATGTAAACCATAGGCAACAAGACTGCCACCAAGAAGGGCAATATACCAATTGCTATAATAATAGATCAGGTTGGTAGTGAAAGAGCTAATTAAAGCCAGGTAGTTCCTGGCCTCAAATAGTTTTGCTATCCCTTCTATATAGGCTTCCCCCCTGGGTATCAACTCAGTCTTCTCTATCTTGGCCAGGCTTTCTCTCTCCATTGACCTTACATCTCTGAATTGCTGGGCTGCAATAGTTATAAAGGTTATAGCAATAAACTCCTTTTCCAAGAGAAGGGGAATAACCAGGGCTCCCAGGGCAGCTGCAATAGCACCAAGGGTCAAATGTATAACATAAGAATGAGGATAACTGGGGAACTGCCGATAATCAATTTTTAACATTAGTGCCCTGGCCAAAAAGCCAAGCAACAAACTGAAGAAAAACATCTCATCATATTCAAACATCCACTAATACCCTTTCTATTTTAGCTCCTTCCTGAAAAAAGCCTTCAGTCGTTTACCTACTCCCCCTAAACTTCCTTCATTAATCAAAAGATATATAAGGACTCCTATTCCTGTTACACCAAGTATCCAGATAATACTGGAAAATATTCCGGCATTTTCCTTCTGGCCTGTCCCTCCCTTACTGGCAAAAAGGAGTTTGCTGACCGGTTCAGCAAACAATTGAGCACTGGCAATGGCCTGTTCTTTTGTTGTTACATGGGTACCAAATTCCAATAACAAGGAATGGGGAGCAACATGTTGGTTATAAACTCCTTTTCCATAAAAGATACCCTTGATTAAGCCGGGATATTCTTCATCAGCAAGGGCCTTTAATCTCCTGGCAAATTGATCATTAACCTTTTGATTTGGGTTTTGCCTTCCTACCACCAATCTTATCTGGCTTATTGTTTTTCCATTAATCTCTTTCAGGTATTCATCTTTTCTGGGGATAGCATCCCGGTGAAGATCAAAAATTATATCAGGTTCTTCCTGTACCAGGTCAGCTACTGTTCCCCGGGAACGTTCATAAGCAGCACCATCATGAGGTAAATGTAGGTTTTCACTCTTGACAACTGTAATCCCTTTCTTCTCCAGGGCTTCTTTCAAGGCATCTCCCACCTCATGAATTTCCCCGACTCCATCTATGTTGACTGGACCAGGCAAATAGGATTCATCATTATGGGTATGATAAATGGCAACTGTTTTCTTGCCCTCTTTTGCCAGGGGGATCTGTAAAGTAAATTCAGGACCTATATCTGCCAACAAATCTACCTTTCCTTTTTTCTTACAGATGGCCTTGTTGCCTCCTACTTCTATTATTTCATATTCTATATTATCCTCATCAATATATTTATCACCAACATTTACAGCCAGGGCAATAGCAAAAATATAATTGTCTTCCTGGTCATAAACCCAGCAGATATCTTCTTCCCTATGGCCAATAATTTCACTATTATTTTGCCCATATAAAGGTAGATACAGTAGGAGACAAAAAAGTACAAAGAAGACTTTTATCCTTTTCACTCTTCTCCCCCTTTTCCAGAATGTCCTCCAGTTAAGCGTTCCAGGGATTCTCCCAGAAATTCAGCCAATAAGACAGCCAGGACACCAGAAATAATTATACTATCATAGACTCCAGCACCACCTATCCGCAGCTGGCTCCTGATCTCTCCTGTCAGTAGCCTATAATAGATAAAAAGATTATATAGTAAAAAGCCAATTGTTCCGGCTATAAAGGATGCCCTCCTGGACCTGCCCAGGAGATAGGCAATCAGACCACCACTGATAGCATAGAGATACATGGGATCAATTATATCTCTACCATGACCAAAATCAGAGAAAATAATACTGATAGCATAAATGGCCAGGCCAGTCAGGAAAACAGCAACTAGGGTTCTTATTCTCTCTTTCCTGGAATCTGCCTTTATAAATACATAAACAGACAATAATAAGGGGATAAGGCCTCCTCCTATATTTATTGTCAAGAGAGGGTTTCTCTTAATTGTAAGGTCAAAAAAACTACCAATGATCATTAGGGCAATAATTAAGAGGGCACTTTTATCTGTTAAATAAAGGCGGTCCAGTACCCTGTGAGCAGCTCCAAGATAGACTAATAAACCGATAATCATTAATAAAATAATACCTGTTGTCATTCCTTCACCTCAGAATTTGTCCTTATCTACACAGGATATTATCTCACTGATTTCCTCTTCTTATTCTCCTTCCTGAAGATTATTAAAGAACTTCTGGAGATAATGAATAAGGCCATCTCTTTTATGAGATGGCCTTTAAAATCCATATTATGAGTTTTTATTCTTCTTCTGTATTAAAGATATCCCCTACTAATTCTCTAATGGTTACTCCTCCAGTGCTTTCTTCTTCTTTTGGTTCTTCTGTTTTAACAGGTGCCTTGACAACTGGTTTTTCCTGCAACTCTTTAATACTCAAACCTACCCTCTTTTGTTCTTTATCTATATTCAGGATTTTAACCTGGACCTCTTCTCCTTCACTGACCACCTCATCAGGGGTTTTCACATGACGATGGGATAATTGGGAGATATGGATTAATCCTTCCACTCCCTCGGCTACCTCTACAAAAGCACCAAAATCAACAATTTTGGTTATAGTACCACTTATTACATCTCCCTGATCATGTTTGCTGATAAATTCTTGCCAGGGATCGGGTAATAATTGTTTATAACCCAGGGAGATTCTTTCTTCTTCTTTATCTACACTCAATACCTTTACTTCAATTTCCTGGCCTTCTTCAAAGAGTTCAGAAGGATGGGCAATTCTACCCCAGGACATTTCGGAGATATGTAGTAAACCTTCTATACCTCCCAGATCGACGAAAGCTCCAAAATCAACTAATTTGGTTATCTTTCCTTTTAAAGTCTGGCCAGCTTCCAGACTTGCCAGGGTTTTTTCTTTCTCTTTTTCTTTCTCTTCTTCCAGGACTTCTTTGGCAGAAAGAACTACATTGTTTTTATCTCTCTCTACTTCAATAACTTTCAGGCGTAAGGTTTTTCCTACATATTCATCTAAATTTTCCACAAAACCAATGTCCACATGGGAGGCAGGTATAAAACCCCTTAAACCTACATCAGCAACCAGGCCGCCTTTGACAACCTTAGTTACTTCAGCTTCAATTATTTCGTTATTATCATAGGCTTCCAGAATCCTTTCCCAGGCTTTTTCAAAATCTGCTCTTTTTTTAGAAAGGATCATATTACCTTCACTATCTTCCAGGGTTAAAACAACTACATTTATTTCTTCATTTAATTTAACTACTTCATTAGGATCATTGATATCTTTATATGATAACTCCCTTAAGGGAATGAAGCCATCAGTTTTGTAGTTTACATCTACATAAACACCGTCTTCTTTGATTTGGCTTACAGTACCAGTAACAATCTGGCCCTTTTTCAAATCAGCTATACTGTAATCAATTTCTTCATTTAGATTATTGTCTTCTTCAATTGGACTTTCATTATTCACTTCAACAGTATTTTCTGCAGCTTCAGCCCCGTCAATTACTCCTTCCTCTGTAATATTTTCATCAATTTGTAAATCTTTTTTTTCTTCACTCATAGCCTCAATAACCTCCTTGATTAACCATTCAGGGGTCGATGCCCCTGCAGTAATTCCTATTTTTTCTTTATTTTCTAACCACTGCTTATTTATTTCTGCAGCAGTTTCTATATGGTAAGTTGGGGTACCAGTTTCCAGGCATATTTCAGCAAGTCTTTTGGTATTTGCACTGTTATAGCCCCCAATTACAAACATTACATCTACGTTCTTTGCAAGTTTTCGGGCCGATTCTTGTCGGCTTTCTGTAGTATTACAGATGGTATTATATACCTTTAATTCTTTACTTCTTTCTATAACAGCAGAGATTAAATCCCGAAAAGATTCCGGCGATTTAGTAGTCTGGGCTACAAAACCTATTTTATTACTCAATTCAAGGGAATGCAAATCTTTTATATCATTAACAATATAGGCTTTACCCCCTGTAGAACCACAGATACCCTTAACTTCTGGATGATCAGGATCACCAAAGATAATGGTCTGGTAGCCCTCGTCTACCAGGTTTTTGGCCTCTTTCTGGGCTTTTTTTACAAAAGGACAGGTAGCATCAACCACATGTAAACCTTTTTCCCTGGCTGCCTTGATTACAGCCGGGGAAACTCCATGGGATCTGATTATTACAGTTCCTTCTGTAATCTCATCCAGGGAATCAATGGCCTTAACACCCTTCTCTTCCAGTTTTTTTACAACCTGAGGATTATGTATAATTGGTCCCAGAGTGTATACCGGGGTATTGGAGTCCTGGGCAGTTTCCATGGCACTCTCTATAGCCCTTTTTACTCCAAAACAGAATCCTGCTTCTCCAGCTATAATAATATCCAAATCCTGTTACCTCCCCAGGAAAAATATGCTTTTCTCTAGTATATCCAGAGGACTGTAATTAATACATCAATATACCTTTTCGCCATTCATCTCTATAATCCTGCTTAAATTTGAGAAATTTGTATTTTAAAGTTTATCCAGCTCTGCCTGAATTTTATTCATTATATATGTACCTGCTTCCTGTCTCTCTTCTTTGCTCAGTTTACGGTCATAGTATTGATCTAAATAAAAAACCTTACCAAAAGATACCTTTGCCTTCATAGTTTTATATTTTATACCTACTGGTACTATAGGGCTTTTTCCCTCAATAGGTATTAAGATAGAACCAGATTTTGCCTTTCCCAAACTTTCTTTAGAACCTCTGGTTGTTCCTTCTGGGAAAATACCTAAGACTTTCTCCTCTTCTAAAATTGCCAGAGCCCCTTTTAAAGCACTTCTATCTGGTTTACCTCTTTTTACCGGGATTTGTCCTATTTTTCCAAGCAAATATCCCAGGAGGGGTATTTTAAATAATTCCTCTTTAGCAAGAAAATGTATTTTACGCTTCAAAATACAGCCTATTAAAGGAGGGTCATAGTATCTTACATGGTTAGCCATTATAACCAGTCTGCCTTCTTTTGGTATATTTTCAAGGCCATAAATTTCATAGCGATAAAATACTTTAAAAAACACCCTAAATAAGAAGGCTGCAAAGCTGTATAAAATATTAACCATCTCCTTCATCCTTTATGTAAGAAAGTATTTTATCCAACACTTCCTGTATTGACATCTTACTTGTATCTATTAAAATGGCATCTTCAGCTTGAACTAAAGGGGAAACCTCCCTTGTAGAATCTTCTAAATCCCGTTCAGCAATCTCTTTTTCTATTTCAGCCAAACTGATAGCAATACCTTTGGCCTTATATTCTTCCCATCTCCTCCTGGCCCTTTCTTCCAGGGAAGCGGTAATAAAAAACTTATATTCTGCATCTGGAAGAACCCGGGAACCAATATCTCTGCCATCCAGTATAATCTTACCACTCTTGGCTATCTTCCTTTGTATCCTGGTCATTATTTCCCGGATCTCTTTATTTTTGGCAATGGTAGAAACATTATTATCTACCTCTTTACTTCTAATTTTATCAGTTAGATCCTGGCCATTGATAATAATATGACTGATATTGTTTTCATCAGGAGGGGTAAAATCCATCTCTATATTTTTGCATAATTGTACTATATCATTTCCTTCTTCAGGATTTAGGCCCTTCTCCAGAGCCAGATAAGTTATGGCCCGATACATTGCCCCTGTATCAAGATACCTATAACCAAGTTTTTTGGCCAATAATCTGGAAATTGTACTTTTTCCTGCACCTGCTGGCCCATCAATTGCTATGACTTTGCCCATCTAAAAACCAGCTCCTTTAATGTATAATGCTATATATTCTATTAAGGTTTAAGAAAATCCTCTTTTCGACTGGATTTATCTTTTACTTAGTTTTTTTAAGATAGCACAGAAATCAGGAAAAGAAATCTTGATGGCTTCAGCATCTTTTATAAGAAAAGATTTTTCAGTTATTAAGCCTGCAACCATAAAGGACATGGCAATCCGGTGATCATAAAAGGAGTCTATCTCAATACCACCCTCTAGTCTAACTGGTCCCTCAATTACCATACCATCAGCCAGTTCTTCTACATTAACTCCTAATTTCCTTAAACCCTTTACAGTAGCACTAATTCTATCACTTTCCTTAACCCTCAATTCAGCAGCATCTTTAATAATGGTTTTTCCTTCCGCCTGGGAAGCCAGGACAGCCAATAAGGGGAGCTCATCAATCAGAGCAGGAATAAGTTCACCTTCAATATTTATTCCTTTTAAAGTACTGGTCCTGGCCCTAATATCAGCCAGGGGCTCACCTGCCTTTTCCCTGATATTAAAAAGCTCAATCCTGGCTCCCATCTCCCTGACTACCTTCAGGAAACCATCCCTGGTAGGATTAATACCCACATTTCTAAGGATTATTTCACTATCTGGGGTAATAAGGGCAGCAGCAATAAAAAAAGCAGCAGAGGATAGGTCTCCAGGCACTTCTATCTCCTGTGCATGTAATTTTAAGTCACCTGTATTATTGATAGAGATCTCTTTTCCCCTTATCTCCAGCTTAACCCCAAAAGCCTGTAACATCCTTTCTGTATGGTCCCGGCTGTATTCTGGTTCAGTTATTTTTAATTCACCCTGGGCATAGAGAGCAGCCAGAAGTAAAGCAGACTTAAGCTGGGCACTGGCTACAGGTAATTTGTAATTTATACCAGAAAGCTGGCTTCCTTTTATACTCAAAGGAAGGTATTTATCTTGTCTAGACCAAATTCTGGCCCCCATCTTTTCCAGGGGTATAATCACCCTGTCCATGGGCCTGGTATTCAGGTACTTATCTCCCGTCAAGACAGAATAAAACTTCTGTCCTGCCAGGAGGCCTGTTAAAAGTCTTGCAGTTGTACCAGAATTACCACAATAAAGGATATCCTGGGCTTCCTTTAAACCATATAAACCTACACCCTCAACTCGATAAATCCCTTCTTCATTTTTCCTGATCTCTACTCCCAGTTGCTGAAAGATATTTAAGGTATGTAGGCAGTCATCACTTTCCAGTAAACCTTTTATATATGTATTCCCCTCAGCAATTGCAGCCAGGATAAGAGCCCGATGGGAAATTGATTTATCTCCAGGCAAATTAATATCACCCTGAATTGTCCTGGCCTGAAATGTTTTAAATGACATTATCAGTCTCCTCCCAGAGTTCTTCCTGTAGTTTGCTTCTCTTTATTTTTGCTGCTTCCATTATTTTTATCAATTCCTTTTCTTCTCCTGTTAAGAGAGAATTTTTAAAGGATAAGAGGGCATTTATTATTTTGTCGATTTTATCCAATATAAATTCCTGATTAGTAAGAAATATATCTTTCCAGATTAACGGACTGGAAGCAGCTATTCTGGTGAAATCCCGGAAACCTTGTCCCATAAATTGGCTTATTTCCGGAAAGTCTTTTTCATACTTAATGACTTCATTCATCAAGGCAATGGCAATCACATGGGGAAGATGACTGGTTAAAGAAACCAGATCATCATGTTTTTCACTATCTATATAAATAATTTTAGCCCCGATTTTCTCTAATATTTTTATTAATAATTCTTCCTTTACAGGTCTTCCCTGGTCAGCAATAAGGATATAGCTTTTATTGCAAAACAAATCAGCATCTGCAGTTTTGGGACCACTTGTCTCCCTGCCAGTCATGGGATGTCCACCAATGAAATTTAATGCTGGAAACCTCTGCTTAATCTCCTTACAGATGTAGGTCTTTGTACTACCTAGATCTGTTAATAAAGTCCTTTCCAAATTTAAGTAAGGCATGATTTCTTCCACAACTTCTATTGTTGTAATAACAGGTACAGCCAGAAACAAAAGATCAAGCTGAGAAATGTTTTCTTTATTTAATTTAGCAGTAATTGTTTTCTTCTGGTAAGCATAATCCAGGTTTTCTGTATTATTATCATAGCCATAAGTTTTTATACCTGGACAATATTTTTTAATTGCCATAGCCAGAGAGCTTCCCATGAGACCAAGGCCAATAATCCCTACCTTCATCATAGCTCACGATCCACCGCTGCAGCTATTTTCTTTAATTCCTCAACCAGGGAGGCAAATTTTTCAAATTTCAATGATTGCTGGCCATCACTCATAGCTTTTGTTGGCTCTGGGTGTACTTCAATGATCAAACCATCTGCTCCCATAGCAATTGCCCCCTTGGCTGCCGGAGCAACCAGGTCCCAGTGGCCAGTACCATGGCTAGGGTCAATTACTACAGGCAAATGACTTAATTTCTTTAAGACTGGAATACTTACCAGGTCAAGGGTATTTCTGGTATAGTTTTCAAAGGTCCGGATTCCTCTTTCACAGAGAATAACATTATAATTTCCTTCTGACATTATATATTCAGCAGCCATTAAAAACTCATTATAGGTAGCAGATAATCCTCTTTTCAATAAAACCGGCTTCCTGGTCTTACCTACTTCCTTTAATAAGAAAAAGTTCTGCATATTACGGGCCCCGATTTGAAAAATATCAGTATAATTTCCAACCAATTCTACATCCCTGGGGTCAACTACTTCTGTTATTACTGCCAATCCTGTCTCATTGCCTACCCGCCGTAATATTTTTAAACCTTCTTCCTCTAAGCCCTGAAAACTATAGGGTGATGTTCTGGGCTTAAAGGCTCCACCACGAAGAACAGTAGCCCCATATTCCTTAATCTTTTCAGCAGTTACCCGTACCTGTTCTTCATTCTCCACTGCACAGGGCCCAGCCATGATCATGATTTTTTTATCACCTATACTTAAGCCCTCTTTTATCTCTATTACAGTAGGATCCTCGCTAAAGGTACGGCCAGCCAGCTTGTAGGGGTCCAAAATTGGTACCAACTTATCAATCCCTGGATATGCTCCCAGAGATTCAATCAATTCTTCCCGATTTAAATCCCCTATAATACCTATAATCATCTTTTTTGCTCCCCGGGAAGGATGGGTAGTAAAACCTAATTCTTCAACCCGGGACATAACCTGTTTTATTTCTTCTTGTGTAGCATCATCCCTCATTACAATAATCATCCTACTCTCTCCTCTCCTTCTCATTATTTATATATAAATCAGGCCGTAGTCTGACAGCCTCTCTTAAATAGACATGTTTTATTTCCTCCAGCGGAGCCTTTCTATCTATAAAAACCATAACCCTCAAACACTTCTCCAGGGCCCCCTCTACCTTCATTTCCTGAAAGCAAAGAAGAGGGACCTTGTCCAGCCCCATCTCTCTGGCAGCTACTGCCGGGTAGACAGCATCAAGATCAGTAGTAGCTGTAAAGATTATGCTAACCAGTTCTTCATTTTTAATTTTATTTGCGTCCAGAATCTCTTCCAACAACTCGGTACTGGCTGCCAATATTTCTTCTTTGGTATTTTTACTAACAGTAATTGCTCCACGAATAGCTCTCATAAAAACTCAACCTCAAAATTGTATTTTCCATTTTAAAATGAAACACCCCTGAAATTAGCCAAGGCTACTTTGCTAATAAGGGTGTTTTTGTATTCCTGGAATTTTTAATATTTTATCATATTAGGTTTTAACTGTCCAGTATTTCAGCCTATACTTTCTCATAAAACTGAACAACTCCGAGTACTTTCTCTTCCCTATAGATTCTAAAAATTTGTCCTGTATACCAGGTCTTTATATTGGAGGATATTTCTCCTACTTTAAACCAGAGGGGATCTGGACAAAAACTACAATCCAGTACCAGTAAATCCCCTTCCTTTACTCGTATCTCCACAGAACCTTCTGCAAAATTAGCCACTCTTTGCCCATTTTTTACTAACCATACCTGGGGTAAGGAATAAGTCTGGAGGAGTTCTATATTTATAACACCCTCTTCAACTATCAATTGGCCGGGTCTAAACACCTCCATTACTGCCTGGTCCTGAAAAAAATTCTTAATAGATACTTCCATAACCTTTAACTTACTATAGGCAGAATCATTACGCATAAGAAGCTGAACACTTATTAATAGAATAAGAATAATAAGAACTAAATTTATAAAAAAACGTTCCAGCCTGTGAAAAAAAATCATTTTAAGAACCTCCCGGGATAATAGTTTACTATATCTTTATGAAAAAAAAGAAGAAATTATCCCGGCAGCTTTTATTAGACCCTTCTTAATTTTTTAATCCTACTTTTTTTGAAATCCTTGCTTATTTTCTTAAAACCCTCCAAAGCTTCTTTTGCTGCATTTTGTTCTGCCTCTTTTTTGCTATAACCTTTTCCAATTCCTAATAATTGTTCCCTGTGCCTTACCTGTACTGTAAATAATTTATGGTGATCAGGGCCATCCTCCCGGACCACGTGATAAACAGGGCCTGCTATACTATCTTTTTGAATATATTCCTGTAAAATAGTTTTATAATCCTGAATATATTCCCCTTTTTCTACTTTTTCAATTTTATCCTTAAAATGTTTGATAATAAAATTTCCTGCTATTATTATCCCCTTATCCAGATAAATTGCTCCTATTAAGGCTTCTATAGTATCAGCCAGTATGGAATTTCTATTACGGCCACCGGAGAGGTCCTCCCCCTTACCCAGGAGAATATATTTACCCAGATTTATATTTCGGGCAACAGCAGCCAGACTGGGCTCACTGACTATAACAGAGCGCATTTTTGCCAATTCCCCTTCTGGATAATCGGGAAAATTATCAAATATATAACTGCTTATGATAATACTCAAAACAGAATCACCGAGAAACTCCAGCCTCTCATTGTCTCTTAAGGCTAAATCAGTATTTTCATTACTGAAAGACTTATGGGTCAAGGCCCTTTGGAGTAATAATTTATCTTTAAAATTTATCTTTATTTTTCTTTCCAGCTCATTGATTAATTTCTTATCCAGAAGAGAAGCCATTATTTAAACCCCTTTTATTCAATTTTACCCATAACCAGACAGGCATTTTGTCCACCAAAGCCAAAGGAATTACTCATAACATATTTTAGTTCAGGATATTCTCTGGCCTCATTGGGAACATAATCAAGATCACATTCGGGATCAGGATTTTCATAATTTATAGTAGCCGGTACAATAGCTTCTTTTATAGCCTTGGCACAGATAACTGCTTCTACTCCACCGGCTGCGCCCAGCAAATGGCCGGTCATGGATTTGGTAGAGCTGACCATTAATTTATAGGCATGATCCTTAAATACTGTCTTAATGCCATTAGTCTCCAGTTTGTCATTGAGTGGTGTAGAAGTACCATGGGCATTAATATAATTCAGGTCTTCTTTAGCTATACCGGCTTTTCTGATAGCTATTTCCATAGCCCGGGCTGCTCCCTCTCCTCCCGGGGAAGGTTGGGTCATATGATAGGCATCTCCAGAACTACCATAGCCAAGTAATTCAGCATAGATCCTGGCCCCTCTTTTCCGGGCTGACTCCAATTCTTCCAGGATAACTATACCACCACCTTCTCCTATAACAAAACCATCCCGTTCAGCATCAAAGGGGCGACTGGCTTTTTCGGGCTCATCATTTCTAGTGCTCAGGGCCTTCATATTGCCAAATCCCGCCAGGGCAGAAGGAGTTATAGATGCTTCTGTACCTCCGGCAATCATAATATCAGCATCTCCTCTTTTGATCATCTCCATAGCCTCACCAATAGCTGTAGTTCCTGAAGCACAGGCTGTAACAGCATTACTGTTAGGCCCCTTAACCCCGGTATATATGGAAACATTGCCAGAGGCCATGTTGGAAATCATCATGGGTATAAAAAAAGGACTAATTTTTCTGGGCCCTTTTGTAATAAGTCTTTCTATTTGCTCCTCTAATACTTCAATACCACCAATACCGGAGCCAATTAATACACCAATCTTTTCCGCATTCTCTTCATTAATTTCAAGACCAGAATCCTCCAGGGCCTTGTGGGCAGCAAAAACTGCATATTGGGTAAAGAGAGCAAGCCTTTTTGCTTCTTTTGCAGGAATATATTCTTCTGGACTAAAGTCTTTTACTACTGATGCAATCTGACTGGGATATTCAGTAACATCAAATTTTGTAATTCTGCTAATACCTGATTTACCATTAATAATATTATTCCAGAGCTCCTCAACAGTATTGCCTAAAGAAGTAACTACACCTAAACCTGTTATTACTACTCTTCTCTCCATAATCTCAACCCTTTACTTATTTTTATCTGCCTTAAATTCTACACAACAATATCCTTCAGCTTAATTGGTGGTAGAAAGGCCCTATTAACAGGGCCTCCCTGTTATAAAGAATATATAAGAGATTATAAATTCTCCTCAATATAATCTACTGCATTTTGAACAGTTTTAATATTTTCTGCATCTTCATCTGGAATTTCCAGGTCAAACTCTTCTTCAAAAGCCATTACTAACTCTACCACATCCAGGGAATCTGCTCCCAGATCATCTATAAATGATGCCTCAGGAGTAACTTCCTCTGGATCAACTCCTAATTCCTCAACAATAATCTCTACTACTTTATCAAAAATTTCAGCCATTATTTCACCTCCTTTCAAAATATCCTACATGAGCATACCACCATCAACATTTATAACCTGCCCATTTATATAATCTGCTTCTGCTGATGCCAGGAAACAGATTAAATTAGCCACATCTTCCTGTTTTCCGAATTTCTTTAAGGGTATAGCCGCTAACATGGCTTCTTTTACATTCTCCGGTAAAACTTCCGTCATCTGGGATTCAATAAAGCCAGGGGCTACGGCATTGGCGGTTATACCTCTACTGGCAACTTCCTTGGCCAGTGATTTGGTAAAACCTATTACCCCTGCCTTTGAGGCAGAGTAATTGGTCTGTCCGGCATTTCCCATAATACCGACTACAGAAGCCACATTAATAATTTTGCCGGCTTTTTGCTTCATCATTGGACGGAGGACTGCTTTTGTACAATTAAAGACACCTTTCAGGTTGACATTAATAACTGCATCCCATTCTTCTTCCTTCATCCTGAGCAAGAGATTATCCCTGGTAATCCCTGCATTATTAACCAGGATATCAATTTTCCCAAACTTCTCCAGGGCTTCTCCAATTAATCTCTCTGCTTCCGTAAATTTTCCTATATCTGCTTCAATAATATGGGCCTGGCGGCCTAAATTTATGATTTTTTCTCTTACGGCAGCAGCATTCTCTTCTTCAGCTGCAAAAGGATAGTTAATAATAATATCAGCACCCTCTTCTGCCATCCTGATGGCTGTTGCAGCACCAATCCCCCTGGAACTTCCCGTGATTAGAGCAACCTTTCCCTCCAATCTCATAATATACCCCCTTTTTATTTATTTCAAGAGATAAGTTAAGCAATATCCAGACTTCTTCACTAAATAATATTAATTATTCTCCAATGTTTCCTATACTTGATATTTATTTAAAAAATCCTGCAAGCTTTTCATATCTTCAATATTATAAGTCCTTAATGATGAGTCTATTCTCTTTAATAAACCCCTTAAAACCTTTCCTGGTCCCAGCTCTACAAAGAGTTCAATACCTTTATCTCTAAGTAACTGAATGGATTCAACCCACCGTACACTATTGCTTAATTGCTTTATTAATAACTTTTTTATCTCCTCTGGTTCCTCCATAAGGTCAGCGCTGACATTGGATACTACGGGTATTTCTGGTTTTCTAAATTCTATTTGATTAATCTTTTCTTTAAATTCCCTGGCTGCTACTTCCATCATGGAGGAATGGAAAGGCCCGCTTACTTTTAATACAACTGCCTTTCTGGCCCCCTTTTCTTTTGCCACTTGACAGGCTTCCTCCACCAGCTCCCTTTCTCCTGAAATTACTATCTGGCCAGGGGAATTGTAATTGGCTATTTCACAAACACCCCTGTCACTGATTTCCCGGCAAATCTCTTCAAGAACATTATCCTCCAGCCCAATGATAGCCGCCATCCTTCCCTTGTTACCTGGTACAGCCTTATTCATCAATATTCCTCTCTGTCTTACCAGCCAGAGCCCTTCTTCAAAACTAAAGACATTGGCTGCTGCCAGGGCTGAATATTCTCCCAGGCTGTGACCAGCTACCAGGGCCGGGTAAATCCCTTCTTCCCTTAAAATTCTATTAACTATATAACTAATTGTATAAAGGGCAGGTTGGGTATTTTCAGTCAGGTTCAGGTCTTCTGCTGGACCATTAAAACATAGTTCAGCCAGATCCATTGCCAGGATTTCACTGGCTTTAGCCATTATATCTGCTGCCAGAGGGAAATTTTCCACCAGTTCCTTACCCATGCCAACATACTGTGAGCCCTGACCTGGAAAAATAAAGGCTATCTTCATCTTACCAGGCCCTCCTGTAATTTTTGCAGGAGTTCTTCTGCTTCCCTGACAATTTCTTCAATAATTTCCCCGACAGGTTTAATTTCCTTGATTAAGGCAGCAATTTGTCCAGCCATTACACTACCATTTTCTATGTCTCCATCAATTGCTGCTTTTCGCAAACTACCGGCAGCTAATTTTTCTATTTCCTCTTTATTGACTCCTTTTTTCTCCATTTCATCAAGAGTCCTGGTCAGTGTATTCTTTAAATTCCTTACAGGATGGCCTGTAGACCTGCCTGTTACCACCGCATCCCTATCTCCTGCCTTAATAATAGCCTCTTTATAGGCAACATGGGCAGTACATTCCCGAGAAGCAACAAAACGGGTTCCCATCTGGATACCTTCTGCACCAAGAGCCAGGGCGGCAAGGAAACCTCTTCCATCAGCAATTCCGCCAGCCGCAATTACCGGTATCTTTACTGCATCAACCACCTGGGGAACCAGGGCCATGGTGGTTATATCTCCAATATGTCCACCAGCTTCAGTCCCTTCGACTATAAGGGCATCTGCCCCAATCCTTTCCATCCTTCTGGCCAGGGCGACTGTAGGTACTACAGGAATTACTTTAATTCCATTTTCTTTGAATCTATCAATATATTTTCCTGGATTTCCAGCTCCGGTAGTAACTACAGGGACCTTTTCTTCTATAACCAGGTCAACAATTTCGTCTACAAAAGGGGATAAAAGCATAATATTAACTGCAAATGGCTGATCAGTAACCTCCTTCAACTTCCGGATCTCATTCCTGATAATATCAGCCGGGGCACTACCTGCCCCTATAATACCTAAACCTCCAGCATTACTGACCGCAGCTGCTAATTCTCCAGTAGCAATCCAGGCCATTCCTCCCTGCAAGATAGGATAGGGGATCTGTAACAAGTCTGTTAAACGATTATCCCTAATCATTTTATACACCCTCATTCCATTCAATAACAGTAGAAGCCCAGGTCAAACCTGCTCCAAAAGCTACCAGGACAATAATATCACCATTTTTAATCAGGCCTTCCTCCCGGGCTTCAGCCAGGGCTATAGGTACAGAAGCACTGGAGGTATTGCCATATTTAGGTAAGTTTACAAAAACCTTATCCTCTGATAACTTTAATTTATTGGCTGCTGCCTGAATAATCCTTGTATTGGCCTGATGGGGTATAAAAAGATCTACATCTTCTGCTTTCAGGCCAGCTTTTTCTATTACCTTAACAGCAGCATAACCCATGGTTTTTACAGCAAATTTGAAAACCTGATTTCCTTCCATTCGGATATAATGTTCTTTTTCTTCTATTGTTGTTGTACTGGAAGGTTTCAGGGAACCTCCCGCTGGTATATAGAGACTCTTTCCCCCACTACCATCAGCACCCAGTTCAAAGGCTAACATACCACCCTGATCAGTAGCCTGTAATACTGCTGCACCAGCCCCATCCCCAAAAAGGACACAGGTACTACGGTCTTCCCAGTCTGTTATCCTGGATAGAATCTCGGCACCGATAACCAGGGCATTTTTATAAAGGCCACTCTCTATAAACTGGGCTGCTACAGCTAAACTATATACAAAACCAGAACAACCTGCTTCCAGGTCAAAGGCAGCAGCATTTTTTGCCCCCAGCCTTTCCTGGACAATACAGGCAGTAGCCGGAAAAGGCATATCTGGAGTTACTGTGGCAACAATAATTAAATCAAGCTCCTCTGCTGACAGGCCGGAATTTTCCAGGGCCTCCTGGGCTGCATAAAAGGCAATATCTGAAGTAGAGACATCATCTTCTACTATATGTCTTTCTTTGATACCGGTTCTGGTGGTAATCCATTCATCACTGGTATCAACCATCTTTTCCAGATCCTTATTTGTCAATATCTTTGGTGGAATATATTTTCCCAGTCCAGTAATTGTTGCTTTTTTACCCATCTAATTCACCACCCTGATTTATTTCTTTCTGGATCTCATCCACAACTCTACTCTTTATAGTCTCTCTGGCTACTTTTATGGCATTACTAATAGCCAGAGCATCTGAACTGCCATGACTGATAATAACAACACCATTAACACCCAACAGGGGTGCCCCTCCATATTGGCGGTAATCAATTTTATCTTTTAAGACCTTTAAATAGGGCCTGATAAGCAAGGCACCAATTTTGGACCTGATACTACTGGTAAAGGCTTCTTTTAATAAACTGAAAACAAAGGAGGCTACTCCTTCAGTTGTCTTTAAGACAACATTACCTACAAAACCATCACAGACTATCAGATCACAGCTGCCATTGAAGATATCCCGTCCCTCTACATTACCTAAAAAATTGCTGATTCGCTGGTCTGCTTGCAGGAGATCATAGGCCTCCTTGACTAATTGATTGCCCTTTTCTTTTTCTTCACCAATACTTAAAAGCCCGGTCCGGGGATTATCTATTCCCAGAACTTTTCTGGCATAAATCTGCCCCATGATGGCAAATTGCTGTAAATGTTCTGCCTTACAATCAGTATTGGCCCCATTATCCATTAAAATTGTCTGTCCACTTATACTGGGAAAACTAATCAGTATCGAGGGCCTTTTGATCCCCTTCAGCCTACCCAGGCCAAAGAGGGCTGCGGCCATAACAGCTCCGGTATTGCCGGCAGAAACAAAGGCTGCATCCTCTTCCTCCTTCAGCAGGGATATTCCCTTTACTATGGAGGAATCCTTTTTATGTCTAATGGCCCTGGCCGGGGAATCTTCCATAGTAATAACTTCTTCTGCATTATAAATCTGTAATCTGTCTTTATTATAATTATCTCCTAATTCTTTTTTTATATCACTTTCCCGTCCTACCAGGATAATTTCTATATCATCATAAAGCTTGATTGCATCAAGAGCCCCTTTAATTATTGCAGATGGTGCATGATCACCACCCATAGCATCAAGGATAATTTTCATTTACTCCACCTCCTCTTTGGCAAATAAAACAAACTCTCCTGTGAAGACCAATTCCTCACCATTATAAGAATTTACCTCTACAAGATACCTGGTCTTTTCAGCTCTTTTAACTACTGCCCTGGCCCTGATCTCTTCTCCAATTCTTACTACCTTATGGAAGGTAAGATTAGCCTTACCAGTCAGAACATTACTGGCATCTATCACAGCCACTGCCAGGGAATTAGCCTGGGCAAAAAGGAAATGGCCACGGATAACCTTGGAGCGTTGTAAAGCCATTTCTGGAGTTGTAAGCAATAAAGACTCAGAATACTTACCTAACTCCAGGGCTATTAATTCACCGATAACTTCCCCTTCGCTGACAGATTTTAATCTTGCATAAGCAGAAGCAGCATGCCTGGTCCGTTCCCTTAATTCAGGAATACCCAAAATTAAACGATCCAGCCTGATAGTCTGAATACTGACATTAAAACGCTGTGCCAGTTCCTGATCTGTCAATAAAGGATCTTTCTCCAATAATTCTATCAATAGTTTCTGTCTATCCTCTTTTATATATCTCATTATTACCACCTATTAATACCTGGTCCTAATTATTTAACAATATTATAATTGATCTATGTAAAGATTGCAAGAAATATTTTCCCAAATGAAAAAAGACCCTATACAGGGTCATTTATTCTTATTCACCGACAACCTCTTTGCCTTTATAATGGCCGCAAGACGGACATACTCTATGAGGTAATATTAACTCATGGCACTGGGGACATTCAATTAAATTAGGAGTATTCAACTTCCAGTGAGTGCGTCTTTTTAGTTTGCGGGATTTTGAAGTTTTTCTCTTTCGTACAGCCATAATCTAACACCTCCTTATCCCTCATGATCAGCTTTTTTATAAAAATCTTTTAATATTGCCAGCCTTGGATCAATAGTTTCTCTTTCACAATTACATTCTTCTTCATTGAGGTTTTGGCCACAAACTGTACAGAGGCCTTTGCAATTTTCGGAGCAGAGATTTTTTATCGGTAATGCCAGGAGGATATTTTCCTGTAAGATCCCGATAAGGTTAATCCTCTCAATGCTCTCCACTTCTTCTTTAAGTAATTCTTCCTCTATCTCTACTTGTAGCTCATACTCGAATTTTTCCAGACACCGATTACAGACAAGGGACAAAACACCAGATAATTGCCCAGTCAGCACAAAAGAATCACTGGTATTAATAATATTCAAATCCAGATCAAAGAGATATGGGGTCTCTATTTCCTGCTTCTGGAATTCAAAAGCCGGTATTTTGATCCTTTCCTGTATTGATTTTGAGCTGCCAGGTTCTTTGAGATTACTTAAATCAATATTCACTCTTTCATCACCTCACAGGAAACCACAATTTATTATAATAGAAACCCTCATCTCTTGTCAAGAAGAAGATATTAAATTAAAGCAAGAGTATCTCTGGCAATCATTAATTCCTCATTGGTAGGTATTACAAAAACCTTGACAGTGGAATCAGCTGTAGAGATCTCCTTTTCTTCTCCTCTAACCTTATTGGCTTCTGGATCAAGTTTTATACCCAGGAAACCTAATTGCTCGATGATATTTGCCCGGGTTTCAAACTGGTTTTCACCAATTCCAGCTGTAAAGACTATGGCATCTACTCCACCCATGGCAGCCATATAGGCACCAATATATTTTACAATACGATAATCAAAAAGCTCCAGGGCCAGTTTTGCCCGGTAATTACCATTTTTAGCTGCTTCACTCACATCCCTGGAATCATTACTGATTCCTGAAATACCCAAAAGGCCGCTCTTTTTATTCATTATTTTGTCCATCTCTTCAATAGTCAGGCCTTCTTTTTCCATAATAAATTTGATAATGGCTGGATCTATATCTCCACACCGGGTACCCATTACCAATCCTTCCAGTGGTGTAAGTCCCATTGAAGTATCCACACATTTACCATTGGCAACAGCTGCTATGCTGGCTCCATTACCCAAATGACAGGATATTATTTTTAGTTCTTCATAAGGCCTGTTCATTAATTGGGCACAACGCCTGCTGACATAGCGATGTGAGGTACCATGAAAACCATATCTTTTTACCTTGTATTTTTCATAATACTCATAAGGTAATGCATAAAGATAAGCCTTTTCTGGCATGGTTGTATGGAAAGAGGTATCAAAAACTGCTACCTGTGGTTTGTCTGGCATCAACTTTTTACAAACCCTGATCCCGGTCAAATTATGGGGATTATGAAGGGGGCCCAGATCACAATACTCTTCTATAGTCTTTACTACCTCTTCATCAATAATTATTGATTCAGTAAATTTTTCACCACCATGAAGAACCCGGTGGCCAACAGCATCTATCTCATCAATATCATTAATAACACCATATTCCTCATCCAGCAAAACATCCATCATGAGCCTGATACCTGCTGCATGATCGGGTATATCTTGATCAATCCTGGTCTCTTTTCCCTCATGGGTTTCATGTTCCAGGAATGAATTAGCAATACCTATGCGTTGAATTCCTCCCTTAGCCACTACAATTTCTTCTTCCATATTAAAGAGTTGATATTTGATCGAAGAACTTCCAGAATTAATTACTAATATTATCATCTCTGCCTCACCCTTATATCTATTCTTTTATTTGTTCTTTCTTTAACAAGTCTTTCCCCTGCTGCCATTATTCTGCCTGTACAGAAGTAATAGCAACAATATTGATAATGTCTTCAACTGAACAGCCTCTGGACAGATCATTAACAGGTTTTGCTATACCCTGGAGAATTGGCCCTACTGCCTGGGCCCCAGCCAGCCGCTCTACCAGCTTATAGCCAATATTACCAGACTGGAGGTCAGGGAAAACAAGGACATTGGCCTTGCCTGCTACTTCACTATCAGGGCACTTGGTCTTGCCTACAGCAGCAACCAGCGCAGCATCAGCCTGTAGTTCTCCATCCAGTTTCAATTCAGGTGCTTTTTCCCTGGCAATTGCTGATGCTTTAACAACCTTATCTACTAATTCATGTTTAGCACTGCCCTTGGTGGAAAAGGATAACATGGCTACCATCGGCTCTATTCCCAGTAAGGTTCTGGCAGTTTCTGCAGAAGAAATTGCTATCTCTGCCAGTTGTTCCTCATCGGGATTGGGATTTACTGCACAATCGGCAAAAATAAAAGACCCCTTTTCACCATATTCACAGTCAGGCACCTGCATAATGAAAGCACCGGATACAATTGAAACACCAGGCCTGGTTTTAATAATTTGAAAAGCTGGTCTTAAAACATCACCGGTTGAGTTGATGGACCCTGCTACCATACCGGCAGCCCGTCCAGTATGTACTAACATAGTAGCAAAATAGAGGGGATTCATTACTTGACTTCTGGCTTCTTCCTCTGTAATCCCTTTGTGTTTTCTTAATTGAAAAAATTGCTCGGCAAATTCATCCAGTAATTCTGATTGAACAGGATTAATTAAAGTTGCACCATCAACACTTACACCAAGGTCCCTGGCCCTACTCTTAATCTCCTCTTCTTCGCCAAGAAGATAAAGGTCTGCTATACCTTGCTCAAGTATTGACGCTGCAGCCCTAATTACCCTTGGTTCATTGCCTTCTGGTAAGACAATATATTTCCTGTTCTCACTGGCCCGCTTTTTAAAGCTTTCCAATAGATCCATTCTTAAATCCCCTTTCTGAAATATTTAATTTTTACCTAATAAACAATTTATTCTAAACTGTAAACAGAAAAGAAAGTAGACAAATTGTTTATTGAATTTATTTCTGTTATCATTATATTATAATACTACAAGAGATAAAATTATCCTTTATTTTGTATTAAAGTATTACTTCTCAAAATTTTAAGACGATTAAAGGAGAAAAATGTATGAATACAGTAGGTATTATCAGTGAATATAACCCCTTTCATAAGGGCCACCTCTATCACTTACAAAAAGCAAAAGAAATAACAGGATCCAGGACCCTGATTGTAATCATGAATGGTAATTTTGTACAAAGGGGTGAACCTGCCTTACTGGATAAATGGACCAGGAGCAAAATAGCCCTGGCCAATGGGGCTGACCTGGTCATAGAACTACCCCTTATTTACGGTATCCGGAGTGCAGAGTATTTTGCCAGTGGTGCTATTCAGATACTGGATAAAAGCAATATTATAGATAGTATAGTTTTCGGAAGTGAAACAGGCCGGATTGAACCCCTAAAAGAAATCGCCAGGATTTTGCTCCAAGAAAAAGAAAATCTAGAGGAAATATTACAGGAAGAATTGGCCAGGGGAAAAGCCTTTCCTGTTGCCAGAGAGACTGCCTTAAAAGACTATCTCCTGGCAAATCCCGATAGGTTTTCTTTTTCACCAGGAGAACTTCTAGAAATCCTTAATGAACCAAATAATATCCTGGCTATCGAATACCTCAAAAGCCTGGAAGATTTAAAGTCAGTTATTCATCCTTTTACTATCAAGCGCCTGGGTAGTGGCTATCATGAGAAAGAACTAAAAAATACTATTGCCAGTGCCACAGCCATCAGGGAATTGGTATATCAGGGTAAACTGGAGAAAGCTAAAGCCTATCTCCCGGAAAATACATACCAGATCATGAGTAAGGCCATAGAAGAGGGAATAGCTCCTGCTGATCTGGATAATTTCAGTCTAATGCTTATTTCTTCGATTAGAAAATTAAATATAGAAAAGTTAAGAGAATATGCCGAAATTAATAATGGGCTAGAGCACAGGATCTACAGGGAAGTTCACCGGGCAGGTAAATTTAAAGAATTAGTCCAGAACATAAAAACCAGGGCCTATACCTGGACCAGGATCCAAAGAAATCTCCTCCATCTGTTTTTTAATCTTAAGGAGGAGGATTTTAATTATCTTGATCAGTTTGGACCACAATATATCCGTATTCTGGGTGTCAGCAAAGAAAGGCTGGACCTCCTGGGAAGACTAAAAAATAAAGCCAGCCTGCCGGTAATAGTCAATCCAGCTGAATATCTCCGGGAAATTGATCCTGAGAGTAAAGACCCTTTAATTAAATCTTTAAGTTATGATATCCTGGCCAGTGATATTTATAGCCTCTTATATAAAAACCCTGCCTACAGGCAGGGTCATCAGGATTTCACAAGACCACTGATCAAATACTAATTCTGCCTCAAATATTCTATAGCATCATCAATTGTTTCAATAGCTACCACCTTAATATAAGTGGCAGTTTCCAGGGCTTTTTCATAGTTTTCCATAGGAACAAAAAATAATTCAGCTCCCTCTCTTTCAGCAGCTATTATTTTCTGCTTTACTCCATCAATAGGGCCGATTTTCCCATCCAGGTCTATTGTCCCGGTGCCAGCAATCCTTCTTCCCCGGGTTATATCTTCCTCCACCAGCTGGTTATATATTTCCAGGGCAAACATACCACCTGCTGAAGAACCACCGATATTTTCCGTATGGAAATGGACCTTTCTAGGAAAGGTATAATCATTACTGGTATAAATAGTAACCCCAATAGAGGGGCGGGGCTCCTCATCACGTTCAAGATCTATTGTTTCCATAGTATAATCCAGGATCTCCCCATCCCTGTCTACTGTTATAGTAACTGGATCTCCAATATTCCGCTTTTGAATTAACTCAACGGCTTCCGTATCTTTAGTAACTTTCTGTCCATCAACAGCAATAATCAGATCTCCCCTTTCCAGTTTGCCACGGGCAGCACCGTTTTTTAAAACATCTGTAATCCTGATTCCGTTATTTTCAATCTGGACAGGCAAGCCTACTTTTTGAAGAGCCACTGCTATTGCTTTATTCTGACTATCCTGCATAAATTCATCCATAATCTCCAGATATTCTACCATGCTCATGCCTTCTGGAAGGTGTTCTGACATATGGCCCAACTCTACACCAGTGGGTTTGCTGAGTTTAATATATATATAATCCAGTATAGTTGCCCTCTGGGTTGATACAGCAGTCAACATAAATTCTCCCTTGTTTTCTTCTTTATAACCATCTTCTACTGTTATTATTGAGGACAATTCCTGGGCAACTCCAGGAGCCATAATCATATAAGGGGTAGGAAGAAAAAAAGAAACAATAATACTTATAAATAGAATACCGGCTATACTGCTTATAAAACCATTCTGTCTTGACATTTAACTTCTCTCCTTAATGATTTCTTTTATCTCTGGCAAAGCATTATAGATAGCTTCATAACCTGCTGTAAAATATTTCTCATAATTATGCAAATCAAAGGTATTTGTACCAGTTAGATCCGGTTTTATTATTATATCTGCCTGTAATTCCCTGTAATTTTCCAGCTCCCTCTGTATAATGTCAAAGGTATTAAATAAGATATCAAAAATAGTATTAGCTGTATAGGAGACATTCTTTACTCCCACATCAACAGCAATTACTATGTCTGCTCCCATTTTCCGCACAGTAGAAACTGGAACAGGATCAAGAACTCCCCCATCAACCAACAATCTACCCTGGTGATAAAAGGGAACATAAATACCAGGAATAGAAGTGGAGGCCCGGATAGCCCTGGCAAGGGAACCCTTATTTAATATTATGTGTTCTCCCTTTTCAATATCACAGGCAATTGCACTAAAAGGAATCTTTAAATCTTCTATATCTTTTTTCTGGGTGATGATTTCCAGAAAAGCCAATAACTTATCTCCCTTAATCAGGCCTTTTCTGGGAAAGGTCACATCACTGATAAAATCCCAGTCAATCTCCCTGGCAATCTCCTTCATATACTTTACTGGCATACCAGCAGCATAAACACCTCCAACAAGGCTGCCGATACTGGTACCAACAATCATATCAATAGCAATATTCTCTTTTTCCAGAACTTCCAATACTGGTATATGGGCCAACCCCCGGGCTGCTCCACTGCCCAGGGCCAGACCAATACGGGGTTTTTTCCCAGACATCCAAGTTTTACCCCCTTTAAGAAATAGACAAAATTCCTTTTAAATAAGTATTCAGTCCTTGCATAAATATAAAAATAATTCTATTATATTATATAGTATGAAAGAAAAAATTGCAAAATCAGGTGAAAAAAGATGTGTGGAAGATATTATTTAAAAATTAATATTGATGAATTGCTGGAAAGATACGGTATTCTAAAAAGTGATCTAAAGCTGGAGCTAGATCAGGAAGTATTTCCTTCCCAACAGGTACCTATTATTATTTACAGAGAAAGGCCAGAATTAGAACTGGCCCACTGGGGATTCCCCTCCTCCTATCAAAAGAGCCTGCTTATTAATGCCCGTTCTGAAACCATCAGACAGAAAAAAACCTTCCAGGGCCCCTTCAATAGTCAGAGATGTATAATTCCCGTTAATGCCTTTTTTGAATGGAGTAAAGAAGGGAAAAAGAAAATTAAACACCGGATCTTCCTGGAGAAAGAAAAGTTTTTCTCTCTGGCTGGAGTATATAATCTTTTCCCTGATAAAGAAGGTAAACCAGGAATTAATTTTGTAATTATTACTACAGAAGCCAATAAAAAGATACAGGAAATCCACAACCGGATGCCGGTAATACTGAATAAGGAAGAAGAGCTGGCCTGGCTTAATCCAGCTTCAGATCCGGTAAAATTACAGGAATCCTTAAAACCATACCCAGATGAAAATATGGTTCTCCAGCCTGATGATAAGCAATTGAGTTTTTCCTTTTAAATACTTAACTGCTATGTCCACCAATAGTTGTCTTGATCCGCTCTCTGACACTACCAGGCCGCATACTCTTGCCAAAAAAAAGGGCCTTATAACCATATTTATTCTCAAGCCTATCCTTAAGCTTGCTCAATTTTAGCTCTTTCAAATGATCAGTAAATAAATTCAACTGCATTTCTCTTGAATAGGCCAGGTTCCCCAGGGCCAGGCTTACCCTTCTTACCGCCTGCCCCTGATAATTTTCCAGAAATAATTCCAGGGCCAGCTGATAAATATCACTGGTCAGGTTGGTATAAGTCTCCCCTGTTCTCTGTAAATGAAAACCGGCCTCTTTTTCCTCCTTACTATAGCCAAGGCCTAAAATCACTGTTTTCCCTACCAGATGGCTATCCCGGGCCCGTTTACCAACCTCTTCTGCCAGATCAAAGATAACGGTTTTTATTTCTTCCTCATTATTATAATCTTTAAATAAGGTAATACCCCTGCCTATGGCCTTATGAGGGTCATTATAATGGCCTTCCAGTTTAGAAAGATCAACACCCCAGGCATGATAATAAAGCTGGTTCCCCATGATACCAAAGCGATCCTCCAGAAAATCCAGGGGTAATTGGGCTATATCCCCGACAGTATTGACACCAATCTTATTAAACCATCTACTCATCCTCCGGCCTATTCCCCAACATTTTTCCACCGGTACCGGCCATAATTTTTCCTTAACATCAGCATAGGTCCATTCGGCCAGGCCCTTTTTCTTCCCCTCTATATCCATGGCTACCTTAGCCAGAAACATATTAGGACCCAGACCCATGCTGGAGGGCAGGGCAAAATCCCTCTCTATCCTCTCCTTGATCATCCTGGCTACCTGTAGTTTGTCGCCAAATAACCTTTCTGTTCCGGCCAGTTTTAACCAGGATTCATCAATTGAATAAACATGAATGGCATCAAGGGGGACAAACTCTCTAAATAAGAGGGTAATCTGTAAAGAACGTTTCAAATATAAGCCCATCCGGGCCTCTACTATTTTAATTTCTTTTTTTTCCGGAATTTCATACAATCTACTACCAGTTTTAATATTATATTTCTCCTTAAGGGCAGGAGAAGCAGCCAGGACAACAGAGCCGGAACGGCTCTTATCACCTACCACTGCCAGGCAAACCTCCAGGGGATCCCAACCATGCTCAACTGCTTCAATACTGGCAAAAAAAGACCTTATATCAACACAGAGTATCTTATCATCAGGTAACTCCTCATAATTTATTTCCATAACAGAACACCCCAATTTTTATTTACAAACACCTGTTTGTTTAGCTGTATTTTACCATACATTTGTTCTGTTGGCAAGCAAAAAAAACACCATAAAGCCTTAATGCTTTATGGCGTATTTCTCTTCTTCTTTTAGCTCAACAGTATTTAGCTTCAGTATTTGTTTAGTCCGATCTCCCTTTTCTAAAGAATTCAGATAAACAATTTCATAGGGGCGGATCTTAATCACCTTTAATTCTTCTCCTCCATATTCCAGGAGATAGGGGTCAGGAGCATAAATCTTCGCTTCATCGATTAAAAAAGCATCCCCTGTACTGGATTTAGCCTTTCCAAAGACCTGTACACCCTTGATCCGGCGATAATTAATATATTCTGTATTAACCAGTAAACAAACAGTAGGATTTTCTGCAATAGCCTTAAACTTCTCTCCACCGGCTGAAATAATATATATATCCAGGTCAGCCCCCAGAAAATACTGGACTGGACTACTGCGAGGAATATTATTTAAACAGGTAGCCAGGGAAGCCTGTCGATGCTCCTTTAAAAATTCCCGGATATGTTCTTTCAACTCAACAGGATCCATAAGCCTATTCATCGATAACAACCCCTTCTGGCATATTGATTTTACCCTATATTATAACCAGAAGTCTTGTTTTCATACCCTTATTCCCAGTTATTAAATTTATTTTAAGGGACTTTATTTCTCTATATTAAGTTTATTTAAAACCAGTCCTGTTAAGAGTTTAGGATAAAAATCCGTAGATTTCTGGGGCATCCTTTCTCCAGCATCAGCAATTTTTTTAAGGTCTTCAATGGGAGTAGGATTAAGGAGAAAGGCAGCCTGATACTCCTTCTCCCCCTTTTCCAGTAGTTCCAGGGCTTTGTCCCGGTAACGGATATAATCTATATTTTTATTTTCTGCCAGGGCTTTTTCATCTATACCAAGATATCTTTCCAGGATTAACTTATGCAGGATCACTACATCCAGTTCCCTCCAGGCCTTAGAACGATCTGCCAGCACTTCTTCCATAATAGAAGTATCTTTCAAGGTCAGGGAATAATAGGCAGGATCCTTTTTGGCCTTTAAACCAATAGTATGTAATTTATCCTGACTTTCATCCAGGTCCTGATATAATTCAGCGACAGAGTTAAATTTTTTGATAATAAAATTACTTGCCGCTGCTGCCAGCAGGCTCTCCAGGTCAAAATCAGCCAGTCCATAAACTAAACGATGGGTAGCCAGAATACTGATTCCTGGATCATCTATATTAACAAAAGTCATCAAGCGATTTTCGAAACCTTCTGCTCCGATGGATTTCCAGCCCTTTTCCAGACACTCATTCCTGAAATTCACAGCGGTCTGATAGCGGTGATGCCCATCAGCAATATAGAGGATTTTATCATCCATTTCCTCCTGAATTGCCTCCAGGATTGCCGGATCACTTATCTGCCATAATTTATGTATATTCCCATCTTCATCATTTACCTCTACAGCAGGCTCCCGATCCTGAATGGCCTTATCCAGTAAACTTATTATCCGCTGTTCCTGGTCTGAATAAAGCATAAAAATATGGCCAAAATTTGCTTCTGTTGCCTGCATTAATTTCAGGCGATCTGCTTTTGGGGCATCAAGGGTATTTTCATGGGCTTTGACTGTTTCCTCACCTTCTAATTTACCCATACCTACAAAGCCTTTCCGCACTTTCTTTATTCCCTCTACCTCATATTCCTGCCAATAGACATAAAAGGAAGGCTCTTCATCCTGAAGCAAAACCTCTTCAGCCAGCCATTTTTCTAAATAATCTGCTGCTGCTTCATACCTATCCTTGCCAGCTTCACCTTTATTTAAGATTAACCTGACAATATTATATTCACTGGCCTGATAATACCTTTCCTGATCAGCAGGGTCAATCCGATCATAGGGTTGAGTTACCACTTTATTTAAATCTTTTACCTTTGCAACATTATACCGATAGCCTCTAAAGGGATATACCTTAGCCAAAATAAAACCTCCTGTAAATTATATTTTTATACATAAGATAACATGATTATACATAATAGTCAAGGCTCCTTATAAATCAAGTCTAAAAGCAGAGAAGAAAATACACTCAACCAATCCTTCCAGAAGAACATAAAGAAGGAGAAGAAAATATGCCTGGTTATAAAATATAGTACAAGACAATATCTATTATATAAAAGGAGGTAAAACAATGTATAGTAAACAGGAAAACAAATATCTCATAGCTGCTATCCTTGCCTTATCTATTACAGTCTTTATTATTATTTTCTCTGAAGAAGCCTTTGCTGCAGCCCTGGAAGGCTTAAGGGTCTGGTGGGAAATAGTCTTTCCTTCTCTCCTGCCCTTTTTTGTGATAGCGGAAATATTAATGGGCCTGGGAGTTGTACATTTTTTAGGTGTTTTACTGGAACCCTTAATGCGGCCAGTATTTAAAGTGCCTGGTGTTGGTTCCTTTGCCTTAGCCATGGGTCTGGCTTCCGGCTACCCCATAGGGGCCAAAATAACCAGTAACCTGAGGAGAAAAAAACTATGTACTAAAACAGAAGCTGAAAGACTCCTTTCCTTTACCTGTACTGCCAATCCTTCCTTTATGCTGGGAGCAATTGCAGTAGGTATGTTTCGCCGGGCTGACCTGGGCCTGATTATCGCTGCCACCCATTATATTTCCAGTATCCTGGTGGGAATCCTCCTCCGTTTTTACCGGGGAGAAGAATCCAGTACTGGTATCCTGGATTCCAGTAATGGAGTAGGACAGAGAAAAAACATCTTCTCCAGGGCAGTAAATGAATTAATCGATGCCCGTAGAAAAGATGGCCGGGATATTGGTCAATTATTAGGCGACTCTATTAAGGAAGCTATTAATACTATCCTGATGGTTGGAGGCTTTATTATCCTCTTTTCAGTCCTGACAAGAATTTTTATTGTAACCGGGCTGGTAAATACCATTGGCCGTTTATTGATGCTGGTACTGAAACCCTTTGGCATCAGTGAAACCCTTATCTTGCCTTTAATCAGTGGTATTTTTGAAGTAACCAATGGGGCCAATCTGGTCAGCCAGGCTCAGGCTCCTTTACTCCACCAACTGATCATGACCAATATTTTGATTGCCTGGAGTGGCTTATCGGTCCATGCACAGATCGCTACAGTAATAAATGGCACTGACCTAAGGATAAAACCTTTCATTATGGCCAGAATATTGCAGAGCATAATTGCTGGATTTCTCACCATACAGTTCTTTAGATTTAGTTCCCTGGCAGAAACAACCTTCCTGCCCATCCTGAAAGGCAGTAGTCCTGTAAATGTATTTTCTCTAGCCCTATTATTCTTCCTGCTTTTATTATCTATCTCTCTTATCCTCTCCCTTAGCATCTATTTATTGAGAAAGATAAAAATCATCTTCTTCTACCATTCCTGAAAGCTTTTTTAATAAAAAAACACCTCCAAATAGATAGTCTAATTTTAACTAATTAGACTGTCTACTTTGGAAGTAAAATAAAGTTCAGTAAATATATTTGCCTTATTATAAGGCATATTTTTCTTTTAAGGCTTTTTTAACCAGGTCCGGGACCAGGCCATCTATATTTCCCCCAAATTGAGCAACTTCCTTCACAGCACTGGAACTTAAATAAGCATATTTAATATCGGTCATAAAGAAAATAGTTTCCACTTCCCTATTTAACTCTTTATTCAATAAGGCCATCTGAAATTCACCTTCAAAATCAGAAACAGCCCTCAAGCCTCTAATAATGGCTATGGCCTTTTTCGATCTGACATAATCCATAGTTAAACCAGAAAAAGAATCAACACTGACATTGTCCAGTTCTTTAGTAACCTCTTTTAACAGGTCTACCCTTTCCTCCATAGTAAAGAGGGGTTGTTTTTGTGGATTTTTGAAAACAGCCACTATAACCTGATCAAATATTTGTGCTGACCTTTTAATAATATCTAAATGACCATTGGTAACAGGATCAAAACTCCCTGGATAAACAACTATCTGCTGCATCTATTGCCCTCCTTTTCTGAAAAGACTTAAAGCCGTATCATCATATCTTTTATAATTTATTAAGGATAAATCTCCTATCTCCTCTAATTTTAAATCCCGTTCATGTTCGACAACAATTATCCCTGCTTCTCTAATCAGGTCCCCCTTTATCAGCAGTTTTAAGACCTCATTTACATATCCCTCCTGATAGGGGGGATCCATCAGGATCAGATCATAAGTGGATTTTTCCTTTCTTAAAAAACTAAGAACATCTCCCTTTATAATCCTGCCCCTTTTTGCAAAACCGGTTATATTCAGGTTCTCTTCCAGGACCCTGCAGGTTTTTAAGTCTTTTTCTACAAAAGTCATCTCCCTGACTCCCCTACTCAGGGCCTCAATTCCCAGGCCTCCAAAGCCAGCAAATAGGTCCAGCCCTTTCTCTACCGGCAAATATGGGGCCAGAATATTAAATAAGGCTTCTTTAATCCGGTCAGAAGTAGGTCTGGTTAAACTACCTTTTATGGATTTTAATCTTCTACCCCTGGCCTCACCAGCAATTACTCGCATCTTTACCCACTTATCCTTGTCTGTAATCTAATTCTTATTTTTTTTAAAAAAAAATATTTTATGTATATTATATATAAAATTAGAGATAATACTAATAGTTCCGTTTCGGGATGAGGATTTAGGAGTAAGAAAATAAGTCCTCCCCATTAAAAACTCTTCCTCCAATTTCTCCTCTCCCCGGGAGTTGACCTGGTCAACTCCCTTTTCTATTATAAATAATTTAGAAAGTTTATACCTTCAAGTCCAGGGCATTTATTTTTTTATATAATTCATTATAAATACTCTGCCAATTATCAATCTTGATTATATTTTCCGCTTCTTCCCTGGCTAACTTAATTAATTTATGATCTTTTAAAATATTGGCTACTTTCAGATCAGGCATACCGGACTGTTTTGTACCAAAAAACTCACCCGGGCCACGAATCTCCAGATCCTTCTCGGCAATTATAAATCCATCATTGGTTTCAGTCATTACAGAAAGGCGTTTCCTACCTTCCTCTGTACCAGGATTACCTATTAAAAAACAATAGGATTGCTGACTGCCTCTCCCAACTCTTCCCCGTAACTGATGTAATTGAGCCAGGCCAAACCTCTCCGCATTTTCTATTATCATAATTGAGGCATTAGGTACATCAACCCCTACCTCAATCACAGTTGTTGAAACCAGGATATCTAATTCCCCTCTGCGGAAATCCTCCATTACCTGATTCTTTTCAGCAGTAGAAACCCTGCCATGCAAGAGGCCAATCCTTAAATCCCGGAATATATTTTCCGTCAATTCTTCAAAAAGCTCCTGGGCCGAAATTGCCTTAAGTTCATCAGAGGGTTCAATCAGTGGACAGACAATATAGGCCTGTTGTCCTTCAGCAATCTTTTCCCTGACAAACCTATAGATTTCCATCCTGGATTCTTCATTCCTCCAGCTAGTTATTACTGGACTACGGCCTGGTGGCAGTTCATCAATTATTGATAAATCCAGGTCTCCATAGACAGTTAAAGCCAGAGTTCTGGGGATTGGTGTAGCAGTCATCACCAGGAGATCAGGGTTTTCCCCCTTTTCTACCAGTCTAAAACGTTGCTCCACACCAAAGCGGTGTTGTTCATCAATGACTATTAAACCAGGCTTATAATAAGTTATCCCTTCCTGAAAGAGGGTATGGGTACCAATAATCAGGTTAGCCCGGTTATCCGCAATATCTGCCAGGATTTTTTTCCGGTCGACAGGGCTTGTGCTCCCCAGTAATAGCTTAATAGTGAAGCCTGTCTCCCTTAAAAGCTCACTTAACTTCAGATAGTGTTGTTCAGCCAGGATTTCTGTCGGGGCCATAAAAATACCCTGATAACCATTGGCCATAGTCTTCAACAGGGCCAGAGTAGCAATAATGGTTTTACCTGATCCGACATCTCCCTGTAATAAGCGTTGCATGGGAACAGGCCTTTCCATATCTCTTTTGATCTCAGCCCAGACTCTTTTCTGGGCTCCTGTCAGGCTAAAGGATAAACTGCCTAAAAAATCCTCTATTATCTTTCCAGAATCCCGGTGTACAATACCGCCTTTTTCCTGCACACCCTTCTTCCTTTGCAGTACCAGTAATTGTAATAAAAACAGTTCCTCAAAAGCCAGTCTAACCCTTGCTTTAATATATTCTTTCCTATCTCCAGGAAAATGTAAGGTCCAGATACTATCTGCCAGATCTGGCAAACCATACTTTTTTTTAAGGTTTTCCGGCAACAGATCAGTTAAATGAACACTATATTCTTCCAGGGCATTATAAATAATCTGCCTTAATCTTTTCTGGGTTATCCCACTGGTTAAAGAATAAATAGGCACTATCCGGCCAGTATGTATATTTTCCCCCTCATCTACCAGCTCATAAACAGGATTATAAAGTTCTTTTTTCCCAAACCGCCAGCTTTTCTCATTTAACTCACCACTGAGAAAATACCTTTGTCCTTTTTTAAAAGTCTTTTTCAAAAAAGGCTGATTAAACCAGACTCCATTAATAACATCTGTACCATCAGTAAAAGTAACCTTCATGATACTGAGGCCAGGTCTGGGTTTTTCTTCAGAAACTTTCAGGACCTCTCCTGCTATTGTTACCAATTCTCCCAAATTTAAATATCTAATCTGGGCCAGTTTTCTCCTGTCCTGATATTCCCGGGGAAAATAATATAGTAAGTCCTCCACTGTATAAATATTAATCTTTTCCAGGACTTTAGCTAAGCGGGGACCTACTCCTTTTACAAATTGTACGCTTTTTGGTAAATCTTTTTTCATAGATTTAATTTTACCCCTTTAAAAATAACTACACCATAAACTGTTGGGCCAGTATGACAGCCAATAACAGAGCTGATCCAATTGGTACTTTCAGTATAAGCTATCCCCTTCTTCTCCACATAATCCAGCAATTCGGCCTTAAAGGGTGCAAAATACTCTAATTCACTGGCATGAATAAAGCCTAGACTCACTTCTTCCAGGCCATCTATTTCCTCTTTCGCTAATTCCAGCATTCTTTTAACAATTTTCATCTTTCCCCTGATTTTTTCAATAGGCAAAATCTCTCCATTTTTTTCAGAAATATTTAAAATGGGATAAAAATTCAATATAGAACCAAGGAAAGCACTGGCTTTGCCTATACGGCCACCTTTCTCCAGATAGCTCAAATCATTAACAGTAAAAAATATTTTGATATTATTCTGCATTTCTTTAACCCGTTCCACAATCTCTGCCAATTCCAGGCCTTCCTCTATTAACTGCCTGGCCAGGAGTACCTGGAAACCTATTCCCAGGCTGGCTGAGGCTGAATCAATAATTTCTATCTTAATATCCTCAAGTTGATTTGCTGCCATCCGGGCCGAATGACAGGTCCCACTTAAGCTTTCAGCCAGATGGATAGAGATAATTGCATCATATCTTTCTGCCATTTCTTTATATTTATCTACAAACCAACCAATGGCTGGTTGTGAAGTAGTAGGTAGTTTTTCTACTTCTACTAATTTGGCAAAAAAATCCTCATTGGTAATATCCAAATTATCTCTGTATACTTCTTCTTCAGTAAAATTTATCGTTAAAGGCACCATCTCTATTTCGTATTTTTTAAAAATAGCAGAATCCAGATCACAGGTACTATCAGTGACTATTCCTATTCTCATTTTTGCACCTCTATGTTGTTTTTTATTCAAGAGATATTATATAGGGATATAAGGGCTGTTGGCCACTATATATCTCAATTTTCTCAAAATCAAAATTCTCTTCCAGATCTTTCTTTAATTGTAATGCTTCTTCTTCACTGATATCCTCTCCATAAAAGAAGGTAAGCAGTTCTTCCTCATCATATATATCCTTAATCAAATCAATGATTACCTGATTATAATCAGTCCCTACAGTCCTGATATCATCATTAAATAAAGCTATAACATCCCCTGCTTTAATTTCCTTACCATTAACCTTGGAATCCTTCACTGCCCTGGTAACCTCTATACTTTTTACATTATCTATTTCATCAGTCATGGCTTCTTTTAGCTCATCTAAATCAGCATCTACATCATAAGCCATCAAACTGGCTATAGCCTGGGGGATAGACCTGGTAGGAATTACGGCGATCTTTTTCTCTGTTACAGAAGCAGCCTGTTCTGCTGCAGAAATAATATTTTTATTATTGGGCAATATTACGATTTCCATACTATTGATATTATTAATAGCTGTTACAAAATCATTAATACTTGGGTTCATGGACTGTCCTCCATTTATAACTATATCTACACCCAGTTCTTCAAAAATCTTCTTAATTCCCTCTCCCTGTCCGACAGCAATAAGGCCTTTTTTCTTGGTCATAAATTCCTGTCTGGTCTTTTCTTCCTGTTTTTCAATCTTTTCTGCACTCTGTAATTGCATATTGTCAATTTTTATATCACTGAGTGAACCTAATTTAAGGCCATATTCAAGAATAATGCCAGGATGGTTGGTATGAATGTGTACTTTCACAAAATTCTCTGTACCCACTACCAACAAGGAATCCCCATAGCTTTCCAGATCACTTCTAATATCATTAATTCCTTTATCCCTGGCCTTTAGATCTATTAATAATTCAGTACAATAGACATATTTCAAATCCTGAGCTACTACTGTTGTTTTGCCTGCTTTAACCAGTTCCAGCTCACTACTCTTATATTCTTTCTCACCAAGGAGGCCTTTTAGCATACCCTCCAGAATAGTCAGATATCCCTGGCCACCAGCATCAACAACTCCTGCTTCCTTTAAAGCAGGTAACATTTCCGGTGTTTTATTCAGGGCATCCTGGGCATAGGCAATTGTACTTTCCAACATGCCTACCAGATCCAGGTTTTTTTTCAAAGCCATCTCAGCCCCATCAGCAGCTTTACGGGATACTGTCAGGATAGTACCTTCTACAGGTTTTAAAACACCCTGGTAGGCTATCTCCGAAGCTTTTCTTAATGATTCAGCCAGATTAGCTGTATTAAAGTTCTTATTCTTTTTATTGGCTACCTGAAAACCACGAATTAACTGTGACAAGATAACACCTGAATTTCCCCTTGCTCCCATTAAAGCACCCCGGGCCAGGGCTTCATTGATTACAGAAACATCATTTGACTCAAGTTTTTTAACTGCCTTAACAGCATCAAGGAAAGTTAAATACATATTGGTCCCGGTATCACCATCAGGTACCGGAAAGACATTCAAAGAGTCTATAAAAGACTGTTGCTCTTTAAGCCACATCAAGGCACCTAAAAGCAAATCCCTATATTTTTCACCACTAATTTCGTACATTTTTTTCAGATCCTTTTCTTTATCTACCTGCATTGCCAACTCTCACTCCCTGCACATTTACATCAATCGGTGAAGCAACAATCCCTACCTTTTCTTTCAGGGTATAACTTACTCTTTCTATTATATTATTTGCCACCTGATGTATATTAGTACCATACTCTACTATTATATTTAATTCCAATCTAACATTATCACCTTCAATATCAACGATGACCCCTTTGCTTAAATTCTCCCAACCCAATAATTGGGCAATACCATCCTGCACCTTGACAGAGGCCATCCCTACCAATCCATAACATTCCATTGCAGCTATTCCTGCAATTTTAGAAATAACTTCTTTAGCAATGGTAATCTTTCCATAATTATTTGTCCATTCCTTTTCCATTATCTCACCTCTTTTCATTAATATTCTACTATAAGATACTTTTTGATGCAAGAATAAAGTTCCCCACCTGCTTCTTACCATATTCCAGGCTTGCTTTATTTACTTACACCGGCTATACTATAATTCAATAAGAAATAAAGAAATTCCTGCTTTTTATCAATTTATGCTTGCTAAAACTTGTGTGTTTGTGTTAAAATATATTCTGTACTGTTTGCCAGGCTTTTATTTTTGGTTATAATCTTTTCCAGGATTATTACAATAAATTTTTATTTTTTCTTACAGGATTCCTAAGAGGAGGTGGAAACATGGCAAGAGTATGTGAAGTTTGTGGCAAAGGGAAGTTATATGGTAGTCGCATTACCCGCCGTGGTAAAGCCAAAAAAGAAGGTGGTATTGGTAGACACGTAGTAAAAGTAGCTCCCAATACTCAGAGTCCCAATCTACAGAAGTTAAGGGTCCTTGTTAATGGTACCCCTAAGAGATTAAAAGTCTGTACAGATTGTATCAAATCTGGACGGATTGAAAGAGCATATTAATTTAAAATTATATACATGTAGGAGAGTTCTTTAATCTCTCTCTTAATAAAAATGCTGTCCCTTTTCAGAGACAGCATTTTTATTTTGCTTATAAAATTTTAGTCTTTAATAGCAGAAAGGGCCCTGGTCCTTTCCCGGATTATTTCCGGGTCTAGACTTATCCTGGCCACACCACTTTCCTGGGCCGCCAGGGCTACAGCAGCTGCTACCTCTGGCGCAACCCTGGGATCAAAGGGTTCTGGGATAATATAATCTTCACTCAGGTCATTACCCACCAGGCCAGCAATAGCATGGGCGGCAGCCAGCTTCATCTCTTCATTAATATCCCTGGCTCTTACATCAAGGGCCCCCCGGAAAACCCCTGGAAAAGCCAGGACATTGTTAATCTGGTTTGGATAATCAGAACGGCCAGTTGCTATTATTCTAACCCCTGCCTGCCTGGCCAGTTCTGGAGCTATCTCCGGGGTTGGATTGGCCAGAGCAAAGACTATCGGTTCTTTGGCCATACTTTCAACCATCTCTACAGTAAGCACATTCCCTGCTGATAATCCAATAAAGACATCTGCATCTTTTATAATTTCAGCCAGACTACCCTTTTCGCCATTTCTATTTGTAATCCTGGCCAATTCACTCTTGGCTGGATTCATGCTTTCTGTCCTTTCAGCATAAAGGGCCCCACTCCTGTCACAGACAATAATATTTTCTACCCCTTCACTGAGTAAGAGTTTTGTTACAGCTGTAGCAGAAGCCCCTGCTCCATTAACAACTATCTTTACATCCCCAATCTTTTTATCAACTAGTTTAAGGGCATTAATAAGGCCTGCTAATACTACAATGGCAGTACCATGCTGATCATCATGGAAAATGGCCATTTCTGTTTCTTCCTTTAAACGCTGCTCTATCTCAAAGCATTCCGGTGCTGCAATATCCTCCAGATTAATACCAGCAAAAGTAGGTTCCAGTAATTTAATGAAATTAACCACTTCATCAACATCCCTGGTAGCAATACAAAGTGGAAAGGCATCTATACCGGCAAATTCCTTAAAAAGAACTGCCTTACCTTCCATAACCGGCAAAGCTGCCTCTGGGCCAATATCACCAAGACCCAGAACTGCTGTCCCGGTTGAGACTACAGCTACAAAATTACCCCTATTAGTGTAATCATAAACAGCCATCTTATCTTCCTTGATCCTCTTACAGGGTTCTGCAACACCAGGTGAATAGGCCAGGCTTAAATCCTTTTTATTGCGTACCGCAACTTTACTTTTAACACTTATTTTCCCCTGCCTATCCTTATGCAATTTTAATGCTTCTTCATAAACAGACATATCTACCACCCCAGTCTTTATTATGTAATTATTTTTCTAATATTTTTAAGCAAATTTTATATCCTTATCTTATTCTTATTAATTATCTTATACCTTTTTAAGCTTCCTTTGCTATTCAGGTTAATCTTTTCACCATCTTTTATCTCCAGTTTCTATTTATAACTTTTTAAACTCTTTAGCTATTCTTCTTTAATTCATCTTAGATAAGGATCTTATAGATAATTGCAAGTTTTAAATGTTTATTTTCCTGTATTCCTTCTGGCCTTCCTCATATAAGTCATTACCGTAAATATCGTTAATGACAATTACCGGAAAGTTTTCCACCTCTAATCTCCTGATAGCTTCTGGTCCCAGCTCTGGGTAGGCAACAAGTTCAGCCTTTTTGATAGATCTGGCAATAAGGGCTGCAGCCCCGCCTACAGCAGCAAAATAGACAGCCTTATATTCTTTTATAGCCTCCCTTACTTCTCTGGAACGCCCGCCTTTCCCGATCATCCCTTTTAACCCATATTTTAATAAAAGCGGTGTATAGGTATCCATCCGGTAGCTGGTAGTGGGTCCGGCAGAGCCTATAACTGCACCCGGCCTGGCCGGTGTAGGTCCTGTATAATATATAACCTGGTCCTGTAAAGGAATAGGCAAATCCCTGCCTTCTTCAATTAATTGAACCAGCCGGGCATGGGCCTGATCCCGGGCAGTATATAGAATACCACTGAGAGTGATCATATCCCCGGCCTTTAATTTCTTAATATCCTCTTCCTGTAAGGGTAATCTAATATTCATAAAAGCCTCCAATTCTATCTACTCAAACTAACTACTGACAGACAAAATCTCCTCTATAGCTTTTTCCAACCTTGTTCCAGCTTCAACTTAATTGTCTGAGCAAGAAAGCTCTTGCTATTTATATAACAATCTCCTTATGTCTGGCTACATGGCAATTAATATTAATGGCTACAGGTAAAGAAGCAATGTGACAGGGAAAGGTGTTAATTTTTACTGCCAGAGCAGTACTCCTCCCTCCCAGTCCCTGGGGCCCAATTCCCAGTTTATTGATATCAGCCAGCAGACTCTTTTCCAACTCCGCTATCTCTGGATCTGGATTACTATCCTCAAGAGGGCGGAGCAAGGCCTCTTTGGCCAATAAAGCCGCCTTTTCAAAAGTCCCTCCCAGTCCTATCCCTACTATAATAGGTGGACAGGGATTAGCGCCGGCCTCCTTTACTGTTTGTAAAACCAGTTTCCTGATTCCTTCTTTACCATCAGCAGGTTTCAGCATTTTCACCAGACTCATATTCTCACTGCCTGCCCCCTTAGGGGCTACAATCAAGCGCAGTTTATCACCAGGGACCAGTTGCAGATGAACCACAGCCGGGGTATTATCACCGGTATTCACCCTTTTTAAGGGAGACTCAACCACAGAAGTTCTTAAATAGCCCTCTTGATATCCTTTCCTAACTCCGGTATTTATGGCCTCATAAAGGTCTCCTTCTATGTAGACTTCATTACCCAGCTCTACAAAAACTACCACAATGCCTGTATCCTGACAGACAGCCATTTTCTCCCTTCTGGCAACCTGGTTATTCAGGAGAATTTGCTCCAATACTTCCCGGCCAACAGGTGCTTCCTCTTCCAGGGCACTTTTTTCTATTGCCTTTATTACATCTTCAGGCAATATATAATTGGCCTCTTTAACCAGGTCTGCAACAGCCTCTGTTATTGTAAGGGAACTAATTTTACGCATATATATCACCATAAATTTATAATTATAACACTTAGATAATTATATAGTAAAAGAAAATAAATAGCAAACCCCTTCTGGTTTTTATTAAATCCAATTTAAATAGTAAATAAAAAAAACAGGAGAAATAAGTCTCTCCTGTTTTAAAATCCTCCGGGATCAGGCCTCAGGCCCTGATCTCCTGTCTTACAAATATTAGATAAGAAATAGCAAAACAGATAAAGGAACCTGCAAGTAAAGCACAGATATGGGGCCAGATTAATAAGAAGCTCTGGCTAAAAGGCAAGGTAGATGGCAAGGCACCATAAAGTTGTTCAAAACTCAAGGCACCCGTTGTCCGTATAGAAGGAGTAAGCAGGATTGTTGTCAACTCATTGTAAAGACCTATTGGGGATAATCTGGCCATTTTGCTAAGAAAGATATTAATATTCGCCTGGTTATTGTAGAAGGCATTAGCCAGTAAATTTACAATCATGGAATAAAAGACAGTATAAAATAACCAGACTGCCAGACCAGCCAGGGCTGAAGTAGCAGATTGACGGAAGATTGTCGAAAACAAGATACCTAGATTCAGCCAGAAGGCTATATAGAGACAGGTAAAGATGAGAAAGAAAACAATCCTCAATAATTCATCCAGGCTAGGGTAAATCCCCAGGGTCAGGATACTAAATCCCATTATTAAAAATCCTATGGAAAAGATGGCTACCCCTATTACCAGTAAGGCAGCAACAAATTTACTATTTATAAAATAATCTCTGGGCAGGGGCTGGGCCAGCACCCTACTGATAGTACCCCGATTTCTCTCTACATTTATTACATCAAAACCCAGGGCCAGGCCCATAATCGGTCCAAGAAAGCCTATTATTGTTATGAAGGGAGGTAAATTGCCGTCAGAGGCAGTAAAAAGGTTCAGGAAAAGGAAGGAATTTTCCAGATCAATATTGGCAGCGAAATCTTTTATTATAGAGAGTATTGTGATTAAAGAGCCTATTGTTGTCAGCATTATTATCCCTATAAGAATAAGGAACTTCCAGCTATAAATGTAATCACTTATTTCTTTTTGTACCAATACTGCAAAGGGATTAGCTTGCTTTTCCATCTTCTATCCCTCCCTCAAAATAAAACTGATAGATATCTTCCAGGCCATATTCTTTAGTAGATAGATGGAGCAAAGAAAAACCAGCATCAATAAGGAGCTTTGCTATAGGGGAGCTCAGATCTTCCTTAGCCTGGATTAACAATTCCCTGTCTTTTACCTTGACTTCACTTATACCGGACAGGCTTTTTATTTGCCCCACTACCTGGTCTGAAAGCTCCTCTTTGACACTCACTCTAATCTCTATATTCCCTCTCTTCAATAATTCATTGGCCAGTTCTCCAATCTCCCCCAGGGCCCTGAGCCTGCCTTTTATGAATATTCCTACCCGGTCACAGATTTTCTGCACCTGGTTTAAGAGGTGTGAGGAGAGTAAAACGGTTATCCCTCTTTCTCTACTCAGGCCTTTAATCAAGGCCAGAAAATCATTAACCCCTTTGGGGTCAATACCAATAGTAGGTTCATCCAGGATGATTATTTGGGGATCTTTAATGAGGACATCAGCCAGACCCAGTCTTTGCCTCATTCCTTTGGAAAAGGTGGCTACTTTTTTATTGCCTACTTCTGCTAAACCAACAGTCTTTAAGAGATCTTCACCGGTCTTTATGGCTGTTTTCTCATCAATACCATTCAAACGGGCAGTAAATACTATATTTTCCAGTGCTGTCCTGTTTTCATAAAAGCCTACCTGATCAGGTAAATAGCCTACAATTCTTTTAACCTTCATGGGCTCTCTTGCGGGATCATAGCCGGCTATCCTGACCTCTCCCGAACTGGCTTCTGTTAAACCCAGGAGCATTAATATAGTAGTGGTTTTTCCTGCACCATTTGGTCCCAGCAGGCCAAATATCTCCCCTTCTTTGATACTCAAACTTAATTTGTCTACTGCCCTATAACCATTATATAGCTTGGTCAATTCCTTTGTTTCAATAATGGTTCCGGGCATCCCTATCTCCTCCCATATTTACGTATAAAGTAGTACAATACTCCTATTACCGCAAAGATAATTAAAATACCAACAGCCCCCCACAGCATAGAGGTCTTTGCTGTAATCCTGAAGGTTCTACTTGCTGATACCTCCGGTGTCCTGGCTGTTATAAGCAATTGGTAGTCTCCTGCTATAGCCTTAGGGCTGGCTTTTATTGTAGCCTTAATATTATTTCTCTCTCCAGGATCCAGTTTCATTATCTCATCTTCTTCAAAATCTACAGTCCAGTCAATGGGAGTACTGGCAGTAAGACTGATATCCCTTAAGGCTACAGTTCCGGTATTTTCTACAAATAATTCGATTTCTTTTTCTCCACCAATAGGAATATCACTACTTAGGAGGCCGAGAGGAGTTGAAAGATTAATACCATAACTGCCTTTAACCACAGCCTCCAGATCAATCTCTTCTGCTGTCTGTCCAGAAACAGCCCGGACCTTTATATTATAGTTGCCTGCCTCAACATTGGCTGGTGGCTTAACATTAATAGAAATACTCTGGCTGGCATTGGAATCAAGGGTAAGTGAAGTAATATAATCACCACTAACCCTGAAACGAACATCCCAGCCCCTGGGGGCAATTGCTGACAGGGAATAATGCTGCTTTTCTGCTGTTTTATTTTTTAGATCTGCCTGATATATGAAACTTGAGTCAGCATAACCCTCCATATTGGCCTGATCAATTGTAAATTCTGTTTCAAAAACACCTTTTTCCTTAACATTCAACTGTAAGGGCAAAACAGCTTTTAGGCCTGTATCTGATTTTGCTACCACCTGGAAATTATGAATACCTTTTTCAACCCTCAAAGGTACATCCAGTTCCAGATCAATGTTTCTACTATTATCCTCCAGTTCAGCTGATTTTACAGCTAATTTTTCCACTTCCCTATTGAGGGATTTAAAGACATAATTCCAGTCCTCATTTAAGCCTTCCAGGGATAAATTAAAATTCTGAATTATATCAGTCTCATTGATTACAGTAATTGTATATCTTACTGAATCTCCTGGAGACACATATAAGCCAGTAAGCGGAGTATATAGTATGATACTATCAGCAGCTAATGTAAAAATATTCACTAAAAAAAAGATTGATAAAATTAAAAGTAAATGTAAATATTTTTTCCTTTTAAGCATATACTATTCCTCCTTTTTTTATTTTTTAATTCTTTCTTGCTTAAAAGTAAAGGAAAAGGCCTCCACCACCTCCTTTACCTATATTTAAGTAAGTAGAAAATATTCCCTATATAATTATAGCAAGCCCCTGGTAAAATTTAATTAAAATAAAATTAAAAAATCATTAAATCTAGATTAAAAAAACAAAGAAAAAAGCAAGGTTTTTGTCAAGACCTTGCTTATTCCAAAAGTTTTAAAATATTTCTTTTCTCTCTTTTTTTATTAATTTTTATCAGCCTATCTGCCTGATATATTGTTATTATCGGTACCTCGATCCCCTTTAAGAAGGCATAATCCCCGTCAAAGCCTGTTACCTGAAAGAGAAGAGTATTCTTCTCTCCTTTTCTAAGGACCAGATCACCAAGCTTGATCTTCACTCCTATCCCTCCCCTGTTTTTATATAATAATATTAATTCAGGGAGAGATATATACCATAATACCTGGAAATTTAAAACCCTTACCTCAAACCTTTTCCTGTATTATATAAAGGGCTATACCCTCATCTACAATAACCTCAGCACTAGCTTCTACAAATTTATTACTGATCCCCCTTGTCTTATAGCGTAATAAAGTAGCATCAGCCAAAGGATACTGAAAACCTTGCAGGCTTACACCCTGTATTCTTTCGCTGAGGGGGACTAAAGAAAAATAATGATCCTTATGGTTATAAAATTTTTTATTTTTATTTATTAACCCTATCTCCAGGCCTGGCTCTTTGATAATTAAATCTAAACCTTGCCGCCAGGCATATTCCAATAAGAAAATATTAGCCAATTCTTGATCTATCCTGCCCCCTCTGGCCCCTATTAAGAATAGTTCTGTATAGGCCTTTCTTTTACAATAATCCAGAGCCAGTTCGGTATCAGTTTCATCCTTTTCAACAGGATAGGGAAGAATTTCTACTCCCTTTTCCTGATAATACTCCACTTTATCCTGGGGTAAGGAATCAAGATCCCCCAGTATGAGGTGGGGAAAGAGATCAAGTTCTTCTAAAAGTAACAATCCCCCATCAACAGCAATAATAGTCAAGTCTTTTTGCTCAAACAAAGCCCTGTATTCTTCTTTACTTCCTCTAAGTTCACCATTAACGGCAATAAGTGCCTGCTTTTTTTTCACTTCAATCCCTCAATTATACCCTGTTTTTTATTAACAACCTGCGCAAGATAGGAGTAATAATTAGATAAGAGATCAGTATTGATGGCAGTATATAGCTGCCATTATATATAGTTGAATAAAGCCAGACATTCTGGCCTTCCGGGGCATATTCACTGAAAAAAATCACCCCTGTTAACAGGTGAGCCAGGAACCTACCAAAACCAGCAAGTAAAACACCTGGTAATATGCGGAGATAAAGACGGTCTACCTCATCACTGGCCCTGACTGAGAAAAATCCTGCTATACCTACTAACATATAGGCCAGTGGGTAATCAAGTAAGATCTGTAATGGATGAACTACATAGGGATTCAGGGCTAATTGTAAAAGACCATAAACCAGGCCTGTTGCCATTCCTGCCAGGCCACCCCAACGGAGGGCTACAATTAAAATAGGTAACATCTCCAGATTGACAGAACCTCCCTGTGGCATCCTGAATAAGGTTAAAAAATCCAGTACTGCTGCAAGAGCAACAGCAACACCCATTTCAGTCATTAAACGTAACCTTTTGTTTTGCATAAAAAAACTCCCCTTTCCCGGGTACAATAACCGGAGGCGAGTAAAAAGATAGAAAGTAATAAAAATATTATCCCTGCGCCTGCATTACCAGGATCAGGTTCAGCGGGTCGATGTCAAAACATCCTCTCAGCCTCCGTTTGGCTCCCCGTTTTTTTATTCTTATATTCTATATAATCTATATACAAGATAGGTAGAAAAAATCCTCTTTTTTTTTTAAAAAAAATCTAAAGTTTTATCAAACTTTCTTCAAGCTGCTATTTGAACTTCTGCTTACTTCAAGATACTATTAGCCTTTTTGATTACTCCAGCCGGGTCTTCTGCACCAAAAATGGCAGAACCGATCACAAACAGATCTACACCCAGGTCCTTAAGCTCACTTAAATTATTAAGATTTACCCCCCCATCTATCTGGATCAAGGTCTTTAATTTTCTTTCATCAATGGTCTTTCTGAGCTTACTGATTTTTTCCTTCATTGCCGGTATAAACTCCTGACCTCCAAAACCGGGATTTACGGTCATAATCAAAACCTGGTGAAGATCTTCCAGGAGATAGTCCAGATTATCCAGGGGAGTAGACGGATTAAGGGCAATCCCTACCTTACAACCGGCTTCTTTTATCTGTTGTACTACCCGGTGGGGATGTCTAGTTGCTTCATAATGAAAGGTAAGCACATCACAACCAGCTTCTACAAAGCGGTCAATATATCTCTCCGGTTCAACTATCATCAGATGGGTATCAAAAACCTGTCTGGAATATGGCCGTAGAGCCTTTATAATATCTGGCCCAAAACTTATATTGGGAACATATCTACCATCCATGATATCAAAATGTAGATATCCGGCCTCCTCTACTTTCATTATTTCATTATGCAAATTTGCAAAATCTGCCGCCAGAATTGATGGTAAAAGTTCTGCCATTATAACACTCCTTTTAAAGATAATAAAAAAATCAGTTTTCCTGTAATTCATTATAAAAATTCCTATAAGAGTCATATCTATCTACAGAGATTAAAGAATCATTTACTGCAGCCTTAACAGCACAATTGGGTTCATGGGTATGGCTGCAAGTCCTGAATTTACATTTATCCAGAAAGGGTAAAAACTCCGGGTAAAAATAGGTCAATTCCTCTGGTTGGATATGTTTGATCTCCAGGGAGGTAAAGCCTGGAGTATCAGCTACCCAACCCCTGTTTTCAACAGCCAGGAACTCCACATGCCTGGTTGTATGAACCCCTCTTTTCAACCTCTTACTGACCTCTCCTACCTTCATCTTTTCTTCTGCCACCAACTCATTAATTAAAGAAGATTTGCCAACACCAGAAGGCCCTGTTAAAACATTGATATGTTCCCCTAAATCTCTTTTCAGGTCTTCAATGCCCTTTTTTTCTTTCACACTGAGGAAATAAAGCTGATAACCGGCAGCCTGATAATCCTTAAATTGTTCATAAAAACCCTCTTCAGCCAGGTCAATTTTATTAATAACTATCAAGGGATTCAATTCTGCCTTTTCCACTATAATTAAGAAACGATCCAGAAGGCGGCGATCAAATTCGGGATTGGCAACAGACAATACGATTAAGACCTGATCAACATTAGCTATTGCCGGCCTATAAAGCAAACTCTTCCTGGGATAGAGTTTTTCTATTACTTCATCTTTTAGTTCTACATAATCTCCTGGATAAACTGTATCCCTGATCCTCCCTCTTATGGTAGTACGATAAATATTCTCTTTTTCATCAGCTACATAGAAAAAACCACCGATTGCTTTTGTAACAAATCCCTTCATTGTCACTCCTATTTTATTTTGATAATGTTCCATCAAAACGTAATTGTTGATTAATGTAAATCTCATAATAGGTAGAACCAACACTATTAAAGATTACCTGGATAAAGTCTCCTGGATGGTGTTCTCCTTCATAGATCAGGTCTCTACCATTATTATCAATAATAACAATCTCAATATATTGATTCCAGATTCCGGCAGGAACAGTAAAGTTCATGGTAACCCCTTTATGGATTACGTCATTTTGGGTATTGATTAGGCCAGAACTAACTACCAGATCTACCTCACTACCTTCTGGAATTGCTGTACCTGCTTCATAAGCCATTTCAGCAACCTGGTTACTTAGAAATCTCCTGGTCATTTTTTCACTGATATTACCAATCTTAAAATTAAGACCTTCTAATTTTTCTATAGCTTCTTCCAGAGATAATCCAATCAGATTTGGTACTGGAACCATATTCGGTTCTGGACCCTTGCTGACCAGAAGATCTATCTCTGTTTCCAGTAATATTTCTTCACCTGCAGCTGGATACTGAGAAATCACTGTTCCTCTGGCAAATTCATCAGAATATATTTCCTCGATATCCCCCACTGTTAATTTTTGATTTTCCAGAAGAATCCTGGCTTCCCGCAAGGATAAATTGGTTAAATCTGGTACTGTCAGGACTGCCGGCCCCAGACTGATTGTCACCATTATCTTCCGGGTCTGCCTGACCCTTTCCCCACCCAGAGGATATTGGGAAATAATATGATTTTCCGGTATTTCCGGATGGTGAATACCTTCATTTTGCAATTCCAGGTGTAAACCTACCTGGGCCGCATCTTTCCTGGCATCAGCCAGGTCTTTCCCCAGCAGGTCAGGGACTTCTACTACTGGTACATCCATATATTGCCGATAAAAAATAAAGCTTCCTGTTAAGGCTATTATAAAAAAGAGGAATAAAAAGATTGTCCATTTTAACCAGGCAGGTATCCTGGTCTCCTCCCTATAGGAGACATATTCCCGCTCACTTAAATAATCCCTTTTGCTGCTTTCTTTCAAGTCAGCCTTCTTGATGACTCTGGTAGCACCATCATCAAGAAAATCGGTTTTTCTGCTTTTATCCCTGAACCGTAAATCTGCCAGGATTTCATCAATAGCTGCTTTCATTTCTTCTGCAGTGGCAAATCTATCCTCTGGATCCTTGGCTATAGCCTTCATAATCAGTTGTTCTACATTCTTGGGTATCTCCGGATTTATTAAGCTTGGTAATTTAGGTAATTCCTGTATATGTTTCAGGGCAACAGAAATAGGACTGTCTCCCCAAAAGGGGACAACCCCTGTCAACATTTCATAGATTACAATACCTAATGAATAGAGATCCGAACGGGTTTCAATATCAGCACCCCGGGCCTGTTCTGGAGAAAAATAATGGGCACTGCCTACGATTGTATCAGTAATGGTCATAGTAGTAGCAGAACTAATAGCCCGGGCAATACCAAAATCCGTTACTTTTACCTGCATATCCCGGGTTAAAAGTATATTATGGGGTTTTATATCACAATGAATAATATTATTCTTATGGGCCACAGCCAGGGCTGCCAGGATTTGTTTGGCAAGGCCTAAGGTTTCTACTAGTTCCAACCTGCCTTTTTTCTCTATCAAATCCTTTAGGTTTGTTCCCTCCACATCTTCCATTACCAGGTACTGGTAATTGCCTTCCTGGCCGATATCATAAATATTAACTACATTTGGATGGGATAATTTAGCAACTGCCTTGGCCTCATGCCTGAATCTTTTAATAAAGTTGGCATCATTAACATATTCAGCCCTTAGCATCTTTAAGGCTACCTTTCTGTCCAGCAAGAGATCTTGGGCCTCATAGACAATTGCCATACCACCTTTGCCTAATTCTTTGATTATTTTATAACGTTCATTCAATATTTTGCCAATCATCTTTTCACCCCATAAGTTATTCTCTGGAATATCCAGGGGATTTAATCCAGTTTTACTATAATAAATGTAATATTATCATTACCGCCTTTATGCAGGGCTTCTTCTCCCATAAGATTACTTATACTTTCTATCTCCTTACCAGTAGCCAGGAATTCATTGATCTCCTGGTAGCAAAGCAGATCATGTAAACCATCTGTTGAAAATAAGAGAAGATCTCCCTTTAGCAGGTCAATTTCCTTTATTTCTACATTAAGATTCTGGCTAATGCCCAGGGCTTGAGTGATTATGTTTTTTTGTGGATGATTAAAGGCTTCCTGGCTGGTTATCTGTTTGTTCTCCAGCAGTTCATTTACCAGAGAATGATCTGTAGTCAATTGCTTTAGTTCTCCATCCCGATATATATAAATTCTACTATCACCTACATGACCTATAAACAACTTATTATTTAATATTATACCCATGGACAAGGTAGTACCCATTCCCTGATAAGAGGCCTTATTTACCCCAAGTTGAAAAATCTCTTCATTGGCCTTATTTATAGCCTCTTCTATTGCAATTGATAAATTACCAGTATCAAAAGTATAAGAATCCAGGAACTTTACCGCCAATTGACTGGCTACCTCTCCTGCCTGATGGCCCCCCATGCCATCAGCAACTGCAAACAAAGGGAAGGGTCTTGTTTTAACTAAATAACTATCTTCATTATCTTCTCTAATTTTTCCCCGATTTGTATATACTACATATTCCATCTCTTCACCTCTTATTTCTAAGGTGGCGTAATTGACCACAGGCAGCCTCAATTCCTGTACCCCGTTCCTGACGGAGTGTAGACTCTATACCATGTTCCTTTAGTATATCCCTGAATAGTTTTATAGAAGCTTCTCCTGGCCTATGATGGTCAAAGCCCTGTACAGGATTTAAAGGTATAAGATTAACATGACAAAGGATACCCTGGAGTAAATTTGCCAGTTCTCTTGCCTGGTCTGGCGAATTATTTATTTTATCTATTAAAATGTACTCAAAGGTAACCCGCCTTTTGGTCTCCTTAATATAGAATCGTACTGCTGCCAGCAAATCCTCAATTGGATACTTTTTATTTATTGGCATCAAGTAATCCCTGACCTGGTTATTGGGTGCATTTAAGGATATGGCCAATACCAATTGTAAATCCATCCTGGCCAACTCTCTAATCCCTGGTACCAGGCCGCAGGTAGAGATTGTTATTCTCCTCATCCCGATACCAAAGCCCTTCTCATCATTCAGTATTTCTACAGCCTTTAATACTGCAGAAAGATTGGCCAGAGGCTCTCCCATTCCCATGAAGACAACATTGCTAATAGGAGGGAAACCATATTCTTCCCTGCTAATCTCTCTCTGTATCCCCAGGACCTGATCTATAATTTCACCAGTAGTCAGGTTTCTCACCAGCCCACCTTTGGCTGTTGCACAAAAACTACAATTCATGCCACAACCTACCTGGCTGGAAATACAGACACTATGGCGTTTTTCCTCTGGATAAGGCAGATAAACACTTTCAATATACTGCCCATCAGCCAGTTTCCAGAGAAATTTTATAGTCCCATCATCAGCATGGCGGCTTTCTTCCAGGAGAAGATTACTTTTTACATAAGCTTTTGCTTCCAATTCTCTCCTCAGGTCTGCCGGGATATTTTTCATAGCAGCAAAATCAGTAACACCATTCTTATAAATCCAGTTAAAAACCTGTTCAGCCCTAAATTCGGGATAAGCTTCCTTTTTAAACCACTTCTTCAATTCATTTCTGCTTAAAGACTTTAAATCCTGCTTTTTCATTAAAATCCCTTCTCAAAATTTCTTCAATTTGGCTATAAAAAAGCCTTCAGACTGACTATCAGGAGGGAAGATTTCCAGCAAGCCATTGTCATCTGCCTCCAGGATCCCCTTTAATGCCAGCCGGTTTAAATCCTCCTGGATATCCTCTATCCCTATTATATCTGGATATAATTCCAGGATTCTGGCAATATTATTCTGGTTTTCTTCCCTGGTTAAGGTACAGGTACTATATAACAATATTCCACCATCTTTAAGTAAACTTAAGGCATTTTCCAACATCTCCAGCTGCAAAGCTGTCATTTTCTTAATATCAGCCATTGATTTATTCCAACGGATCTCCGGCTTTTGTTTTATCAGTCCCAATCCACTACAGGGTGCATCAAGCAAAATCATATCAAATTTCTCTTCACTCTTAAAATACCTACTATCACACTTGAGTGTTTTTACTATCTCTACACCAAGGCGTTTACAATTATCATTGATTAGTTTTAATTTATGCTCATGGATATCCAGGGCAATAATTTCTCCCTGATTTCCCATTAATTCAGCTAAATGCGTACTTTTTCCTCCTGGGGCAGCAGCCATATCCAGTATCCTCATGCCAGGAAGAGGATTCATAATATAGCCCACCAGGGCAGCTGCCAGGCCCTGGACAAAAAAAGCACCTTCTTTATATAAAGGTAGTCTTTCTACACCCCTATTATCAAGAACTAGATAGCTTTGAGGAAGCCAGGTTGGCCTTAAATCAAAGCCGGCCTTTTTATAAATTTGCAAAAAATCTTCTTCCTTAACCTTTAAGCTATTGATACGGATAACCAGTTCACCGGGCTGGTTATTGTATTCACATAGATCCCTGGTTTTCTCAAAGCCATATATTTTCAGCCAGTAATCTACTAACCATTGAGGATGGGATAAATAATCAGAGAGGTAGCTCTTTTGATCTTTTAACGGATCTGGATAGCTTATTTGCTCTTTATTTCTACTAATATTACGCAAAACAGCGTTTACAAACCCAGCTGCCCCTTTGTTGCTAAAAGCCTTTACTGCCTCTACAGTTTCATAAACAGCCGCCCGGTCAGGTACCCGATCCAGAAATAAAAGCTGATATACCCCCATCCGTAAGGCCTGGATGACAACAGGTTCCATTTTATTAATAGCCAGCCTGGAAAAATCTTTTATTATATAATCCAGCCTGTTCTTTAAACGGAGAACACCATAAACCATTTCCGTAATCAGGGCCCGGTCTCTGGCATCCTTAAGGCCTTTTAAATATCTATCCAGAAGAAGGTTGGAATACCCACCCTTGCTGATAGCAACAAGGATCTTCAGGGTAAGCTCTCTAGTCTTCATAAAAATTCATCCTAGTCATCTCTTCTTATACCAATTAGCATCAATATCCTCAATAAATTGGCCAGGGCTACTAAAGTTGCAGCAACATAGGTAAAAGCTGCTGCCCGTAATACCTTTTTGGCCCCTCCTAATTCCTGGCGGGATAAATACCTGCCCCGGTCAAGAAGAGCTATAGCCCTATTGCTGGCATTAAACTCTACCGGTAGTGTTACCAGGTGGAAAAGCAGGGCACCAACAAATAATACCAGGCCAAGATTCATCATAAACTGGGAGTTCATAAAGAAACCAATAAGAGCCAGAGGTATTCCCCAACTGGAACCTATATTAGCTGCAGGTACCAGGCTGGCCCTGATTTTTAAGGGCCTATAGTTGAGGGCATCCTGAATAGCATGGCCTACTTCATGGGCAGCAACACCAATTGCCGCCAGAGAACTACTGCCATAGACCTGGGGGGAAAGATTTACCACCCTTCTGGTAGGATCATAATGGTCTGTCAAGTGACCGCCTATCTGGTGTACAGTAACATTATAGATTCCATTTTGCCGCAATAATTCCCGGGCTACTTCTGCACCAGTCAAGCCATTACGGGAAATTACCTGGCTATATTTACCATAAGTGCTTTTGACTTTAAATTGGGCATACATGGCCAATATTAAAGCAGGTATAAGTATAATCATTGTTGGATCAAAATAATAGGGAAAAAACATTGAATCAACCTCCTTTTACACTTATAAAATTATAAAAGAGCTATAAGATTATAGCTTCAGCTCAAAGCTCTCACCTATATTAATAGTATATCCATTGAGTAATTCCCTGGCAAGCATCTTTTTCCTGCCCGGTATTTGTAATTCAACAATCTCCAGGAAACCATCACCGGTTCTGACAACCAGACCTTCCTGGGTATCTGCCCTGACAATGGTCCCTGGCACTACCTCTCCTTCATTTAAGCTGCTTGACTCTACAAGCCTTGTCTGCCATATTTTTATTGTCTCACCTTTATAATGAGTATATGCCCCGGGCCAGGGATTAACCCCCCGTACCAGATTATAGATAGTCAGGGACGACTTCTGCCAGTCAATGGCCCCAGTATTTTTGTCGATCTTTCCAGTATAACTTGCTTTGCTGTGATCCTGTTCCTCTCTTGGAGCAAGTCCCCTCTCTATAGCAAGAAGGGTTTTTAATAACAGTTCTGCACCAATGGAGGCCAGTTTGTCATGCAAGATCCCCATTGAATCTGTTTCTTCAATCTTTACTTCTTCCTTATAGATCATATCACCAGTATCCCAGCCTTCTGCCATATACATGGTAGTAACACCGGTTACCTTCTTTCCATCAATTATAGCTCTATGAATGGGACTGGCTCCCCGATATTCCGGTAAAAGAGAGGCATGAAGATTAACACAGCCATAAGGAGGGATATCCAGGATCTCCTGGCTCAGTTTTTGTCCAAAGGCTACAACTACAATTATATCAGGGCTTAGTCCTCTTATTTTCTCCACAATATCTTTCTGGTTAACATTAGCTGTTTCAAGAGTCTCCAGGCCCAATTCCAGGGCCCTTTTTTTAATTGGTGTAGCTGCTAATTTTTGCCCCCTGCCCCTGGGTTTGTCTGGCTGGGTAATAACCAATTTTATCTCTATTTCACTGCTAGTATATAATTTCTCCAGACTGGGGACAGAAAAATCCGGTGTTCCCATGAAGACTATCCGCATTATTTTCACTCCTCTGCCAGGGCTTTATCAGTAAATAAGATACCATCCAGGTGATCCAGTTCATGCTGTATAGCTCTGGCCAGATAACCTTCGGCCTTTAACTCAAATTCCTTGCCTTCCCTATTCAGGGCTTTAACAGTTACCCGGGCCGGCCGTATAACTTTAGCTGACTTACCGGGTATACTTAGACAGCCCTCTTCAACGATATTTTTCTCCTGAGAATATTCTGTAATAACCGGATTTATTAATTCTATCAAACCATGTTCATCTTCTACATCAATAACTGCAATCCGCTGCAGTATCCCTACCTGTGGGGCTGCCAGGCCAACCCCTGGTGCTGCATACATGGTTTCTGCCATATTATCCAGTAATTCTCTAGTCTTATCAGTTATTTCCTGGACCTCTTTTGCCTTAGTACGTAAGACAGGATCACCAACCGTCCTTATATTTAAAATTGCCATTCTATCTTTTCATCTCCTTTTTCCATCGGAATAATCAATCATTTTTAACAATAAGGTTATTTAACCATTATTATATTATATCATCATTAGCGGGTCTACATCAATATTATAGGCTATATCTTTCCTGTTATTAGCAAGAAGAAATTCTTTTATTTTTGTTAAAACAAAATTCCTTTCTTTATAGGCAGTAAATTTCAATATTATCTGCCAGCGATATTGATTTCTGATTTTTGCCAAGGGGGCTTCCCCTGGTCCCAGTATTTCCAGAATTAATTTCTCATAGTTTTTCAAAAAACCAGCCAGAGCCATAGCTGCCTCTATAACCTGCTCTTCCCTTTCTCCCTTTATTATTATATTAGTCAATAAGCTATATGGTGGATATTTAAAGAGTTTTCTATGTTCTAACTCTTTCTGGTAAAAGTCCTGAAAATCATGATTTCTGGCTGCCTGTATACTATAGTGTTCAGGATTGAAGGTCTGTATTATAACCTGGCCCATCTTCTCTCCCCGGCCAGTACGTCCTGCTACCTGGGTTAGAAGCTGGAAGGTCCTTTCAGCTGCCCGGAAATCAGGTATATTTAACATGGTATCAGCAGAAATTACGCCTACCACTCCAATATTGGGATAATCATGGCCTTTAGCAATCATTTGAGTACCAACCAGTATATCTATCTTCCCCTTTTCCAACTTTTCCAGGATCTCCTGATGGGCACCTTTCCTGCTTGTTGTATCAAGATCCATTCTGGCAATTAGAGCTCCGGGAAAAAGCTCTTGTAGTTCTTCTTCTATTCTCTCGGTACCATGGCCATATTCCCTTAAATAATTACCACCACAATGGGGGCAAGTTAATGGCCTGTTAATAGTATAATCACAATAATGACACCGTAATTTATTAATTCCAGCATGATAGGTCAGGCTTATATCACAATTCTTACACTTAACGGCCTGGCCGCATTCCCTGCAGAGAAGAAAATTGGCATAACCACGCCGATTAAGAAAAACCAGTGCCTGTTCATTCCGGTCCAGGGCATCTTTCAGGGCCTTCTGTAATTGATAGCTGAAGATACCTGTATTACCTTTCTTCAACTCTTCCCTCATATCTACCAGTTCAACAGGAGGTAAGGCTTGTTGCCTGATCCTTTCCGGTAATTCCAGCAGCCTGAAAACCCCTTTATTTGCTAGAGTATAGGATTCCAGGGAAGGAGTTGCAGAACCAAGTACAACAGTACTGCCTGTAATTTTACTCCTTTTTAAAGCCACCTCTCTACTGTGATAATAGGGATATTCCCCCTGTTTATAGGTATTTTCATGTTCTTCATCAATAATTATCAGTCCTAAATTATTGACAGGGGCAAAGACAGCTGACCTGGCCCCAATGGCAATCTTTGCTTCTCCTCTTTTTAATCTCCTCCACTCATCATAACGCTCACCTGCTGACAAATTACTATGTAAGATGGCAATCTGATCCCCAAAACGGCTGTAAAAACGTCTCACCATCATCGGGGTCAGGGAAATTTCCGGTACCAGGACAATGGCTCCATAGGATTTTTTTAAGGCATAATCTATAACCTGCAGGTATACCTCTGTTTTCCCACTACCAGTAACTCCATGGAGGAGAAAAGTTCCGTACTCAGCCTGGTCGATTTGTTTTTTTATTTCTCTTATAACCTCTTTTTGCCAGGGAGTAGCCTGATAAGGGGGTTCTATTTTTAGTTCATTACCCAAAAATGGCCTTCTCTCCTGGACAATTTCCTCATACTTAAGGATACCCTTATCTACCAGTATAGCTATTGTATTGGTGGAAGTTCCGGCCAGATCGGCCAGTTCTGAAGCTGTATAATCCTTATCAGTGGCCAGCAAAATTCTTAAAAGCTCTGCCTGTTTATAGGCTTTTTTGCCTTTCTCTTTAATATATTCCTCTATCAATACCTCTGGCTGGTTTAATTTTACAAGCCTTAAGGTCTTTTTTTTCAGTTGTCCAGAAATTACCCCATAGGGTACAGCAGTTTTAATGATATTAATTAAATTGGCCTTATAGTAGACCCCTATCCACTGAAACAATTCCAGTAATTTTTCATCAAAGAAAGGATCCGGATAGATAAGCCTGCTGATTTCCCTGATTTTACTCTCTTCTACTGCACTTTCCTCAGTAATACCAATAACAAAACCAGCAACCCTTCTCCGTCCAAAGGGTACCAGAACCGCCTGGCCAATTTTAATCTTATCTTTATATTTTTCTGGTATACGGTAATCAAAACTCTGATCCAGCTCTTCCACTGGAATATCTACCAGTATCTTTGCAAATTTACCCATTATTTTTTCGCCTCTCCCACCCCAATTCCCGGAAGGTAATAAAACCACCAATAATTAAAACAAGGTAAAAACTGATAAACCGCCATAAAAAGGTTACCAGGCCTATAATACCTCTGGGAATAAAGGAAACAAATATCGAAGCAAAACCCAATTCTGCCATACCACTTGCTCCTGGTGTTGGCATATATGGAATAATGAGATTAAAAATCGTCAACATAATATAGGATTGCAGGAAATTTGGTTCATAACCAAGGCCTTTTAAGATAACCGGTACAACCAGAAACAGGGATGTCCAGTAAAGAAAAGTACAACAGGCCGCAAGAAATACACTCCTTTTATGTTGAGCCAGAAGCTCCAAAGAATGGTGGAATTCCTGCAACTCTTTTCTACCCCTGACCAAGAGCCTTTTTAACCTATAATTCCTTTTAACAAGTTTCCTTACTCTTTCAAATCTAAATAAACATTTCAACAAATAATCAATTAATTTCGGTGAGAGACAAAAAGCTATAATGGCTATGGCTATTAAAAAACCCAGGCCAATACAAAGATAAAACAAATTATCCGGTACTGCTCCTGGAGAAATAAATTCATTAAAAAATATCATAAAGAAAATACTGCTAAAGGTAAAATAAAAAGAACGGAGGACAAATTTTGCCAGTACAACCATTGTTGCCTGGCCAAGATTTATACCCCTTTTATGCAGGTAATATATTTGAAATGGCCCACCACCAGTTGCCATTGGTGTCACATTAGAAGCAAAAGAACTAACCAGAAAGGACTTGACCCCTTCAAAAAGGCTTATCCTGTTCCCGGTAGCATTAATCATTATTTTTACTTCCATCCCTGCAGCCAGAAAATTAATAGTTAACAGGATTAATACCTCTAAAATAATTAGAGGGGTCAAACTATTGACTGCCTTTAAAAAAGCATCTTTATCAAAGGTTGCCAGAATGACAATTGCTGAAAACAAGAGACTAAGACCAATGGTTATTTTTAAACCTCGTAGTACTTTACCAGCATCCAGGCCAGGTTTTCTTTTACTCTCAGCCACTTTCTTCCACCTCTTTTGCTGTAGCATATTAAATACCGAAGGATTATTCCTCCGGTATATTACTATCTGCTAAAGGCTTCATTTTTCAGTA